>VFFS01000055.1 GCA_009392815.1 SAR202 cluster bacterium
CAGATAGTCAACAAAGCATTGGAAGTCACCGACACCCTGAATCTCAAAAACCGCCAATTGGGAAATATATCAGGGGGAGAACTGCAGAGAGGTATGTTAGCTCTGGCTTTAGCGCAGGATTCTCCCGTCATGCTGCTTGACGAGCCTACGTCTAATCTAGACCTGTCACATCAATCCAAGGTGATGAATCTCGTATCTAATTCCCACGATAATAGACAAGGTCCAACTGTTATAGGAATTCACGATCTCACATTGGCTGCAAGATATAGTAGCAGGATGATCTTGATATCAGAAGGAAATGTACTTGTAGATGGAACACCAAAGGAAGTTCTGACCCCGTCCAACATCCTACAAGCCTACGGCGCTGAGGTAGCCGTTATCCCTCATCCCGAGGGTGGTTCTCCAGTAGTACTACCCGTTTCAAATGCATACCCTAAAGCAAAATAAAAATACCGAAAATCATTCCAGATTACCATCAGATTTATACCGCTTAGCGTTTTCAGAATAGACCCCTACAAGCCATTTCTGCAAGTCTAGATGTTTCTGCTGGACCTCCCCCCGAATCCTACCTGGAATCCCCATTACGATAGAGCCGGAAGCAATTTCCATGTTCTCAACGATCATGGCACCTGATCCAATAATCGTATTTTTACCAATTTTCACTCCGTCGTTGATGATGGATCCATTACCAAGCAGACAACCGTCACCTACTTCCGATGCATGGCACAAAACTCTGTGGGCAATCACTACACTATCCCCAATGACAACGTCCGCATCGCCATGAACAATGGAATTATCTTGAATATTAGTGTACTTACCAATGATGACTGTCCCCATATCTCCTCGAACTACCGCACCAGGCCATACACTTGACCCCTCTCCTATCTCAACATTACCTACCACATAGGCTGCTTCACTGACAAAAGCAGTAGGATGAATTTTTGGAGTATTATTTCCCAGTGATTTAATCAAATATACCTCCTGTGACACAGTCAACTAATAACCAGCATTATTTAAACACTTAGCTCATTTTCAAGAATACAGCACGTTCTTCTAACACAACTTCTATAATAGAGTCCAAGTCAATTAACAAATGCAACACCTATTTTAATCCAACGGAGTCCCTAAACTTTGACAATTAATAATAACCTTAAATGTATAGTTATTACTTTTTTCATACTACTAACTCTGTCAGGATGTAAACAGACAACATCCGAACTCGTCAGGGAATTATCTACACCATACCCGACATCGACACCGTACCCGACATCGACACCATATCCAATACTTAGCACTCCAATTCCTCAAGAATCCCCTACGCCAGAATTAGATGCCTTATTTATATACAACAGAGCCGTTCATTCTCTAAGAATGGAAGAATACGATGATGCAATCAATGGCTTTTCGCAGGTAATCAAACGTATGCCGAACTTATCTATAGGATATAAGGGCAGAGGAGGTGCATACTACTATTCAGAAAGAGTAGATTTTGCAACTGAAGATCTCGAATACGCTGTATCCCTAGATCCAAATCTCGGGGGATCATACCTCTATCTTGGCATGATATACCGGGATCAGGGAGACCTAAGCAAAGCTGAGGAATATATGACCAGAGCCCTCGAACTAATACACCCAATCCGAGAGAGATGGGAACTGGAGGTGGCAGTCAAAGCCTTGACAGATTTGAATGAAAAATAAATGAATAACGCCTAGAGGAGAGTACAGATAGGATCACCCTGAGAAATTTGGTCTCCTGAGTCAACCAGCACACTCATTACCTCACCGGACATATCAGCAATAATAGTCTGCTGCATCTTCATAGCCTCCAAAATACAAACGGGATCACCCATTTCGATTAAATCCCCAACTTTGACTGATATTGATACTATGGAACCGGGCATGGGTGAATTGAAGAATTTATGATCCCCACTCTCAGTCTCCTTAATAGAGACAATATCATCGCCATTAATTGGATATATCTCAGGTTGAGGATCTGGTACCTGTTCAGGGGCCACAACTCCGTCTGTAAGGGATACTTCGTACACCTCACCCTCAACCCAAACCTTCACAGGATAAGAAGTGATATCTTCCACCTCTACTCGGTACCATTTGGTTCCCACACGAATTTGTAATTTACTACTCATGTCAATTAACCAAGGAAATGAATACGCCAGCTATGACGGCCGACCCAATAACTCCAGCAACATTGGGCCCCATAGCATGAGGTAGCAGAAAAGAATCAGAATTTTCCTCTTGGCCTATTTGGTGGGAAATTCGAGCTGCCATAGGCACAGCAGAAACACCAGCAGACCCAATGAGTGGATTTATTTTTTCCTTTAGGAAAATATTCATTACACGGGCAAATAAAATACCCCCTATAGTTCCACAGCAAAAAGCTAAAAGACCTAGTACCAAAATAACAATAGTTTGTAAATCAAACACTCTCTCAGCAGTTAGTTGGGTACCGACGGTAATCATGAGAAATATGGTAGCTATATTCAACACCTCATTTGACGCCGCTTTCGTGAGCCTCGGGACAACCTCACTTTCCTTAAAAATATTTCCAATCATGAACATAGCAATCAATGGAGCGGATTTTGGTACCAGCAATACTATAGCTATAAGCGCGATATGTGGGAAAACAAGTTTCTCAAACTTCGAAACATCCCTTGGAGGAGCCATCACTATTTGGCGTTCTTTTTCTGTTGTGAATAGTTTCATCAGCGGTGGTTGTATAAATGCGACCGATGCCATATACGAGTAGGCAATTACAGCCGTCACTCCGAGAATTTCAGGAGCTAACCGAGCGGATAGAAAAATTGTCGTAGGCCCATCCGCGCCACCTATAATACCTATGGAAGCCGCTTCTTCTATCCCAAATCCCATACCTAATGCTCCAGCAAAAAGTGCTCCCCAAAAAGCAATAAATATACCCACTTGAGCCGCAGCTCCTAAAAGCAAGGTCTTTGGATTAGCAATAACCGGACCAAAATCCGTTAGAGCTCCTATCCCCAAGAAAATTATTGGAGGCAATATATTCCAAAAGGAAAGACCATAATGAAAAAATATCCCAAATATCCCCGCTCCTTGAACTTCGTTTGTATCCATAGGAGAATCCACCAACCCAGTAAGAGGTAAATTGGCAGCTATTATTCCCAAACCAATTGGCAATAATTCATAAGGTTCCAATTTCTTTCGAATCGCCAGGGCAATGAACGAAATACCTATCAGTATCATAATGGCCTGACGCCAATCTAAATTAGCTATTCCAGTATTGGAGAAAAAATCAGAAAATTCTTGCATCTTGCTTCTACAATCTTATCAATCTTTGATGTTTAAACCGCGATCCTTAGTTTTAGCACTGATAACAGCTACGGCAGCGGCGGCAGCAACAGACCTATTGTGGGTTTCTAAGATTTTTTCGGCAATATATAATTCATATTTCGAAACTATTTTCTGTTTGAACGTTCTGACGGCAATAATAGACCCAATAAGAATCAACAAAAGTGAAAAGGCCGTTACCATACCAATAACGGTCAAATACAGGGCTTGAGTCAGAGTAGACGAATCGATTTGAATAATATTACCTACGGTGGGATTATATAGTGTGAAAAGTTTACACTATTAGTGTTTATATCTCTTACATCAAATCGATTATCATGACAAAAAGTACAACCCCCCCACCTAAGAAAAAAGAATCTTACGATGACAACTCTCCTAAAAGGGGGAATCCTTCACTGGTGGAATATGGGTTCAGAGCAGCCACATTGGACCCGTCAGTATCCATTGTATTTCGGTCTAAAGCAGAGTTAGTTCTTCATTCTCTTGGAGCTGTGGCTGCAACAGGGTTATCACTAGCGATTTGGGTTCAATATTCGGGAAATAATCCAATTCCGACAGAAGGAATACAAAGCATATATCCAGTCCTAGTATCATTTAGCACTGTGATGGTAGGTTGGATGATGTGGGCGTTTGTCGCGAAAGCTATTTGCAACATGATGGGAAGTGAAATTGACTTCAGGGCAAGTATGCGATCAATTGGAATCGCTTATAGTCCTGGAATTTTTCTCGTATTTGCGAGCATTCCATTAATCGGATCTTATTTATTTCTTATCATTTCAATCTGGCTGATGGTAACAGTAACAAGAGCAATCGGATCGGCAAATAACGTTGGCTTCCTGAAAGCCCTTATTCCAGGCTTTCTAGGATGGCTCATGTCTTGGATACTTCTCATGGGATGGATGGTTATATATCCATTCGCTCTCGTGTAATGCTCTAGTCACAGGAAATATATTTTTCCACTATATCCCAGCGCTTAGATAGTATTTTTTTTGTGTTAGCAAACACTTTCTCTTCAACTTCATTCACAGATTTTCCCTGCAATTCGGCAATTTTTTCGATAATGGGCCTCAAATGCCTTGGTTCCGTCCAATTATTACGGTTATTTTTAAAAGGCTGAGGAGAAGAATCCGTTTCTACGACGATGTGATCGAGGGAAATTTGGCTAACCACATCGGCCAGATGACCAAGTCGGAAGATAGGTCGAGCTATTGAAACATAAAATCCTAGGTCAATAACCCTCTTTGCATCATCTAGGGTTCCTTGAAAATAATGCATCACACCTGGTACTTCATATGCTTTCTCTTCTAAAAGAACTCGAAAACAATCTTCGTGAGCCTCCCGACTATGAAATACAATTGGGAGACTTAGCTCCTTAGCGATGGAAATTTGTCTCCTAAAAGCATCAAACTGCAAAGCTCGATCTGGAGACGATTCTAGATAATCTAATCCTATTTCGCTCATTACGATCACTTTTTCGTTGCTGGAAGCCATAGACTGAAGTACATCACAATCTGCAGAGCTCAGTGGATCTTCTATATCCATTGGATGCACCCCGACTCCTGAAAAAAAACGATCATGGCGAGACGATAGTTCTACAGAAACTGAAGAGGTCTCGAGGGTTGTTCCGGCATCAATTACCAAGCCTACACCCACAGAACTGGCTCTTTGTAGGATCTCATCGATTTCATCTTCCGGATAGGAATGAATATGGACGTGAGTATCTATAATCAATTTATTCTTATTCTTTCAAATTACTTTTTTACGGTGTTACAGGCCATGTTGCAGATTATACTTAACTCTAAGAACAGCTTTATATGAATACGCGGATTCTAGGTTAATACATTGCTTATTCAATCACACAAATGGAGATGGTTTTTCTATATTTCGCTTGTTGCAATATTTTCAGCCGTCTCATGTAACAACTCACAGGAGCAGCAATTTTCCATTCAAACTCCCACACCGGTAATTTTTTCAGATAATGAAACATTAAATGAACCAACCGCCCCCAAATCAACAGAGCCACCGACACAACCGCACATGGAAGTATCAAAGCCCATTTTACCAACGAATGTCCCGACGGAAATAGCAGCTGTAAACACCAATATTCCCACTCCTCACATAACATCGATAGGAAATTATGGTGGGACTTTAACTATTCCCACGGAGGCTTGGTTTGAGAGTTTAAATCCCCACATGGAAGGATCCGATGCCTTTGCCGCGTGGGGGCCAGGGATTGCCTACAGTAGGCTTATGAAATTTAAAACAAATGAATCTATATCACTACCATCTCTCTCGACAGAATGCGATTTATGTTCTAACTGGATAATGGTGTCACCCAAAGAGTTTCTATTTGAAATTCGAAAAGACATCAACTGGCATTACGACAATGTCCAAAAGTCCGAACGGGTAACCGCAAAAGACATTGCATACAGTTTGCAATTGCAAGGTCATGACTCTTCTCCTAACTCACACATCATCCATATGATAGAGAACGTTGAAGCCATGTCTGACGATGAACTTCGCATCAATCTAGTATGGCCAGACGCGGATTTCTTTGCCGCATTAGCGAATGGTAGAACGAAAATAGTCTCTCCACACAGAACCGACTCATATCAGGCCGATCAATCATATTTTAAGAGCGCTACTTCAGGCTCCTGGACTCTCGACAAATATGACGAGAACGGAATAGCTAAAATGATCTCAAGAATGGGAATAACAGATCCCCCTCGCCTGGATGCTATTCAATTTAATTTTGTCCCAGATTCCACTGCACGTGTAGCTGGGTATAGAGTAGGACTGCTTGATCTAATTAATCTTCATACCACGAACACTGATTCAAAACATATACAAGCGCGTTTTCAAAATCCAGTTCCTGGGTCTGGATTTGAGTTAGCTTTCAATACAAATCATAAACCACTAGATTCAAAAGTTGTACGACAGACAATTATGGCCTCAACAAACCCAACCTTAGTCATAGACAACGCCTGGGAAGGACAGGGGTTTTTCTCATTTGGTTTCCCCTGGTCAAACTCAAAATGGGCTCCAAGCCCCAACTTATTACAAACATTTTTCTCTAATACTAACCCCAAGATTGCAACAAATGAAAATCAAATTTTACGTATTGATATAACGGTAGGTAATTTCAACAAAAACCACAATGATTCTGTGGAATTACTATCCAAACAGCTAACAGAATCGGGGTTCAATCCCGTAATCAATTATGTTGACCGAAGAACCTATGCCAATCACTGGCAAACAGGCGATTTCCAAATATTGGCAGGCCCTACTTTCCCACAATCCACTCCCAACGGATACTTACTGCCAGTGCTACATAGTGATGGGAAATGGAACACTACTAAACACAAAGACAACACATTGGACTCCCTGCTGGAGAAACAAGCAATTGAATACGACTCAGATGCCAGAACAACCATCATTCAAATGATAAATGTGCATCTACTAGAAAATGCTTATAGATTCATGCCAATTACCAATATGGAAGCATGGGCTTGGCCAAACAAGATGATAAATTTTCACCCAAACTTTTCATCTGGCGAATACTCTCACTGGCAACATGTTTGGATTGAACCCTAAGCTAAGTCAGAAATACCCTTGTCGAGTGCTGTCCAGGCTAAAAGAGCACATTTAACCCTTACGGGAAACTCCCTCACCTTATACAAAGCTGACAATTCACCAAGATTTATAGCCTCCTTGTCTGCTGCAACAACGTCTTCTGGTAAAGAGGCCCTCATTAGGTTCGAAAAATTTTTTGAAAGCTCAACCACCTCATTCAATGTAAGACCGATAAGGGAATCGGAAACAATGGAACCGGCTGCCTGATTTATTGCACAACCTTCACCTTGAAACCCAACTTCTTTGATCCTACTTTTATAGTCAAGCTTAAGTTGAAACCGAATTTCATCGCCGCAAAATGGATTTACAGCCTCACAACATATATCAGGTGAATTTGGTACAACTGAGTTCCTAGGGTGACGGCAGTGATCCAAAATCACCTTGTCCCTATATAAGTCATTAAGACTACCTAACGCCATCCCGGAAATACCTCATTGCCTCAAGAATTCCCTCAACCAATATATCAACTTCCTGTTTTGTGTTGTACACATAAAAGCTGGCCCTAGAAGTTGCTGATACTCCCAAACTTCTGACCAATGGCATCGCACAGTGATGCCCAGTGCGAACGGCGATACCCATCTGATCTAACAATGTGCCCAAGTCGTGAGGATGAATGTCTGGGGTATCAAAGGAAATTATTCCACCTCTTTGAGTTGGATTTCTAGGGCCGAACAGTTTCCCCCCCTCCTCTTCTACGTCAACAAATTTATTCATTGCATAGCTTGTTAGTTCCCGCTCATATTCATCTACATTTTCCATGCCTATATTTTCTAAGTAATCTACAGCAGCTCCTAAAGCAATAGCATCTCCTATATTCGGAGTACCAGCCTCAAACTTCATGGGTAAATCAGCCCATGAAGCTTCCTCATATGAAACCTCCAACACCATTTCTCCACCCGTCAGAAAAGGCTCCATTCCTTCCAAAAGATTCTTTTTTGCGTAAAGACACCCAATACCCGTAGGTCCCATCATTTTATGGCCTGAAAACGCCATGAAATCACAATCTATTTCTTTAACATCTATCACCATATGTGGCACACTTTGTGCCCCGTCAACTAGGAACATAGCTCCTTTGCTATGTGCCAAGTCACATAGTTCCTTGACGGGGTTTATAGTACCTAGAGCGTTAGACATATGTACGATAGATACAAGGCTTGTATGGTCATCGATTATTGAATCAATAGTTGATAAGTCTAGGACACCTTCGTCATCCATGGGAATATATCTAATATTGATGTTCTTATCTCTAGCTAATTCCTGCCACGGAACAAGATTGCTATGATGTTCCATAGGGGTTAGAACTATATTATCTCCACTCTCAATATTGTCCTTCGCCCACGAGTGGGCAACCAAATTTAGGCTCTCGGATGCATTGCGAGTCCATATGACAGTATCGGGATCCCCAGCATTTATGAACTTTGCTACTTTATTTCTAGCAACCTCATACATATCCGTTGCTTCCATACTGAGAGTATGTACACCCCTGTGAACATTGGCATTGAAGTTTTCATAGTAGTCAACCAGAGCCTGAATCACTTGCCTAGGCTTCTGTGTTGTTGCGGCATTATCCATATAAACGAGAGGGTGACCGTTAACTTCTCGACTCAAAATCGGAAAGTCATCCCTTATTTTTTCTACGTCCAACATATTTAAATGCACTGACTCCCTATTACTATGAAGCTAATAAAAACTATAGGCTCAGGGTTATCTCATTTTGAAAAGAGCCCAAATCTTTCTTTATTTTCGTTTTTTCTACAAGTTGATCAATCGTAACGGAATCAAGTATCCCAAAAACCGCATCCTCCACACTCCTCCATACTTCTCTTTGAGCACAATCAGGACAATGGACGCAGAAACCAGTGTTATCTAGGCATTCCACAAGGTTTTCAGAACTATCGAGACAATCGACAACTGCACTGAGGCGAATTTGATCGGCAGGCATAGCCAAAGAGTGTCCACCTCCTGGACCTCTTGTACTGCTGACCAGCCCCGATTTCTTCATCGTATGAAGCACTTGAGCCAAATAAGGTTGTGGTATAACCGCCCGCCTAGAAGTATCGGCAGCACGTACAAATTGACCATCTTCTCCATACATCGCTATATCAATGAGAGCTCGAACGCCGTAATCTACTTTGATGGGTACGTGCATTGAATACCTCCTTTCATAGCGCTGTCAATGGCTGATTTTAAACAATAGTTACTCAGTACTGACATCACTCCCACTACCTTGAAGAGCTGCTTGTAGGGTGTGCCAGGACAAAGTCGCACATTTTATTCTCGTGGGATATTGAGATACTCCTTTGAGTATTTCCAAATCTCCTAGTATCTCGGAGTCTTCCACTTGATCACTAGTTGTCGTAAGCATTCTCCTGAACGCTTGAAAAACTATGAGTGCTTCCTCAACAGATTTGCCCTTTACTCCCTCAGTCATCATAGAAGCAGAGGATTTCGAAATAGCACATCCAACACCTTCAAAAGAAACATCCTCAACAATCTCATCTGAAACCTTCAAAAATACGGTTACCTGATCACCACAAAGTGGATTAAAGCCTTCCGAACTTGAAGTCGAATCGGCAATGGAACCAAAGTTTCTCGGCCTGCGGTTATGATCCATCACGATTTCTTGATAAAGATCTTGAGCGTCAAACACTGTTAAAACTCAAACCTGTAGCTTGGCAGTGATGTCAGAAAAGCTTCTTCTAAGTAATCTCGTAATTCGGACACTTCAACCTTGTCAATAACCTCTCCGGCAAAGCCATAGATCAGGAGCTTACTAGCAGTCTCTAAGTCAATCCCCCTGCTTCTCATATAAAAGAGAGTGTCAGCGTCTACGTTACCAGCTGTTGCTCCATGCGCGCATTTAACATCATCAGCATAAATAAACAATGCAGGTTTACTATCGACTTCTGCATCAGGGGACAAAATCAAATTTTTGTCTGACTGTACCGAATCCGTTTTTTGAGCAATTTTTCTAACAAGGACAGTCCCACCAAAAACGGCCCTAGATTTGCCATCCAAAATACCCTTATAGAATAAATTGCTTGTACCATGTGGCTGTGCATGGTCAATGTTAATAAAATTGTCCATATGCTGATCGCCGCTGGTGAAATATAATCCCTGAAGATCGCAGGAAGCGTACTCCCCATCAATCAAAACATTAAGATCATAGCGACCTATATTCGCTCCCTTGAAAAAAGAACGGGAGTTAAAAACGCTATTGTCGGACAAATTTACCCTGCCATAACCAACGTCAAACGTGTGCTCTGACTCCGACAGTAGCCTGTAATGATTGACTTCGGCATCTTCTCCTACAAATATCTCAGATACAGAGTTTGTTAGGCTATAATCTCCGCCTCCTCCGACGTAGTTTTCTATGACAGATACTGAACTCCCTCGGTCAGCTTTTACAAAAATACGAGGATGTGACACCACCCCTGGAGTCCCATCTGAATAAAATACCAGGTTTATAGGTGATTTAACCTTTTTCCCTTCCTCAACTCTCAGTACTATTCCGTCCTGAAGAAAAGAGGTGTTTAAAGCAGCAAACCCATCGTCACTTATATCAATAAGAGAGCCCAGCTCATCAACTGGAGTATCTTTTTGATCTAATTCTGCCAGAGTAGACATGTCCAACTCATCTGACGAATCAGATAAGTCTTTCCTGAAATGACCGTTAACAAAAACAACATTAGTCCAATCGGCACTCCAAGGAGA
The DNA here is from genome assembly GCA_009392815.1 of SAR202 cluster bacterium. GTDB lineage: Bacteria > Chloroflexota > Dehalococcoidia > Lucifugimonadales > UBA826. Next base: position 10,690 of record VFFS01000055.1, read on the forward strand.
TACGGACTTAATTACGTTAATAGGAGTATTACTGGAACCTGCCAGTTTAAAAGGAAGTCTAGCAATAGGAGCTACGTTAGTGTACTTCCATTTCTCATTTCCTTTCCTGGCAATCGGAAGGCCAATATCTGTAAACGTCTCCATCGCACGACCACGGATTTCTGTAATCCAATTGTCCTTATTGGAGCCTTGCAGTTTCTGGAAGTCGGATGAGTAATGATCCAGTTCAGCAACGTTACGAACCATTAAAAACTAAACCTTTGTCCCTGAAGATTCTCTAATCCATTCATACCCTTTTTGCTCAAGTTCTAGCGCAAGCTCTGCATCTCCAGATTTAACTATCCTCCCATCAACCAAAACATGAACAAAGTCCGGAGATATATAATCTAGAATCCGCTGGTAATGTGTAACAAGTAGAACAGACTTTTGTGGGCCTCTAAAGTTATTAACTCCTTCTGACACAATCCTCAAAGCATCTATATCAAGACCTGAATCTGTTTCATCCAGCAAAGCTAATTTAGGGTCTAATAAAGCCAATTGGAGAATCTCGTTCCTTTTCTTTTCACCACCAGAAAAGCCTTCGTTTACTGATCTCTTGACAAGGTCTGGATCCATCTCTACCAGCTGCCGCTTTTCCTCCAAGAGTTTATCGAAATCCCGAACACCCATCTCCTCTTCACCATTTTCTTTTCGTATAGCATCTACAGCTGACTTCAGAAACTGCCACGTACGTACACCTGGAAGTTCCACTGGATATTGAAAAGCTAGAAATATTCCTGACCTTGCCCTAATTTCAGGCTCGGTTGAAAGGATATTAACTCCTTCATAGATTATCTCCCCATCCGTTACCGTATATCCAGGCCTACCCGCAATAACATTAGCTAAAGTGCTCTTACCTGAGCCATTAGGGCCCATAATTGCATGTACCTCACCCACACCAATTTCTAGGTCAATCCCGTTGAGAATTTCAGTATCTTCAACGGAGGCGTGCAAATTTTTTATTTCAAGAAGATTATTTTTGCTCATCTATCCAACTGTACCTTCCAAACTAACCCGAAGTAACTGTGATGCTTCCATGGCAAATTCAAATGGCAGTTCCTTAAATATGCCGCGGCAAAACCCATTAATAATCATGTAATTTGCTTCTTCCAAGTCAATACCTCTTTGTTGCAAATAAAACAACTGATCATCATTGACTTTAGAGGTGGTTGCCTCATGACCCATTTGAGCGGAAGGATTACGAACTTCTATATACGGAACGGTATGGGCTCCACATTCATCTCCAATTAACAGGGAATCACATTGAGTGAAATTTCTAGCATTGTCTGCATTAGGCAGAATTGACACTTGACCTCTATAAGTATTCTCAGCCTTGCCAGCCGAGATACCCTTGGCAATAATCGTGCTTCGGGTATTTTTTCCGATATGAATCATCTTCGTACCCGTGTCAGCCTGTTGGTGATTATTAACAAGCGCAACGGAATAAAACTCTCCAACAGAGTTGTCCCCCTGAAGAATCACACTAGGATACTTCCAAGTAATGGCTGAACCAGTTTCTACTTGAGTCCAAGATATCTTGGAATTTTCTCCTCTGGCAGCACCACGCTTCGTCACAAAGTTAAATACCCCACCATTACCGTCCTTATCGCCAGGATACCAATTCTGTAACGTGGAATATTTAATTTCCGCATCTTTAAGAGCTACTAACTCAACCACCGCAGCATGAAGTTGGTGAGTCTTCCTCATCGGAGCCGTACAACCTTCTAAGTAGCTTACGTAACTACCCTCATCGGCAATTATCAAAGTACGTTCAAATTGACCGCTATCGACCTCATTGATCCTGAAATAAGTCATCAATTCTATGGGGCAACGTACCCCCGGGGGAACGTAACAAAAGGAACCATCACTGAACACAGCAGAGTTCAAGGTGGCATAGAAATTGTCACTGTAGGGTACTACCGAGCCAAGATATTTCTGCACCAACTCAGGATATTTTTGAACTGCCTCACTAATGGGGCAGAAAATGACTCCAGCCTCCTCCAGCATATCTTGATAAGTAGTGGCAACTGAAACACTGTCAAGAACAGCATCAACAGCGACCCCTGTGAGTTTTTTCTGCTCCTCCAATGGAATGCCTAATTTGTCAAAAGCCTCTATAAGCTCTGGATCAACCTCATCCAGACTTTCAGGAGCATCATCTTTCGACTTAGGAGCTGAATAATAGATAATGTCTTGGAAATCTATTTCTTCAAATTTAACCTTGGCCCATTTGGGTGATGCATCCTCTCCCTGCTTCTTCCAATGGGAAAAGGCTTTAAGTCTCCACTCAAGCATCCAATCAGGTTCATTTTTTTTTGCAGAAATAAACCGAACTATATCTTCATTAAGTCCTCTAGGGGCATTGTCGGATTCAATGTCGAACTCAAAACCCCACTTATATTGTTTTTCCTCGACGCCTGTCTGGCGGGAAATGACCTTTTGTTCGGTCATAGGGCGTTATTCTCCTTCTTCTATCAAAATATCCAACAATTCGAGCAATCAATCGATTTGAAACAACAGTCTGGACTGCTATAACCGCAATATTAAAACGCCATACACAAATCGATAAGGTTCAATAGTTCTTGAGTTAATCGGTCAACAATAACAGGTAAAATATATCATCCTAGCGTAGATAAGGTCAAAAATATGAGCCTAATTTAGGTCTGACCTAAAACCTGAACAACAACTTCTCGATAACCTATTTGTTGAGCTTTCTCTCCGTCGAGTTCCACCATGAATACCCTTTGCCACTCACCAAGCGCCATTTTACCGTCAATAACTGGTACAGATTCACTAGAACCGAGTGTCAGGTGTTGGCAGTGGGAGTGTCCGTTGGGACATTCATTATCGTGCATGTGCACAGTCCGAACATCGAAGTCATTATGACTATATTTGGCATCAGAAGAAGCTATGCTATCCAACAGATTTCTAAAATCATCTAAAAGAAGTGGTTCATCTTCCTGTATTACTATGGCCGCCGTCGTATGCTTTGAAAAAACAACAACAATTCCATTTAGAACGCCTGAAGACTCTATAAACTCCTCAACTTCATCCGTTATGTCAATAAATTCGGGTGAAGTCTCCGATCTCACTTTTAATGTAATCGTAGAAGTCCTCATGACTGCGTCAAAAACGTTCATAACCTATCTCTAATTATGTCCCTATATAAATTAATGCAAGAAGAATAATCTTCGCTTCGGATTATCACTATTTTAGCTGTCAAATTGACAGCTTAGTACCATTCTAACCCTTTTTGGGCAACGGTTCACACTTTTTTATCACATAGTCTTTTTCTACATCAAAACGAACATTATTCATGAAGCGAGAGCGCATTTATCCTGGTTAAGACCTGATCCATCCTAGTGGATGCGGTTCTCACTCCGAGACGAAATTTGATGTAATCAAATATACCTACTGGAGTTATAACCCTTTTCGATTTAGCACTTCGGGTACTAGAGCCTGCTCGATATCTGGACAGCGAAAAATTACTGGACTCTTGTGACGTTATCCCTCTGATTATTGCGAACGGTATAGACATTTCTGAACAAGCTAATGCGATATAAGAAGCGTCCTGATCCATTGCGTCGACCCCTAATCTTCTACCCAACCATGCTCTCATATTGGAGTTTGTTGCTATATGTGGTGCAGTTACCATAGATCCTGTAAACAATTTTCTTTCGCTCTCATCAATGTGCCTGAAAAGCATTTCCATAGGCTCCAATTTGGCAATCTTAAGTTCACCCACCGAACTAGGAGACCACAAAGCCATATCTCCCTCAAGCTTCCTAAGACGTTCACACAACATGACACTCCCTATTCTGACTGTCTTAACTAAAGCGGCTGCCGTGCCTACAGAGGCAATAAATGTGACTTCCGACATACCCCCTAGCATCCTGGCACCGCCATATGCCCTCTGTCCGGCAGCACCTGTCATAACGACAAGTTCAGTCAACTCAGTGGATTTGTAAGTTATATATCTATCTTTAGAACTTGAAACACTGAAGTGATGTTTTTTTAGAAATCTTCGCACCATTTTTGTGTCTGAAGTTAATATCCCTTTCATATCCGTGTTCCACTTTACTGAATGGGGGACCTAGTACTGCCTTACCGCTAAAAATCGAGCGAGTACTCCAAAATCTAATTGGTGGCTATCAGATAGCCTTGTCTGGGAAAATAGTTTCAATGCCTTCCCCTCATACTCATATGCTAGTTTCTGGGCGTAATCTCTAGTGCCGGCCTGCTCCATAATCTCCAAAACTGCCGCAACCTCTTGCTCTCCTGGATGTTCTAGGGAATAAATCTCCCGCAACAATTCTTTACCTTTTTTATCGGCTTTATCCATAGCGTGAACGATGGGAAGAGAATTCTTTTTCCTCAAAATATCTATCCCTACTGGTTTGCCAGTTGACTTTTCCTCACCCCATATGCCGAGAATGTCATCCCTTATCTGGAAAACAAACCCCAAGGAAGTTCCTGTCTTTCGAAAAGTTTCTAGTGTCGCCAAATTTTCAGTACCCATTGCAGCACCTAATTGAAGAGAACAGCGAATTAATGCACCAGTCTTTCTCGATATCATAGCCATGTACTGATCCAAAGTTATATCGATTCTCCCCTCAAAAGATATGTCCATATATTGACCTTCAATCATCTCGAGACAGGCTTCCGTCAAAAGTTCTACTCCTTTCACTACCCGTTCTGCATCCTTACCTTCATCAATTTTCATCATCTCCATAGAACGATCCGCAACTATTCTCAAAACGTTTCCAGCCACTAGGGCTTTATTTATTCCCCACAATGTCCAGAGAGTTGGTCTGTGATGTCTGGTCTCATCAAAATCTTCAATTTCATCATGAATCAACGAAAAATTGTGTATCAGCTCTAGGGATGCAGCAGCCGGTAAGGCATGCCTAATTTGCCCTCCCACCGCTTCGCAGGCAAACAAGCACAGGGATGGTCGTAGTGACTTCCCCATCGCCCCGTCAACAGGATTCCCATCTTTATCAGACCATCCCATGCAGTACCTAAGCATGTCATAAACAGGTAAAAAATCCTGACTTAATCTCTTCTTAAGGGTAGTTACAATGATGTCTCGGTATCTAACTAGCATCTCAGGGGCAGGTATAGATTTTTCTTTATGTTGCAATGTTCGAGAAGACCCACACGGTATAATTATTATGGACTGGTATACCTGATTTTCTAAAGGATACTAGATAGGACCTAACTAGTCACAACATCTAACTTAACTAGTGGAGCATTTTTACTTGCTAGCCGATCGGACCCTGTGCTATATTTTCGACTCATAACTGCCCATCGTTTGGGGATTGGGTAAGGAACATTTTAGCCTCCAACTATATGCAATAAACTGCAGGGAATATGCTCGACGAATACTTCAGACAGTACGGCGTAATCGCGATATTTGCAGCGTTAGCAGTTGCTGTACCAGCAGGGATGCTAATAATATCGTGGCTTTTATCAGTATTGAAGATAAGGCCTAACAACCCATCCACAGTAAAAAACAGTATCTATGAGTGCGGTTTTGAAACAATCACCGAAAGATGGAGTAATTTCAATTTTCGGTACTATAGCATCGCTCTTCTTTTCGTAATTTTTGATGTTGAGGTCGTATTTTTATTCCCTTGGGCTGCTAGTTTTGGGACCATGTCGGTACAATTCGGAGCATACGTTTTCATCGAAATGGCGATTTTCATCGGGATACTAATATTGGGCTGGCTTTATGCATGGAAAAAGGGGTCATTAGAGTGGAGTTGAACACTTCTGAAACGATAGAAGAATCCTCGGGACTTATACCGCTACACGACACGACTTGGGGGTTGGATCAGCAAGAGGGCGAATACGTTAATCATCTCAAGTCAACCCATCTGGAGGCACTCACAGAACCTATCATAGAGGTGCCAGATGATCTGCAGAGAAACATTGCCGTTACATCGGTAGATGCCATCATAGGATGGGGAAGAAAGTCGGCAGTATGGCCCCTTACATTTGGATTAGCCTGCTGCGCGTTTGAGATGATTGCCAGTGCAATGTCTAGATTTGATCTCTCACGCTTCGGCATGGAAGTGTTTAGACCATCACCAAGACAGGCAGATTTAATGATAATTGCAGGAACGGTCACCTGGAAAATGGCTCCTGCCATCGAAAGGGTTTACGAACAGATGGCTGAACCAAGATGGGTAATTTCGATGGGAGTATGTGCCACAAGTGGTGGGCCATATTACGGGTCTTATAGCGTTGTACCAGGGGTTAACCACATCATTCCTGTTGACGTTTATGTTCCTGGCTGTCCTCCAAGACCAGATGCACTACTCTACGGAATCATGCAGCTTCATGAAAAGATAAAAAGATATTCCGTAAAGACGCAGAATAGATCTTGACCAAGATTATAAGTGGAAGTGAATTAGCTTCTTCTCTGGAAAAGAGTCTACCTGGCTCTGTTACTGACAGTAATGAGGTGGACGTCTGGGTATCACCCGATTCACTGTTTGAAGTATGCGAAGCACTAAAAAATCCCAAAGGGTTAGATTTCTCATACCTTACTTCAATATCCGCCGTAGATTACATTGATAGTTTTGAGCTCGTATATCACGTGCTTTCAATGAGAAACAATTACAGTGGTGTCATAAAATGTCGATGTAGTAGTGACGGAAATGGTAGAGGTGAACCTACTGTTCCATCAGTCACCGGAATCTGGAAAGGCGCGGATCTTCAAGAAAGAGAGATATGGGACCTCATGGGAATAAAATTCGACGGGCATCCTAATCTTAAAAGAATCCTCCTTTGGGAAGGTTTCGATGGGCATCCCCTGAGAAAAGACTACCTAGGATAACCAATTGACAGGAATTAGAACGGAACCGATCACTATCAATCTAGGGCCTCAGCACCCCAGCACACATGGCGTTTTTAGGTTGCGAGTCACCTTTGATGGTGAGGAGATCATCGACGCCGAACCAGTTTTTGGATACCTGCATAGGGGAACAGAAAAACTGGCTGAGACCAGGAATTATGTCCAGATAGTGACTCTCACTGACAGAATGGATTATCTAGCCAGTATGTCAAACAATCTAGCATATGTAAGAACTGTGGAAAAGCTTGCCAATATTGAGGTCCCTGAAAGAGCACAATACATAAGAGTTATCAGTGCCGAACTGCAAAGAATCGCTAGCCATCTTATGGCAACTGGGTTTCTGCTAAACGACCTAGGGGCTCTTGCCACTCCACTTGTTTATTGTTTCAGGGAGCGGGAAAGAATCCTTGATCTTTTCGAAATGTTATGCGGAGCAAGGATAACCCTAAGCTACATGAGACCTGGGGGCGTTTTTCAAGATGCCCCAGAGGATTTTTGGCCATCTCTGGAGTCCTTAGTAGGGGATTTGCCACATTATCTGGACGAGCTAGAATCCTTGATAACTTCCAATGAAATTGTCTTAGCAAGAACAAAAAACGTTGGCTTGCTAACGGATGAACAAGCAATCGACAACTCGATTTCAGGTCCGAACCTTAGAGCCTCAGGAGTGAAATGGGATTTGCGCAAAGCGGACCCGTATGAAATCTACGATCGAGTGAAATTCGATGTCCCCATAGGTGCGATCGGGGATACTTTCGACAGGTATCTAGTCCGGATTTTAGAGATGAGAGAGAGCGTTAAAATTATTGAACAATGCTTAGAGCAGATAGCCCCAGGCCCTATAAGAGCAAATACACCTTTTTTCATCAGGCCTCCTGCAGGAGAAGCTTATTCTGCTGTGGAAGGGCCCAAAGGAGAGCTGGGATTCTATATGGTGAGTGACGGTGGAGTAGCCCCTTATAGGTGCAAAGTAAGAGCGCCATCCTTCATCAACATCACACCTCTCAGGGATATGTTGAAGGGCTGGAAAATGGGTGACCTAATTATCATATTTGGATCCATTGATATCGTTTTAGGAGAGGTGGATCGCTGATGAACTATCTCCCTGGATTCATAGACTTTTATACCTTGTACGACTTTTGTCTGACGCTTTTTCAGAATTTCGGTTTTGGTGATAATGCGGAATGGCTATCATATTTGACTGCAGGGGTAATCATTTCGTTCATAGTAATCAACCTGATGATACTCTCAACGGCATTTTACACATGGTTCGAAAGACGAGTCTTAGGGCGCTTTCAAGTAAGACGAGGCCCTAACAGGAACGGACCTTTTGGCATTTTCCAACCATTCGCTGATGTTGTAAAGCTCATAATGAAAGAAGATACCATCCCTACAGAAGCCGACAGACCCGTCTTCACATTGGCTCCCATAGCATTGGTCGCCCCTACCTTATTGATCATGACAGTGATACCAATGGGGGAAAGCTCCTTCTTAGGAAGTTTAAATATTGGAATACTTTTCATTGTGGGTGTCACATCGGTCAACTCCATAGCCATTTTCATGGCTGGATGGGGCTCAAGAAATAAATATGCGATTTTGGGATCAATGCGTGGCGCAGCTATGCTAATCAGTTATGAGATTCCAATGGCACTTGGAATAACGAGTGTACTACTTATGTCAGGTTCATTGGCTATGACAAGCATAGTGAGCAGCCAAGATATTTGGTTCATCGTCGTGATGCCATTAGGGTTTTTTGTATTTATGGCAGCTGCGACCGCCGAAATCAGTAGAACGCCTTTCGACCAGATAGAGGCCGAATCAGAGCTTGGATCCGGATACAATACGGAATTCAGTGGGATAAAATTTGCCATATTGTTCCTAGCAGAATTTATGGCCCCTATTGTCACCGCCGCCGTCGTAGCAACTTTATTTCTAGGCGGTACAAAAGGATTCGATCCAATCCCTGGTCAAATCTGGTTTGTATTAAAGATGTTTGTGGTAATTTTCGTATTGCTGTGGTTTAGAGCAACGTGGCCAAGGCTACGCGTAGATCAAATAATGGGATTCGCATGGAAAGGTTTGTTCGGATTAGGCATATTGAACATATTCATTGTTGCCATTGAAATTATGATATTCAGAACAGAAGAAGGAACAGTAGGCACTTCCAATATGTTGATAATGTCTGCCATAAACTGGGTAATAGCAGTTGTGACACTACTAACGCTCATGCGCATTTATGGTCAAAAGAAATTGGAGAGGCCAATCCCTGTTCCATCTCCTCTTGCAAACATGGGCGTGGAGGCTGACTAGTTATGTACGGTACAGGAATAATAAAGGGCCTAGGCATCACCATGAAAAACCTGGTGATCCCCTCACGGCAATTCAACATTCACCAATATCCAAATAGAAAAGCCAGCCCGGCGGACCTAGCGAAACTTGAAGAAAAAAACACTATATCTTTCTTGTTTTCCAATCCCATTAAATCTGTTAAAGCTTTAGTTGGTTTAGTGACTATAGAAGAACGTTTGCCACAACATGCAAGATTTAGAGGTGAAGAGTTCGCTTGGTATGACCAAAGATGTACCGGTTGTGCAAGTTGCGCCAAATACTGTCCACTAGGCATTATAAAAATAGTCACCGATACTAGCGGTGCTAATCTGCAAGAAGGTCAAAGTTACGACATAGAAACTTTTGATATCGATATAGGAAGATGTATGTTCTGCGGACTTTGCGTAGAGGCATGCCCCTATGACGCTCTCCACATGGGAAGTGGATTTGAAGAAGGTACCTACCGCAGAAGTGAGCTGGTAATTGATGTCGAACGCTTAAGAAAGGCGGATAAAAAACCAAGCACATGGTTTAGGCCTCAACTTACAGACCGTGGACACGATCCTATCAGAGGGTCTCAGGCGGACTGGGATGAAGTAGGAAGGCATGAGAAACCTACTGGAGACCAGCAGCGCGATAGGTGGGCTAAAAGATGATTTTAGGAGAAGGAACAGAAGGCGCACTAATAACTGAACTAGTGTTCTGGACAATAGCCCTGTCAACCGTGGTGTCAGCCATAGCAGTGGTTCAAATACGCGACCTTTTTAGAGCATCTCTTTTCCTAATAGTTACTCTTCTGGGGGTCGCTGGGCTATTTATTCTCCTGAGAGCCGAATTTCTCGCAGGGGTCCAACTGATGATCTATGTTGGGGCAATATCAGTCCTAATAATCTTTGCCATTTTAATGACCAGAGACCTAGAAGATGGAAGCACGGCTCACAATTTCCGAATTCCTGTGGCTCTGGTTGCTTTGATTCTCATGGGTGTCTCTATATACGCAATCTCTAATACAGAGTGGAATATCATAGGAACTGAAACTCTTAATACCGATCAAATGAACCAAGCCGCCGACGTTTTTAGTAATGGCATCCCCACACTGGCAAAATTATTACTAAGAGATTTTGTCTTGGCGTTTGAAGTCGTGTCTGTACTGTTACTGTCTGCTGTACTGGGTTCACTTGCTCTTGTGAGAGGTCGCTGAATATGACCTTAGAACGATTCCTAATTATTGGTGCAATACTTTTTGCGATCGGCCTGTACGGTGCTCTGTCAAAAAAACATGCGATAGCAGTCCTTATGTCATTAGAACTCATGTTTAACGGGGTTAACGTGACAGCTGTGGCTTTATCACGATATACAGTACCCAAGGCACTTTCAGAAAGCTACCAAACCGTAGAAAACGCTGCTGGGTTTCTACTCACAGGACACGTATTTGCGGTATTCATTATCACTGTCGCAGCTGCAGAAGTAGCACTGGGACTCGCAATAATAATTGCCATATATAGATCTCGCAGCACAGTGCTAGTAACTGAAGCCGCAGACATGAAAAAGTGATGGATAAGTAAGCAACATGTGGATCGAATATATGAACGCCCCTAATCTCATTACAGCGGAAATGTGGAAAGACACATTTGAAGGCGAAGGGCTCGCTACAAAAATTATGCCTGAGGGCGAAATTACTGATTGGGCGGAACAAGTTTCCTACAAAATCTACGTTCCAAAGGGTCGTGAACACGTAGCCGACGAAATTCTAAGGAAACTTTAGAATGTTCAATGAGCAACTAGTCTGGGCCATATTTTTTCTACCGCTGATCTCGTTCGCTTTAATATCGTTAATCATTAGGCCTTTTTTTAATCAGATCTCAGTGGTATCAGGACCTATAGCTGTTCTGTCTATCGGTGCGTCTTTCGTGATATCAATTATTACTTTCATTGAGACAACCATAAATCACAATAACCCGGTTGGGGATCCAAAAAATTGGTTGACAATAGGAAACTTTGAATTACAAGTTGGGATCCTACTAGACCCTCTCACAGCCACTATGCTTGTAGTCGTGACGGGTGTAAGCCTCATGGTGCAAATATATTCCACTTTCTATATGAAAAATCCTGAGTCTCATCACGGGACCGAGAATCAGGATGGCAAGCGGGAGACACACTCCGCCAAGCCACCGGATGATAAACAAGAAGTACAACCTGCAGAACTTGGTCAGCCGGTATACGCAAGATACTTTGCATATATGTCCCTGTTCACCGCTTCGATGCTAGGGTTGGTGATGGCCTCTAACGTAGTTCAATTATTCGTATTCTGGGAGCTAGTTGGGCTCTGTTCATATCTTCTAATAGGCTTCTGGTTCCACCGCCCTGCTGCCGCTGCCGCAGCCAAAAAAGCATTCATCGTAACGAGAGTTGGGGACTTTGGGTTCCTACTCGCCCTAATGTATCTATTTTCCAAAACCTACCAGGAAAATATTAACTATTTGGACATTCAGACTATAAATGATCAACTGCCGGGACTGGTTCAAGCAGGAACCCTGGGTGCTGGAGCATTAACCCTTATAGCAATAGGTTTTTTTGTGGGAGCAATTGGCAAATCTGGGCAATTCCCACTTCACACTTGGCTTCCCGACGCCATGGAAGGCCCAACACCAGTTAGTGCACTTATACACGCTGCTACTATGGTCACAGCAGGAGTTTTTTTGGTCGGGAGATTCTTCCCAATATTCCAGGCTTCGCAGGATGCCATGATGGTAGTGGCACTTGTTGGAGGGATTACCGCATTGTTCGCCGCTACGATGGGGCTCGTTAGTAACGATATTAAACGAGTTCTCGCCTATTCGACCGTAAGTCAGCTTGGATACATGATGCTTGCGCTAGGAATAGGGGCCTATGGAGTAGCTATATTTCATCTATTTACCCATGCCTTTTTCAAAGCCTTGCTTTTTCTAGGATCCGGCAGCGTCAACCACGCAACCGGCACTTTTGACATGCGATTTATGGGTGGGCTCAGAAAAAAAATGCCTCTAACATATATCACCTTCCTAATTGGAAGTTTGAGTTTGGCCGGTATTTTCCCGTTAGCAGGCTTCTGGAGCAAAGATGAAATTCTCCTTAACTCGTTTATGTCAGGTACTGATGGGGGAGAAATTATCAGTCTGATTGTGTTTGTACTGGCCATAATGGCGGTGTTCATGACTGCCTTCTACATGTTCAGGGCACTCTTCATGACCTTCGAAGGAGAATTTAGAGGAGGATCAGAGAAAGATCCTGAAGCCAAGCCTCACGGCCCCGTACATTTGGGAGAGTCACCGTTTCTGATGGTGGTTCCAATGGTAATACTGGCAGTTCCAGCTGTAATTATTGGATTCATAGCTAATCCACCAGGGAATTTGCTCGGCATAGAAGCGCATTGGATGGTTCATACACTGGACCATATGTACCACCTCCCCAAAGGGGAGGCGTTTAATATACCGCTTGCTGCTGTTTCCACTCTCGTGGCTTTATCGGGAATTGCCTTAGCAATAGCTATGTACAAGCCAAAACCCATCATATCTGCAGAGTCAATTGGCAAAACTTTAAAACCTCTTCACACAATTCTGTACAAAAAATATTACTTTGATGAGCTCTACGAAGGTGTATTCGTACGTCAAATTTATTACAGAGGAATAGCGCTAGCATCCGACTGGTCTGATAGAAATATTGTAGACAGAATCGTAAACATTGTTGGGTGGCTGGGTGCAAATTTTGGAGGTCTGATAAGGCAATTCCAAAATGGCCAGATACAAATGTATGCCACCGTAACATCGATAGGAATAATAGTAATTGCCGCCATGTTCATTTTTGGTGATTAGGAAATAGATAAGTGACAGAATTTTCAGGTCTGCTGACGCTGGCAATATTTCTCCCAATAGTGGGAGCGATACTTATTGCTCTCTTTTTGAACGGAAAAAATGCTAGAACCTTAGCCCTAATAACAACCCTGGCCGAACTAGCACTGACCTCCTATATCTTTTTGCTTTACGATAAAGAAAAAGGCGGATATCAACTTGTAGATAAATTCGAGGGGTGGATACCTTTCGATACTTTCAGAGTAGATTATTTCCTCGGGATTGACGGGCTCAGTGCCCCGTTGGTCTTACTCACAGGTATTCTAGGAATTGTGGCCGTCTTCGCGTCATGGAGTGTCTCTGTGCGCATGAAAGAACATTTCATGTGGCTATTGGTTTTGCAGGGTGCGGTCATCGGAGTATTCACATCCTTAGACTTTTTCCTGTTTTTCCTGTTTTGGGAACTAGAACTTATACCTATGTTTTTCTTAATATCTATTTGGGGAACGGGTAGAAAAGAATATTCAGCGATGAAATTCATAATTTTCACCATACTGGGAAGCGCGTTTTTACTTATCGGAATACTTTCACTCTATTTTTCTACCAACACTTTCGATATGACATTGCTACCCGACAAAATAGCAGGCGCAAATCTTATTATGCCAGCCTCTGTTCTATTTTTTCTGACAATCATAGGGTTCGCTATAAAGCTACCAGTATTCCCATTCCACACCTGGCTGCCAGATGCCCATACTGATGCGCCGACAGCAGCAAGCGTTATGCTGGCCGGAGTACTTCTAAAGATGGGTGGCTACGGAATGTTCCGTGTATCAGCTTCAATGTTTCCCGAACAAATAGTCGATTATTCATGGCTCTTGGCAACTCTCGGACTCATCAATATCCTATATGGTGCCGCAATCACTATAAGACAGACAGATCTTAAAAGGTTGATTGCATACAGCAGCGTGAGTCATATGGGATTTGTGCTGCTGGGAATTGCAGCAGCTAAGGGAGGAACCGCAGAGCTGGGCATGAATGGGGCTGCGCTTCAGATGTTTACTCACGGAACCATCACAGGATTACTTTTCTTGACGGTAGGATTCATTTATGAAAAAGCGCACACGCGATATATACCCGATCTTGGGGGATTAGCCAACCGAATGCCTTTCTTGGCTGCAGGGTTATTAGTGGCAGGCCTTGCATCTCTTGGACTACCTGGAACAAGCGGGTTTGTGGCAGAAATAACCATATTCATGGGTAGCTTTCCAGCATGGCATTGGTTTGCGGCTCTGGCTGCAATAGGGGTAGTTCTTACAGCAGGATACATACTATGGATGATACAGAGGGTAATGTTCGGGCCCCAACTGTTACGCCACAATAATCTTTCTGACGCTTCTATCCCAGAAATGATCCCAGTAGCAATACTAGTGGCTTCCATTTTAGTTGTGGGAATATACCCGGCTGTAATTTCCGATGTATTCAACACAGGTTTGGACCCTATAGTAGGTGAGATAACCAGCTACGCCATGGGAGGGAAATAATATGAACCTCCAAGACATATATCTCATATCCCCGGAACTTGGAATAGGTGTGGTCGCAGCCCTTGTGATAATAGTTGACTTACTCGTCTCCAATAAGAAGGTACTTCCTATTGTGACCTTAGTCGGGCTGTTGATCCCACTTTTTTTTGTCATCCAGATCGATATAGATGCAGGGTCTAAAACAGGTTTCTCCGGTACTTTTCAAGTGGACGATTTTGCCATCTTCTTCAAATATTTGATTCTTGGTTCAACCGCTGTTGTGGTCCTGTCCTCTACAGAATATGCAAAAAAATTTGAGGGGCATCAGGGCGAGTATTACGCTCTGATATTATTCTCCGCTACCGGAATGATGCTTCTTGCATCGGCCATGGAACTGATTACTTTATATGTTGCTCTGGAACTCACAGCGCTACCTTCGGCAGCACTAGCAGCATTCATACGCGAAAGAAAATCTGCAGAATCTGGAATCAAATTTCTCGTGCTTAGCGCAGTCAGCTCTGCAGTATTACTATACGGAATGGTCTTAGTTTACGGACTCACTGGGTCCACTCACCTTAGTGAAATTGGTTCGTCCATTACCGCCTACGGATTAGAAACAAGTCCTGCCCTACTATTTGGAATAGTATTGATCACTGCAGGCTTTGGATTCAAAATATCGGCAGTCCCATTCCAAATGTGGGCACCCGATGTATACGAAGGAGCTCCAACACCGGTCACAGGATTTTTATCCGTCGCCAGTAAAGCTGCAGGCTTTGCTGTCATATTAAGAGTATTTTATACATCATTCGGATTAGATGACGCCAATATTGACTGGGCCAACATGATCGCTGTGTTGAGTGCAGTATCCATGTCAGTAGGCAACTTAATTGCCATTAGACAAAACAACATCAAAAGGATGCTAGCCTACAGTACCGTTGCACAGGCTGGATATTTGATGGTTGGACTAGCAGCAATAACCGCTTTGCCAGGAGGCGATGATAACGCGGGGCCAATAGGAGTGTTGTTCTACCTCGCGGGTTATGCCATGACAAATCTTGCCGCATTCAGTGTCGTCATAGCCGTCTCAAATATAAAGAACAATGACTCAATAGAATCATTCTCTGGGCTCGCTAAGGGATACCCGCTAATCGCAGTAGCCATGACTCTGGCGATGATTTCCCTTATCGGCATACCTCCAACGGTCGGCTTCATGGCGAAAATATATTTGTTTAGTGCCGCTATGGATACAGGACTTGAATGGCTAGCAATAGTCGGAGTGATCAACAGCGTCATTTCCGCCTACTACTACCTTAGGGTTGTGAAGGTAATGTTTCTTTCTGATCCCGAATATAAAATGGAAAAGTCAAAAACATCTTATGGAGTTGGGGCTGTATCAGCTGCCGTCATTGCTATGGTAGGAACATTTGTATTTGGAATATACCCGGCGCCGATTCTTCGAATAGCACACACTGCCGTTGAGTCCCTAATAGGATAAACACTTACATGGCATCCCATCTGACTTGATTGGCTGTCTATAATATTTACAGATTCAGACCTCTATCCAATAGTTTCTTCTTAAAATACTTCTGCTCCGGTGAATAAGTATGTCAAACACAAAAAAAATAGCTTTCATTCATAATTCGCGAATGCCAGCAACGAAAGAGAAAGCAGAAGAAGTCATTCATGAACTTTCCCTGGATGATAGAGTATGGGTTGCTTCTGCAGGCGATCTACCAGACAGCGCACATGAACTTGAAAATACATCTCTTGTGGTAGTCGTAGGCGGTGATGGAACTATTCTGAGAGCTATACGAGCGATAAGTCCTTTCAACGTGCCTGTAGTTGGTATAAAAATGGGAAAGGTAGGCTTCATGGCTGAACTAAATCCTGAAGAAGCAATCTCCAGATTGCCAGAGTTTTTATCCTTCATATCCCAAGAAAACCAATCGGAAACGGCTATAAGAGTGGAAGAACGGATGATGATAGAGGCCAACATTATGCCTTCCTCCGGCACACAACCTCGTATAACAGTTCACGCCTTAAACGATATAACTGTCGGCACCAGTAAAGCAGCCAGACTTGTGGAACTGAAAGCATCAGTAAATAGGGTCCATCTCACAAACTACAGGGCAGACGCGGTAATAATATCGACTGCTACAGGAAGCACAGGCTATGCTCTCTCCGCCGGTGGCCCCATAGTTTTTCCAGAAGCTCAAATGATGATATTGCAGCCTGTGGCGGCCCATACTGGACTGAGGGATGGTCTCATCCTAGCCCCTGATTCATTAATTGAACTAGAGGCATCCGACGGATACCAAGCATCTATAAGTGCTGATGGATTTGTAGATTCGGTACTTGAGTCAGGGGAAAAAGTCATTATACGTAGAAGCCCTC
Source organism: SAR202 cluster bacterium (assembly GCA_009392815.1). GTDB lineage: Bacteria > Chloroflexota > Dehalococcoidia > Lucifugimonadales > UBA826. Next base: position 27,660 of record VFFS01000055.1, read on the forward strand.
ATACCGCGAAATTTCTCAGGGCGCACCAACCAGATTTTTTTTACACTGCTTTAAACATGAGGCTTGGATTGGCATACCGATCCCAGAGACCACCAGAAGATCCTACAACCTGACAAAAATTAAATCGTGAGTGGCAATGGAACAAATAGATTCAGATCGAACAATTAGCTCCCAAATTAAATATCAGGGGAAGATTGTTAACATCAGAGAAGACACCATCCTATTGGAGAACGGAGCACAGGCTCAACGAGAGGTGGTAGAGCACAGGCCCGCCGTGGCTATTCTCCCTATCGATAGTGAAAATAACGCACTATTAGTCAAGCAGTACAGGCACCCAACTAGTCAATATATTCTAGAGGTTCCTGCTGGATTAGTAGAATTGGGTGAAGAACCCGATGAAACTGCAATGCGGGAGCTTCGCGAAGAGACCGGCTATGCCTCCAAAAACCTAAGACTCCTAGGGGGGCTTTGGTCAAGTCCAGGATTCACAGACGAATACCTTTATTGTTACTTGGCAAAAGACCTAGTAGAAAACAGATTGCCAGCGGACGAGGATGAGGAAATAACAGTCGAAAAAATTCCCTTATCCAGAGTTGATCAACTGATAAAACTAGGAGAGATCCAGGACGCAAAAACAGTGGCAGTCATTTTAATGGCCACAAAACTATTTTAATCAAATAACATTGATCTTAAAGGAACAGATTATGGCCACTCTAGAAGAAATGCTGGGACAAATAGATGACCTCGAAGAAGAACTCATCACCCTTGAGCAGGAGCTTGTCCGGATCCCATCTGTCAATACAGGATCAATGCCAACAGGTAACGAAACACCTGTTTGTAACTACATTAGAAAATGGTTTTTGGATGACGGGATCCAATCGGATATTTTATTTAGGGACCCAGAAAGAGGAAACATCATTTCTAGACTAGAGGGAACCAGCGGAAAAACTGGACTGATTTTCATGTCCCATACTGATGTTGTACCAGTAGAAGATGAAACCAAATGGACCTATCCTCCTTTCAGTGCTGAAATACATAATGGCCGCATTTATGGACGTGGAGCTTCTGACTGTAAAGGACTACTCACCGCACAAATGATGGCAATGCGAGTTCTAAAGCGAAACGGCATCATACTGAAAGATAGCCTGGCTTTAATTTCCGGTGCCGATGAGGAACATGGAGGAAGATACGGTTTTGGCTGGCTCGCCGAAAAACATCCTGAAGTCTTGGATGCTCCTTTTGCGGTAAACGAAGGCGGTGGTACCCCAATAGAAGCGGCTGGAGCCTTAACTTATGTGCTCGGGGTCGGAGAAAAAGGAAGACTGCAGGTAGAAATTGATATCAAAGGAACAAGCTCACACGCTTCCGTTCCTTGGCAAGGTACTAATGCCTTGTATAGACTCCAAAAACTTTTACAGAGATTGGAAGAATATGAGCCTGAAAGGGATACAAGTACAAGTTTGTTTAACTACCTCTCCACGTTTGCAATAGAACACAAACCCTCCGCTAGCAATATAGATGAAATTATCCTTGAGCAAGAAGAAAATAATCCAAGATTCGCGTCAATGCTCAAGGCACTGTCCAGAATGACAATAACTCCTACCATGATTAGTGGCGGGATCAAATCTAATAGCGTGCCAGAGGATATTCATCTGACATGTGATGTACGCACTCTACCGAATCAAAGTGAAGACTATTTGCGACAAGAGTTAGACAGTCTAATTGATGGAATACCCGGTATCGAATATGAGATCGACTATATGGCAGAACCAAATTCATCGGAATTTGAAACAGAACTTATGGCAAGTCTCCAGACAGCAACACAAAAGGCATTGGACAGAGATGACATCCAGTTCGTACCAGCCATCAGCACTGGATTTACAGATTCGAGATTCACACGCCCACTTGGAATTACAACATACGGATTTTCTGGGTCACACCCAGATGATGATCCGATGCTAAGTAGAGCCCATGGTACGGATGAGTCCATAGGTATTAAAAGTCTTACTAGCGGAGCGAAGATTATGCTGCATCTAGCTTATGACCTTTTGGCAATGAAATAAGTAATCAGACAGGAAAAATTTCTCCTCTTTTTGAAATAACTTCCCTGTTTAATCCAACCCCTAGCCCAGGCCCTTCATGCAATTGGATATGCCCATCTTTAATCACCTCTGGGGGATCTGTAATTTCATATCTCCAGTCTGACTCGAACACAGCATGTTCAAGAGCCATCGAACCTTTCACAGCAGCGGTGGCATGAGCCGAAGCAAGTAAGGACACTGGTCCCGATGGGCTATGTAAGGAAAAACTCCCTCCTACAGAAAGTGCCGAACGACCAATTCTGACACTTTCAGAAACTCCTCCACAATATTTGATATCTGGCATTATTATTTCCACAGAACCATTGGATAGAAGTCCATCAAAAAATAATTGCCCGTACCCAGTCTCTCCACCCGCGAGTGGAATTGAGACATTATTTACCAGCTCAGATAGTGCTCTGCCATAGTCATTGGGTGACAATGGCTCCTCAAACCATCCAATAGAAAGCGCTTCCAATTTTTCAGCTATATGACTGGCTGTTTCAGTAGTGAATCTACTATGACAATCTATCAATATAGTGATGGACTCTCCAACAGAGCTACGGATAGCATTCACTCTTGCCAGACCTATATCCGCTGCCTTCAATATATCGGTTGGTGCCTCTAATGGATTAACTTCATCGAATGGTGCACACTTAATAATAGAAAAGTTTTGTTTTGCAGCATCTTCAGCAGCAACAGCAAAATCTCGAGGAGTTCTATCAGTAGCAAATAAGCCTCGATTGATATTTGCATACACCGGGATATTCTTAATGCCACTTCCACCTAACATATGGCCTAAAGATATTCCTTTTTCCATGGAAGAGAGCTGAGTGATAGCGGTTCTAATAGCACTTATAGCAGCTGCTTCCACCGATCTTCCATCTAAAATACGATCATAATTGAGAATGGATTCAATATCAGCTTCCGTATCGACTAACTTGCCCGACAGATGGGTAAGGATATTTTGAATTAATTTAGCTACCTCTACAGACGAAGCTCCTTTCGTAAACTCAACAACCGTCATCAGGCCATTTGAATTCACTATTTCAGCAAAATACCATGTCGTCCTCGGAGTAACCTCAACACTCGCAAAACTAACTTTATCAATCTGCATGCTCATATATTCAAGAATCCATTCCTTTGAAGTAGTCTGATAAAAATCTCATGCTACGTGAGGTTGAAGCGTGTTTCCCTGGATCAGACACAATCGAAACCAATATTTCGCTTGCACCAGATTCAAATAAGGAATCCAATCTGTCAGAGGCTTCATGCTCCGTACCATTGATCAAAATGGATTTGATCATCTCATCTGTCCAGCCTGACATAGCCGCATCTGTAAATCCAGCTCTCTCAAACATATTGGTATAAAACGGAATATTGGGGAAATACCCCAATCTTGATCGAACTCCTCTCATCCCTTCGCAATTATCATCTGATACGCAAAGCGCAGCGTGCAGAACCAAAGGAGGCGTAGGTCTATTTACCGCTTTTGAACTCTCTCGAAGAATGTTTAGTGCTTCACCAGTAGCATAAGAATGTGGAGTCACCCAAGTTATAGCACCATCAGCAAATTTGCCTGCTATTTCATAAGACTTTGGACCAAGTGCCGAAGAGAGCACAGGTACATCGTCAGCAATCCCAGGAAGTTCTGAACGAGCTGTATAGCAACTACCTTCAAAGTTAACACTACCCTCATGAAGGAGCGTTCTCACAATATGCACATATTCCGTGAGATGGGTCAAGGGACGTTTAAATCTCACACCGAAGGTACGTTCAACCGTATTATTTATCCCGCTCCCAACTCCTAATCGGAACCTACCCGGAGCTATCGAAGAAATAGTGGCAACTTGTTCAGCTGTTGTTACAGGATGACGGGACCATATCCTCATTATGGAGGTTCCCAGTAAAATCTTATCTGTTCTGGCTGCTGCTGCTACCAGAACAGATAAGGAATCCCCCGCACCTCCACCAGAAGTCAACCAAACTGCCGGAATACCTTCCTCTTCAGCTTCAACAATTGCATCCACCACATATTTGGAACTCGGACCAGAAATCGCGACTCCCACGATATTTTTCGAGAGTTTCTTATCACCCATTTAGGAACCTCATATTTAAATCACAATATTTCCAAGTAAAAAGTTCAATACTCGAGGAAACTCTCGAAAAATATTTCCTTCCGGGTCATATTTCCACAATCACTAATCGATAAAGGCTCTATTATCTAAATTATTTAATCACAGGTAAAAACCACAATATAGGCAAATTTAGCCCGCCATCATTGGCATATGTAGGGCAAAATGATACACTCATTTGAAATTAGGACTGTATGGAGCTTTGAATGAACGGCTTGATCGTCCACGACATTCCAGAAGTTAAGCATTCGACAATGGTAGTGGCCTTTGCAGGTTGGCCTGATGCGGCGGAAGCCGCCACCAGGGCCATCAGGTATTTGGTCAGAAAATTGCCCACACAAAAGATTATGGAAATTGATCCAGAGTCTTATTACGATTTCACCGTTAATAGACCGCAGACTAGGATAAACCGTCGAAAAGAAAGAATAATAAAGTGGCCTTGTAATGAATTCTACAGCTACATACCAGAGGACAATCCAGAAAACGCTGTCTTGTTCTATGTCGGGACCGAGCCTAATCTGAAATGGAAAACTTTCTCCAACACCGTTCTAGAGGTCGCTGATAAAGTGGGAGTCGACTTGGTTGTGTCTCTCGGGGCTCTACTAGATGCGGTTCCACACACACGTGAAGTCAGAATTACTGGACGCGCGAGTAACAAGGAACTCAGTAAGAAGGCTCAATGGCTTGGAATAAAAAACTCGGGTTACCAGGGCCCTACAGGGATCCATTCTGCATTTGCAGACGAATGTAATAAACGAGAAATACCCCATGCCAACATATGGGGTCACTGTCCCCACTACGTGCAAACAACGCCGAACCCCGTAGCAAGCTATGCCCTTCTAGAAAGACTTAAAAGCCTGGTTGATATTGACATTGACATGAGTGAATTAGAGTTGGCAGGACAAGCCTTTCAGGAAGAAGTCACCAAAGCAATATCTAATCAGCCTGAAGTCAAGTCCTACGTGACCAAACTGGAACATCAATATGATGAATCCGCGAGGGAACCGGATGACATGCCCACCGGCACTGATATGGTTCATGAAATTGAAGAATTTTTGCGCAGCCAAAGTAGCGGTCCAGAAAGCTTGTAATCTCTTTTTGCGGAATTACAAGCTACTGAATGTGCGAACCTTCAATTATTTACGTTCAGGATGCTTATGAGAGTTGTCAGTATTGGAAATTAATCCTTCATACTATAGAGAGCTCTTCACTCAATGGACTTCAAACCATGCTTCTCTTCCCGAATTTCCTGAAGACCAGAAGGAACGTCTTGTAGCACTCCATTTTGTGATGATGGCCTTTGAGGAAGGTGTTGACTACAGTGAAGAAGATTTGAATCAAGGAATTAGAGACAGAAACCTATTCGCAACAGACCACGTTCAGATCAGATTGAGCTTGATAAACAACGGATTTATTGCGCAATCTAAAAACAGTCAAACTGCTTCATACAGACCTTCACGTTTATTTTTAGATAAAGCCAAATGGGATCCGTCAATACCAGGGGTATCTTAAGTAATTGAAACACAATAAATATCCCCTAGAAAAAAAAGTCTCCGTAGGCAACATAGAGTTAAGCTACCGACAATGGAAAACAAATGGCCGACCAATTTTACTTCTTCACGGATTAGCCTCCAATGCAAGGATCTGGGATTTAATAGCACCAATTCTAGCCGAACACTACTCAGTTATCGCCGTTGACCAAAGAGGTCATGGAAAGTCAGATAAACCTAATGGGGGCTATGATTTTTCTACAGTCACTGAGGATGTCCTTGCCTTTATGGATGCCATGAATATTTGTAATCCCATAGTCGTCGGGCATTCTTGGGGGGGCAGTGTCGCACTTTGTCTAGCAACGAAATATCCTAAACGTATTTCTGGTCTCTGCTTCGTAGATGGAGGCCTTATCGAAATCTCAAGGATACCTGGAAACAGCTTACAAAAAGCCTTAGTTAGTATGGCACCACCCCTATGGGAAGGGGTCACAGCCGCGGCGGTTACAGAACGGCTCAAAAATCGTGACTGGGGAGAGCAGGATGAGACCTCAAAAACAGCGAACCTACAAGAAATTGTCATGGCCAATTTGCTACAACATAATGACGGAACCATAAGTGCCAGACTTTCAAGAAAAAACCATCTGGAAGTAGTAGAGGCTTTTTGGTATCACAAACCATCAGAACTATTCGAACTGATCAAATGCCCTACATTGATCCTATCCGCGCGAATGGGGTCGGATAGAACTGGTAGGCAAGTTATAAAAGAGGAACTGGTCCATGAAGCCATCCATAAAATACCTTTAAATAAGTCCATATGGCTGGAGAACAGCATCCATGATGTCCCAATTCAAAGACCTGAATTAGTCGCATCTATACTGATAAATAATATAAATGAGAAATTCTTTGAGGACTGGAATTAAGAGATGGCTCTAGCCATTGGCTTGCCTAAGAAATAGTACGGCACATTCCAAATTCCTAAAATACCCAAGTCGACTACTGCCTTATTCGCGTACAACTTTTTAACAATACCTGAAGACCCAGTGCTTGGACCACCATTCACTTTCCCCAGATATAAAACCCTCTGGCCTGTCCCAACATCTCTTGAGTTGATAACCGTCTCACATCGAGGTTCCAAATCTACCTCTACCGGCAATTTAAGTTGAATGGGCTGATCACGTTTCATAATATTACTTCCTTGTGTATTTAAGGGAAGCCTGTTTAGAACATTTTAGAACAGAACACTTGTTCTGTCAAGAATTAGGTGGCGACCATACCTTATCCACTATACCTACTCGAATGCTACAATTCTGATCGAAGCCACTGGTTAAGAGAATAAGTTCAGGGACCTAAATTAATAAAATGACTAATCGACTTAAAAATAAAGTAGCCGTGATAACTGGCGCCGCCAAAGGACAAGGAGAGTTTGAAGCTAGACTTTTCGCTGATGAAGGGGCCGCTGTAGTCCTCTGTGACATAGATGTTGAGGCTTGCGGTATCACGGCCGAAAACATCTCTTCTTCAGGTGGTCAATCCGTCGCTATGACCCTGGATGTCACAAGTGAATCTGACTGGATCAAAGTAATTGAACAGACCGTAGAAATTTTTGGGAAGATTGATATCCTTGTGAATAACGCAGGGATATACAGTCGCATCCCTATCGAAAACACGTCAGTTGAGGAATTCGATAGCATCTTAGGGGTGAATCTGAGGGGAGTTTTTTTAGGAACAAAGCATGCTATTCCCGCCATGAGAGCGTCGGGGGGAGGATCCATCATAAACATATCCTCTACAGCAGGGATAGTGGGTAACGTAGGAAGCGGTGCATATGGTGCTTCTAAAGGAGGTGTTCGATCTTTTACAAAGTATACCGCGATTCAACATGCCTCTGATGGAATAAGAGCTAACTCTGTACACCCTGGACCAATCGATACTGACATGATATCCGACAATCTCTCCACCATTGAAGGAAGAAAATCCACTGAATCTCGAATACCAATGGGTAGAGTAGGCAGTATCGAGGACGTCGCCCTCGGAGTTTTATTCCTAGCTACTGACGAATCCTCCTATATGACTGGATCCGAACTAGTCATAGATGGGGGCATGACAGCCCAATAGGCGAAATATAAAAGTATTGACTAACCAACCCCTTCATTTTTCAGACCACATCGATACTTGGAAATCCTTGATAGGTTGTCATAAACCCGCCTTGATAGTCGACTTCGATGGCACACTTTCAGAGCTTAAACCTGATCCTTCAGACGCCGCCATCGATCCTGTATGCCTTACTCTTCTTAGGAAGCTAGATACATTTTTACCGCTTATTGCCGTTGTTTCTGGGAGATCTGTAACAGACCTAAAAACCAAAATTCAACTTAAATCAGTTGAATTATATGGAAACCACGGTGCTGAAAAATTCATTTCCGGAAAATATATATCCCAATCAAATACAGAAGTGGATTTTAGCCATATTAGTGAACTGCTAACTTTTCTAAAATCAGAAGTATGTCTGCCTGGATTATTTTTTGAGGACAAGACCTTTAGTGCCTCTGTCCATTATCGAATCTCTGAAGATCATGATTTAGTCAGAAAAAAATTGACTGAGGCCCTAAGATTAGCACCAAATATAGATAATTTAGAAATTTTCTGGGGAAGAGAAATTCTAGAAATACGACCAACCGCTCAATTAAACAAAGGCTATGCAATACAAGATATATATGAGCGCCACCAACCTAAATCTATGGTATTTGTCGGAGACGATACAACCGATATAGACGGCCTCGCACATTTAACTAAATTAAGAAACAGTGGACTAATTATGGGGCTTGCCGTAGCTGTTAAATCCAGCTCTGTGAACCAAAACCTACTTCGGATGGCGGACACATACGTCGAAGACATAGATGGGGTACGTAATCTACTGAATTGGATGCTTAAAAATTGGTCCCCCGACATTTAATCATGGGATAATGACCATTACTTACTTGACATATATTTTTATCATTTGCTAGCCTGATCTAAATTGGACGATCCTCCTAGTAGTACGACAATAACATTATTTTTTTCAGAGCTACTTCATGCGCTCAAGGTGTGCTGTCGAGTTGATTAATGACTAGGAACGAAACATCTCTGGATATCACTGCTATTGTGTTGGCCGCTGGAAACGGTTCCAGGATGAAATCTCAGACGCCTAAACCACTCCATAAGGTTTGCGGACGAGAAATGCTCAACATGGTTCTCGATTCAGTAGAACTCAGCGGCATAAAGTCTTCAGTCACGATAGTGCCTTGTGATCATCAGCTTTTCAAACGCTCAGTTGGAGATCGGACAAAATTTGAAATTCAAAACCAACCGAAAGGTACTGGTCATGCCCTACTTCAGGCAAAAAGATTAGCTAATAATTCCTCTCACATATTGGTTATTAACGGAGACATCCCACTCATAACCTCAGAAACCCTATCCGAACTCGTATATATCCATCAAGAGAAAAAATCCACCGCCACATTCCTAACCGCCAGAAAAAATAATCCGTCGGGGTCAGGCAGAGTCATTAGGACATCCACTGGGGCCGTGAAAGCAATAGTGGAGGAAGAAGAAGCAGACAGCGACATAAAAAATATTACTGAAGTAAACTGTGGTGTTTATTGCTTCACATCGCCTTGGGTTTGGTCCGCACTTGATTCACTCAAACCTTCCACAACTAATGAATTTTATATTACCGATTTAGTAGCTTTGGCAGTGGCACAAAACCACACTGTAGAAACTCTACAAACTCCCCAGGAAAGCGAAGTTATGAACATAAATAACAGGCTACAACTGGCTGAAGCAGAGTCTATTCTCCAAAGTCGCATTAGATCTAAATGGATGGAGTCTGGGGTCACCATGATTGACCCTAAATCAACATATATAGATCAGGACGTTTACATAGGTAAAGACACATCTATATTCCCCAACACTCATATTCAAAGTGGATCCAATATAGGACAAAGTTGTCGGATAGGTCCAGATACCACGGTCAAATCTTCAAATATTGGACACAAATCCAAAATAACACATTCATTCGTTGAGGACGCTAGTTTAGGGGAAAATGTGTCTGTAGGTCCTTTTAGTCGCATTAGAGATGGCACCACCCTAGAAAATAATGTGTATGTTGGCAACCATGTCGAAATTAAGAACAGCACATTAGGTGAAGAAACTAAATGTGGTCATTTCAGTTATATAGGTGACGCGATTATTGGAAGAAATGTTAACGTAGGTGCCGGAACAATAACCTGCAATTATGATGGGATTTCAAAACACTCAACGGTAATAGGAAACTATGCTTTCATTGGTTCCAACACTATGATCGTGGCTCCAGTTGTTATAGGTGATAACGCAGTAACTGGAACTGGTTCCATAGTAAACAAAAATGTACCTGAAGGAGCGAAAGCCATAGGGGCGCCCATAAGAATAATAAAAGGAGAGAGGTCTTAACCCGCATTGGATTTGAACATAAATAACGAAAATCTGCCCGTCATAATATTCATCATTTCCATTATCTTATACGGAACAATTGGAATTATTCAGTCCGCTTTATCCTCTGTTACAAGAGAAACAGTCTATGTGTGGAAAAGTGAAGGAAGAAATCGGGCAGAAAATTTAGAATCTCTACTCAGAAGATTTGATCAATGTAAATCAGCATTTGCCATACTAAAAGCTACCACCCTAGCTTTATCAATTGTTGCGGCGAACCTAGTGCTCAATAAAGCAATCAGTCAAACTGATTGGGGCATAGCCCACGCCCTCATTACTACAGCTGCAACTCTCTTAGGTCTTGGCATTTTAGAAACTATTGTCAAAACCTGTGTTGGCCCAAGAGGACCATTAGTTGCAACTTGGCTGTCAGGATTTACTGCATTTGTCGGAATCCTTTTAAGCCCTATTACCAGGTCCCAGGAACGAATCATAGAGATAGGTTCAGCTTCTACCGAGGAGGAATCAGCCACTGCGAACAATTCGGATGGTATATCCATGCGCCTAGACGATGAAGGTGAACCACTGGAAGAGCATGAAGTTCGGATGATTAGAGGAGTCTTTCAACTTGATAAAACCATCGCGCGAGAAATAATGGTACCGCGAGTTGACATGACGTGCGCGGAAGTCTCCACCTCTCTCGACGAAGTAGCAAATATTATGTTATCCAGTGGCCACAGCAAGTTACCTGTCTATAAAGATGAATTGGATCACATCGAGGGCATTGCACACTCTATGGACATATTAAGGTTTATGTCTGATCCTTCTAACCTACAAGCTTCTGATCTCACAAGATTTCTGAGACCAGTCTTGTATGTGCCAGAATCAAAAACTCTCGAAGATCTTCTAACCGAATTCCAAGAGAAAAGAATGCAGATGGCGGTCGTAGTAGATGAATATGGAGGGGTCTCAGGTTTGGCAACGGTAGAGGATCTTGTGGAAGAAATTGTAGGAGAACTACACGATGAGTTCGACCGTGGTGGCCCGAAAATCAGAAAAATTAGTGATTCAGAGTACTTTATGGATGCGGGGACAGATATTGATGATGTTTCTGAAATAGTTAATGTTTCTTTCGAAGGGGATGGCTTCGACACGATAGGAGGATTTGTCCTACATCAACTAGGTAAAATTCCAAGCCCTGGAGACCAAGTCAAGTATCAAAATATACGGATTGAGATCATATCAACTACAGGTAGACGTGTTAGATCCCTACGGATAAGGAAATCATCACACAAGTCTGATATACAGTGACCCAAAGGGTCAATCCTTGCTGATGGATTTAATCCTCTTTACTGTGTTTGCAGCATGTTTAACGAGTTTACCAACAATAAAAAAAGGAGCCCCGAACCTTTATAGCCAGGGCTCCCTTTTTTATTGTCGATCCAAATTAGATCTAAATCACATCATTAATCTTTAGAAGCAACCAAGAATGGTGCCGTGGCTTCAGATCCATCTGAACCAATCGCGGTTAGAGTGTAAACACCCTCACTTAGTCCAACTGCAACCTCTACCTGAAATGCGCCGTTCTTATTGGCTTCCGCACCGGCAAGTATATTCCCACCAGCCCACAAACTTATCATCTCTCCCTTATTAAACCCTGACCCGTATGCCACAGTAGTTTCACCCGGAGATCCCGGACTTATCGCCAAGTTGGAAGAAGGAGAAGTCGCCGCTACAGCGTCGTCACTTATGACGATGGCTGTGCTGGCCACACTCCCTGATCCTCCCGTAGCCTCCAATGTCGCGGCTCCACCAGCTCGCGAGATAACATTGCTATCTTCACTGATTGATGCGAAGGTGACCTCAAACGCTCCTGCGCCATTAGCCGCAACTTGAGCGCCACGACCACCACCAACAATCACAGACAAATTTTCATCCACATGGAGTTGAATAATAACGGCCTCGCCAGCCTCAAATCCACCACCTGTAACGGTGAGTTCATCACCCATGCCGACAGATGAACTGCTCGCGGACAAGCTAGCCTTCGGGATTGCCGGGGCATCAGCACCGGGAGCACCGGCAGGACCTTGTGGTCCGGGAGCACCAGGAGCACCAGGATTACCCGGGAGACCAGGCAGACCAGGCTCACCTTGAGGGCCCGCAGACCCAGGGGCACCAGGATTACCTGGGTTACCTGGAAGACCGGGAGAACCAGGATCTCCTTGACAACCCACTAGAGCAATTATTACTACTGAGAAAACCAGGGCTGTCACCAGTCCCCGCACATTTATTAGCTTTCTCATTTGACCCCCTCTTCTACATGGAGAATCCAGATTTGTACTAGCCCAACAAGTAGCGCCGCAATGCCGACGCCTGTTCCGGTCGCTGAAACCAACAACTCACGAACGGTCCCATCATATTAATCACTATAAGGCGATGTCAAGACATTTTGACCTCTACTTTAGGCAGTGATAATCCCTGCCTCCCGCATGCAGGTTATCGACATAACAAACACCACCCAAATACACACAGCAATTCTGGGAAAAAGACTCCAAATTCACAGCAAGATTTCGAGCTTAGGCTGTTATACTTAGGCAGTTAAATAAGAAAAGATTTATGGCAGCATTTTTAATTCACAAGGGTAATATTAGATGAATGAGAACGTGAAAAAGAGCTACACATCTTCATGGATCACAATGGGTATCTTTGCAGCCCTAGGGATACCATCATTTATCATAGTCTTCGCTAATCTCCACTTCGATCCAGTTCTATTGGCGTTCATATTCGGTATGGGTATTGTGGGCGGCGCCTTCCTAATATCTTGGGGTGCAGAAGCGGCCCAGGTAGACATATCTGCCTCATTTGCTATCGCTATACTTGCTTTAATCGCCATACTCCCAGAGTACGCTGTTGAAGCAGTTTTGGCATGGGATGCAGGGCAATCATACCTGGAAGCCTCCGCTGCGGGACAAGTTTTTAGTGCGGGCAGCGCCGTCACAGACGAAATGGAACGTGTGGCAGCGAACGTGACGGGTGCAAACAGGTTACTTATTGGCCTTGGCTGGTCCGCTGTAATATTAATATTTTGGCTTAAGAGGCGTTCTACTCTAAACATCAGAGGCACGATGGGACTAGAGATAATAATGCTTATAATAGCAACCCTGGTCACATTTCTTATATTCTTTATGCAGCAAGTACATATCGTCGTGGCAGTTGCTTTAATTGCACTCTACCTCGTATATCTGTGGATAAGCTCTACTAAAGAAGCAGAAGAACCTGAACTTATGGGCCCTTCTCTTGCTATTGGTGAACAGAGCAAAATAGTGAGACGCCTGCTAGTACTTGGACTGTTTCTTTATGCTGCGATAGTAATCATTGTTGCAGCCCATCCATTCGTCCATGCACTGGTTGAAAGCGGTTTGGAACTCGGCATAGACGAATTTATCCTCATACAATGGATAGCGCCATTAGCCTCCGAATCACCCGAAATAATAATAGCTGTGTTATTCAGTCTTAGAGCTAACGCTATTGCAGGACTCACAACCCTAATATCCGCTGAAGTCAATCAATTAACTTTGCTTGTCGGGAGCATGGTAGGTGTATTTAGCCTGTCGGCAGGAGAGTTATTACATTTTCCTCTAAATCACATGCAATCTGTCGAATTTTTATTAACAGGTGCAGTATCAGCATTAGGTGTAATGTTTGTCATCAGCCGGGTTATTAGTTGGAAAGCAGGTCTAATACTCCTAGTATTATTTATAGCCCATTTGCCTTTCACCGACTCGTCAGAAAGACTCTATTTTACCTACATATATCTCGCCCTAGCCTTACTGTATGGAATTTACAATTTATACCTATGGAGGTCCGGAGAACTTTCAAGCAAGAATGCCTCAGATTAACAATCTCTTGTAACTTAGACAGTGGCAATATATATCCCAATTCCTGCGCCCCTGTAGCTCAGCGGATAGAGCACTGGCCTCCGGAGCCAGGTGCGCGGGTTCGAGTCCCGCCGGGGGTACCAGCGACTTCCCACTCTTGATCTTCGTACTCAGTAACTGGATGAATAACCTATATCTCTTCAGGAATCCACTTGGCCGGTTGAGTCGAAAGATTTTCCATTCCAGTCTCTTTGCAAAGTTGCGAAAACAGCACCTTGTGTGCTCCTTTCCATTCCAAATCCAAAACAGTTTCAACTATTGGAACATCGAGTCTCAGCGTAGCTAACTTCTTATAGAGTGCGACATCTTTACGATGCTCTTCAAGGCTGAGACCTAAAGCAGCTGCAGACCTGACCGTTACATCCCATAATCGGTAATCTGAAGGTATCTGCTCGATATAATGATACCTAGCCAGTAGAGTAGAACTAGATTTTGCTCCCCATTTAGGTATACCAGGAATGCCATCAGATGTATCCCCCATTAAAGCCAAATAGTCTGGAATAGATTTCGGAGCCACACCAAATTTATTTTTTACGCCCTCTTCATCAAGCACTCGATCCCTTCTACGATCCAAACATACTACCTTTTTACCCCTGACCGCTTGCGCCAAGTCTTTGTCAGGAGAACAAATCACTACTCTCTCTATTGAGGGATCTCTGCAATATTTTGCAGCGGCTGAACCTAGAGCATCGTCGGCCTCAAATTCCTGCATTGGCCAGCAGACAATACCCAAAGCGCTTACTGCTCTTTCAGCCAAAAGAAATTGCATTTTTAATTCCTCAGGAGTGGAAGATCCATCTTTGTAGTCAGGAAAAATTTCATTTCTAAACGATTCAACTTCGCTGTCAAAAGCAACTGCAATATGGGTGGTTTTATTAGCTCTTAACATTGAAAGTAGCGTTTGAATTAATCCTCGGACGGCGGATACATGCATTCCATCAGGAGCAATTCTGGGTGGCTGTCCAAAATGAGACCTAAACAATTCGTAGGTGCCATCGACTAAATGTACTTCTGTCATGGAGCTTTTCGCTCAACTAAAACCAATTGGACTTATCCACGATATTCATAAGTTGTTTCCCATCAGAAAATCTCTTGCAATTCTCCAGAAACAACTCTGTTCTCCTTTCTGGAAGATAAGGACCTTCTCCCGCAACATGCGGAGTAATTAAAATGCCTGGAGCAGTCCAAAGCGGATGATCTTTAGGAAGAGGTTCTATCTGAAAAACATCCAGCGCAGCTCCTCTTAGATCTCCTTCCCTGAGCCCTTCATTGAGATCATCCAAAACAACAGTAGCTCCCCTTCCAATATTTATAAAATACGCTTCATTTTTCATCTTGGAAAAGAACGTCTTGTCGAAGTAATTCTGTGTACGAGGCGTTTCAGGTACTGTACTCACGACAAAATTTGCCCTTGGAATCAAGAAATCAACTTCATCTGGATGAACAAGTTCATCAACAAAATCCAGAGAATCTTCAACCCTTGGATCACTCGCTATCACTGTCATTCCAAAACTTTTGCATAAGCGTGCAGTTTCGGCACCTATGCCTCCAATTCCAATTATCAACACAGTAGAATCCGGAAGATGAACAATCGGGTAGTTCGGTCTTCGCCACTCGCCTTTGATTTGATGCGGAAAATAAAGATTTAGACCCCTTGCGAAGGCCAAAATAAAAGACAAAATATGAGTGCTTATATGGTCGTTGTAAATATCCCTTGTATTGGTCACAACGACATTGCTGCTAATCAAGTCGCTGTGATACCAGCCAGCGGGAGGCCCGGCTTGAGGGCATGCAAGCCATTTTAAATTGTTAGCATGCCTAAATATTGTAGGGCCTATATTCCCAAAAGCTGCGTCAACATCCCTAATAGACTCTATCGCTTCACCTTCTGAATCCGCTACTGTGACCTCAATATCTGGGATTAGGTTTTTCAGAGCTTCCGGCCATGTTTGTAAATTATGTTCCGGATGCCCGTCTGGAGCATAAAGTAGAAGCTTGAAACTCATTAATGCACACCTCGATAAATGGAGTGGCCATATCCTAGCACCGAAAGAAATATATCTCTAATCGAATATATTCGCATTTCAGATTACTAGCGCGTATGAGGATTCAATACGTCACTCAAAGCATCTCCAAGCAGATTCCAACAGAGTACCAACGACCATGCAACGAACCCAGGTGCAATAAGCATCCAAGGCACAACTCTTAGTGCACTTATACTACCTGCCTCCAAAAGCATGGTCCCAAGACTTGGTCTGGGAGGCTGAATACCAAGACCAAGCCAACTAAGGATAATTTCTGTTCCTACTAGGGCCCCCATGCCCATCGACACTGTGACTATAATCGGGCCAATAGCGTTTGGTAATAGATGGACAAAAAGAACCCTGGGGGTCGATGCCCCGGCAGCGACTGCTGCATCAACATATTGGGTCTGTTTGAGAGACAAAACTTGACCCCGAACGAGACGAGCCATCCCTATCCATGAAAAGGAAACGAGAGCTAGTGCAACAACCAAATAGTCAGCAATACCAGTCTTCACTAGACCATCCAAAAAAGTATTATCTTCTAGCCAGTAGACAACTTCCAAAACCCGTTGACGTAATGTGGCCGCCAGAATAATTACAAGCAAAATATCGGGAAAAGACGCAAATACTTCTCCAATCCTCATGATCATAGAATCCGTCTTTCCACCAAAGTAACCAGAGATAAGACCAAGGGAAACCCCCAAAATAAGCCCCCCTGTTACCATCGTAACAACGGTAATGACGACCGTATTTTGTATTCCCCACAATACACGGCTTAAAACATCTCTACCCTTCATGTCAGTACCAGCCCAGTGTTGTAGAGTAGGTGACTCTCTAATGTGGAGGTAGTCTTGATCGTTATATTCATATGGAGCAATCCAGGGAGCAAGAATTCCAGCAAGATATATGAGAATTATTACTCCCAGGCATACCACTGCAAGTTTTTTGCGAAGTAGTCTTTCAAATGCCCTTCTTAAATGGCCTCGATTTTCCTCAAATCCAACCAAAGGTTTGGATATTGATGAAGCACCATCGTTCACTTTATTCACCTCAGGAAAGCCTTATACGAGGATCGATAAAAGTGTAAGCAATATCCGCTATCAAATTTGCAATGACAAACGCTGAGGAAGTGATAATAGTAATCGCCATAATTACTGGGTAATCTCTATTAAAAATAGACTGTATTGCAAAGTCCCCCACCCCAGGAATCCCCAATATACGCTCAGTTATAAACCCTGTGGTCAGCATTCCTGCTAATGAAAACGACAAAACAGTCACTATTGGTATGAACGAGTTTCGAAGTATATGCCTGTAGTCAATTAATATAGGGTGCAAACCCTTTGAATGGGCCGTTCTTATAAAATCTCTTCCCATAACATCGAGAGTACTAGCCCTCATCAGTCTGGCAAGTCCAGCAACTCCAGGTATACCCATAGTAATGGCAGGCACAATTATCCTAACGTCAAACAAGCCTCCCCAGCCTGAGCAAGGTACCCAACTTAACTTTAAACATAGACCCCATAAAACCAATGGAATACTGACCATTATGGGTACCGACATGAGAACCAAGCTTACTGTAACGGCTGCCGGATCCAACCAAGTTCCTTGTTTGTGAGCAATCCAAAAACCTAGTGGTAATCCTATAGATAAACTTACAAACATTGCGGCTAAATTGACTTGAAACGAAACCCACATTTTTGAAGCCAGCAAAGAACCTACGGATTTACCCCGATATCTCAGACTCTCCCCAAAATCTCCCCTCAAAACACCCCACATATAGTCAGCATATTGGACAATTACAGGTCTATTTAAACCAAAGGATTCTCTTAGTCTTTCTGCGACAATCGGGTCATATTTTGTACCCATCATGACCTGAACTGGGTCGCCCGGCCCGTAGGTACCAAGAACAAATGTTACCGCTGAAACTGCAGTTAATAAAAACGGTACCCACATTATCCGCCGAAGAACAAATTGCCACATGTGTTCTATCCGTCACAGCTGTTGTAACTAACTAAAAATAGCCTCGTAAAAGGAGTCCAATTTAAACTCAACATTCGTGACTACTCCATATTCTGTTAGAAGCAATAACAGTGCGATCAGCTTCCCAAGAAATTAATCTTGAATATAAACATGCCTCATTTTTGGCACTATCATAGGCGTGACAACATACCCCTTAACATATGGCTTGATAAGCAGATGTCTCTCTCCTGCGAACCATAACGGTAACCATGGAGCATCAGCCACTATTGATTCCTCAGCCTGACCGTATAGCTCCATTCGCTTTACAACATCAACCTCCACCCTAGCCTCCTCCAAAATGCTGTCCACGTCAGTGTTTGAGTATGCCCCGTTGTTATTCTCGCTTTCTGTGTGGAACAGTATATCTAAAAAGTCCTGTGGATCAGGATAATCAGCCTCCCAACCAAGACCCCCAAAGGCCTGAAATTTTTGCCGATCTAGATCTCTAAGATATGTTGCCCATTCAACCTGTTGAATTTCAACTTCAACACCCAACACATCTAGCCACATATTAATGATCACCTCCAAATCAAGGTTTGGAGTCCCACCAGAACCGGGAATTGTTACTATGATTCTTGGTCTGCTAGAAGGGTCTGCATATGCAGACTCAGAAAGAAGCTTCTTGGCCAAAACTGGATCATATCTAAGGCCTTCTAAATTTTCGTTATGTCCCGGAAAACCAGGAGGAAGTATTCCATAGGCAGGAACTACAAGATCAGCGAGAACTTCCCTAGCGATTAGTTCCTTGTCTACAGCATGATTTAATGCCTGCCTGAACTTAGGATCGTCAAATGGAGGCTGCTGAGCATTAAAACCAATATAGGAAATTGAAAAACTAGGATTCGCCACTACCAAGTCAGAGTGTAACGGGTCACTGGGGTCTTTTATTCTTTCAAGATCAAAAAGTCCCACGCCTGTTATATCTATTTCATCGTTTTCATACATCGCCATAGATGAACCACCAGCCAGATTCATCTGAATCTTTTTTAACCCAACATCACCAAGATGATATGCGTCGTGTCTTTCCAAAATTAATCGCTCACCAATTTTGTATTCGACTAACTTAAACGGCCCAGTACCATTGGGCTCATCAGTCCAGTTCCTCCCACCAGATTCAACGTTTTCTCGATCCAAAACATATGCCGTCGGATATGTAAGTTTCTGCAGAAAATATGCTTTGGGGGAATCAATTTTGATCTGGATCGTCCTATCATCTACTACTGTGACGCCACTTATTTGGTCTGTCATCCCGTCCAAAACCTCTTCAACGCCAATGATATCTCCCAGATAGGTCTCGGCCACAGGTGAGGCAGTATCAGGATTAGCTGCTCGTTCTAAAGACCATTTAATGTCAGCCGCTGTAACTGGTTTACCGTTGTGAAAAACCGCCGTGTCACGTATAACGAAAGTATAAGTGAGAGAATCGGACGATATTTCAAAACTTTCCGCTAAATCCGGAACTAGATTCAAGTCTGTGTCGAAAGATACAAGCCCCCCAAATATCTCAACGACCAGCCCTGAGGATGTTGTATCAGACGTCAGGTGAGGATCTAGTGTGGGTGGATCCGACCATAGGCGATTAAAGACACCATCTTGTCCTTCATTACCAATTGCAGACGCGTCAGCCAGAGTAAGAGGCTCAGTCTTGGTAATACCCGTTCCAGAAGTCCCTCCTGTCGCCATAGGAGACTCTTTTACTGGCTCCAAGTCAGCCGGTTGTTCCAAATCCGCAGATCCCCCACATCCGACAGCAGCAATTAAAAACACAACCACTAACCCAACTAAAAGTGGTAATTTAATTCTTGATGAGTGATTTTTATTTGACCTAATTCTCAATTCCTTCTCCTATAAATTAATATCAACCACTAGAATTTATTCGTCTCCCACTTGAGACGTAAGATAAGCAGATATGAAGTCGTCTATATCCCCGTCAAGAACGTCACCTGTTGATGACGTTTCTAGCCCAGTCCTATGATCCTTGACCATCTGATACGGGTGCAAGACATAACTTCTGATCTGATTACCCCATTCAGCTGATATATGTTCACCTTTAATTTGTGCTATCTCCTCTTCCTTCTTTTTTCTTTCCAGATCCACAAGGCGTGCCGTAAGTATCCGCATTGCTATTTCACGGTTTTGATGCTGCGACCGTTCATTTTGGCAGGTAACAACAATGTTTGTTGGCACATGCGTGAGACGCACTGCCGTGGAGTTTTTCTGAACGTTTTGGCCTCCGTGTCCACCAGCTCGAAAAACATCTAATCGTATATCATCGGAATTAATATTTATATCAATACCTTCCTCCACCTTGGGCAATATTTCTGCCAGCGCAAACGATGTATGCCTAGCATGATCGTTATCAAAAGGTGAAATTCTCACAAGTCTGTGAACTCCTTTTTCAGACCGCAAATGCCCGTATGCAAAGTCTCCAGACACCTGTATAACCGCACTTTTGACTCCAGATTCTTCCCCATATGATCTATCCAAAACATCACATTGGAACCCTCTACGTTCAGCCCATCTGGTGTACATACGAAGTAACATCGACGCCCAATCCTGGGAGTCCACTCCCCCCGCTCCAGCGTGAAGAGCAAGTATCGCATCACGTTGATCATATTCCCCCGAGAGGGTCAACTGAAATTCCATTTCAGAGAGAAGCCGGGCAATCTCGACTGTTTCATCCCTAATACTCTTGATCATTTCAGCATCTGACTCGGCAGCCGCTAACTCCAAAAGTTCACATGCTGAATCTGATCTTTCCTGAAGAGAGTTCCAGCTAGACACTTGCTTATTCAGTAAAGCTAACTCTTTCATTTTGCCCTGTGCAAAAGAACTCACATCCCAGAAACCCGGATCCGAAGCCTCTATTTCAAGTTCTTTTATTTCGCGTTCCATGGAAGATATGTCAAAGCCGCACCATGATATGGCCGATCTTTTCGCTCAATTCAATTAACCAACTATTAAGATCCTGCATTTGGTTTACTCCGCATAACATTCATACATAGCAATTCGAGTTAGGAGTTATGATGAACCGATAAAGAGGAACGCAGCAACAATTATACCAACATTGAGACAGACTCCCCTTTACCAGTTGTTGGTTTCTCCCCAAATCAAATCGGGGAGAGAAGTTGCCTGGACACAGAAGTTTCATCCACCGCCGTTTCTGTATAGCACATGTGAATGGTCTCAACTTTAGACCAAATATCTAACTGATCCGCATAGTGAGGACTCCCAGGATGACCAGAGGAGCCGAGTGGCACGATCCAACGAGAATTATCCCAATTAGATGCGTCAAAAACATACCGCGCCACTGACATACCGGTCATTACAAATGGATTTGTATGTGCAAAACTGCCAGCCTGAGGGGTATCTCCATCTCCCCCCATAGCCACAGATGGCGGATCAAGTTTTTTAGACAGATCCGGATGATATTCTGACAGAGGATGTACTGGATTTGTATGGTGTACTCGACCCCATTCCCAACTACTAACATCCTCCCCCAAAATATCAATTAGCCATAATATTCCATCGCTAAACGCTTTAGGTACAATACTTTCCCAAGTTTCACCTTCAGGCAACAATGATTCGTTCCTAAAATCGGCATCCGTCACAAGGTTGGAAGCGAGTTGGCTAACATGCCTCGGTGCACCTCTCCCACCCGCGATAAGAGCTTCACCAGCTAACGAACCGAAGAGATTTTGAAATACGCGGTCATGCAGTTTCAGTCTAAAAGCCGAATAAATAGTTGCGGCAGTGGAATCAGAATCCATAACACCGTTCCATTCAATCAGAATTTTCTTCGCAGACTCCTCAACGGAACCACTAGGCACAACTTCCTTTAAGATGTCCATATAAACGAGTGCAGGAATAGAAGTTCGCTCTGAGTGAATAGCCACCATGTCTTCGACAGTAGCTTTCCTAAGTCCTAACACTCTCTCAATGATCCTTCTAGATCTGTACTCTGGAGCATATTCAAGGGCTATGTAATAAGGATAATCTTCATCCACTATACGATTGTTGGCAGTCACTATGAATCCGTTCTCCGGATTTGTGGATCTAGGTAGCTCATCAAAGGGGATATATCCTGACCATTCATGATCTCCATCCCATCCGGGAACAGGCAACCAAGCATTGTCCATCGACCTTATAGGAACCTTGCCTCGGTTTAAATATCTAATATCACCGTAGACATCCACAAAAACATAGTTATTACATGGATCAACCCAATCTCGCATCGCTTCATCTGCGTCATTAATGGATGCAGCCACCATTTGGGGAATAAGAGACTGAAAACCAAGATTGGGGCCAAACGTTGATGTATAGCTAAATGCCAGTCCTTTGGTCAAATCTTCATTTTCCAGAAAAATTGGGCCATGTTTAGTTACTCTTACATCAATCGACTCAGAATCTTGGCCAGCTACTTTTATAATTTCCTTTCTAATTTCAGCATCTACTAAAGATCCTTTCCATCTATATTTAGAGGGATCTGAGAATTCAAAATTTTCCACAAAAATATCTTGATAGTCAGCACCTGCATGAGTAACACACCAAGCTACATTCTGGTTGTGACCAAAATGTGGAAACCCTGGTACTCCCGGAAAAGAAAGACCAATAACATCAATGGATTCCGAAGTTACATGATTTTGATAATAGCAATTGGGAGTGTCTAGACCTCTGTGCGGATCCCCACTTAGAAGCGGTTTACCGGAATAAGTCTTAGAACCATGTAATGCCCAACTATTGCTACCAGAATCAGGAGATTCTTTCAACCATTCAATTGACTCCAAATTATTTTTAAAATGATCAAACCCAGCGGCGGCAGGACCAGAATATTTGTTAAGTGGAGGCACAATAACAAAATGCCCTTCCTGGTACCCTCTCAACAAATCAGAAGCAATATCCGCCCCCAATTCGTTAGCCAATTGAGCACGCCATAATTTGCCTTCGAATACCCCCATCATAATGTGACGCACTTTATAGACTGCAATGCAATCTATTGGTGTCCATGGCTCTGGCGCACCTGATACTAAAGTATATTCAATGGGAAAACTTTTTGTAGATTGGATAAATGCGTTCACTCCAGATGAATAGGCTTCCAACATCTCGCGGGTTTCGACATTAAGTGCCCCATAGTCCAACTCCGCCGAAGATTTGATTTGAAACCTACGCATCATTTTGTCACTTTCCACACCACCAATGCCCACAAATTCAGACCATCGCCCATAAGCCTGTCTTCTATCAAAATCCATATGCCACAACCTATCCTGAGCTGTCGCAAATCCCTGTCCAAAAAAGGCATCATTGTTATTCTTAGCTCGAATATGGGGAATGCCATATTTATCTCTGACAATGGTCACTTCACTATCGATACCAGGGACGCTAATAAACGATTCCGTATCTGGAAGAGAGGAAGAGAAATTTAGATCAGCCATGAGTGCTCCTTCTAGTGTCGCAATTAACTTTTCAACTTTGGTTAAATTTTAAAAATCACGTGACAGAAACAGGATTTATATCCACAGACCATCCGTTCAGACCCTCTGCCCTATTTCCATCGTATGCCAATTGGTTTACTTTATCTAAGAGAATCCTAGGATTTGGACCCTTCAAGATTATTTGCCATCTATACCTGCCTTTCACCCGAGATGGGAAAGCGGGCAGCGGGCCAAAAACATCCGTGTCAGACAGACCCCATTTGTTTCGTTCATCGAATAACTCATTGACCAAACCCTTGGCCTGTTTCTCAGCTCTAGAGTTATTAGTATCTTCTCTGACTAAGCGTATCAGTCTAGTAAAAGGAGGATAGGCATTAAGTTTCCTGTAAGCTGACTCCATATCAAAAAACGACCTGTAATCTTGTTTTGACGCCGCAACCACTGCATAGTGTTCAGGTTGATAAGTTTGTATTATTACTTTCCCAGGTCTTTCACCTCTGCCCGCCCTTCCAGAAACTTGGCACAAGGTCTGAAATACTTTTTCTCCCGATCGAAAATCTGGCATATTAAGACCTATATCCGCAGAAATTACTCCAACAAGAGTCACATTTGGAAAATGGTGACCTTTCGCTACTAGCTGGGTACCAATTAGTATGCTGGAACTTCTGGAACTAAATTGATCAATAATTGATTCATATTGCTTAGGTCGAGTAGCAACGTCTCTGTCCCACCTCAAGGCATTGGCATCGGGAAATAATTCATCTATTCGTTTAGCTACCGATTGGGTTCCCAGACCATATCGACCAAGTGAATCCTCCGTACATGAAGGACAATTAGAGGGAAATAGTCTATTACGGCCACAATAATGACAAACCAATCGGTCATACTGTGAATGATAGGTAAGAGAGATATCACAGCTACCACATTTAATCACCGAACCACATGATCGGCACTGTACGAAGGAGGAGGCTCCTCTACGATTCAGAAACAATATGATTTGTTCACCCAACTTCAGGGTCTCGTCGATAGACTGATACAACGATCTGCTCAGAATATCCCTATTGCCTACCTTGAGTTCTTCCCTCATATCGACAACAGAGACCGAGGCTAACTCACTTCTACCAATGTCATTTACCCGAGAATGGGGAATGAACCTTTGCCTTAGTTCAGCAAATTCATATCTTCCCCGCTTGGATCGAATAAAGGATTCTAAATCCGGCGAAGCTGAGCCAAGAAGTACTACAGAACGAGAAATTCCCGCTATCTGCATAGCCACCTCACGAGCATGATATCTAGGAGAAGACTCGTTTTGTTTATATGTCCACTCATGCTCTTCATCCAAAACTATTAACCCAATATCTGGAAGTGGCGCGAATATAGCCCCCCTAGAACCAATTACAACTTGATACTCCCCATTTTTGATTTTCCACCATTGATCATATCTTTCACCGGCTGACAGGCCGCTGTGAGAAATTGCTACTTGACCTTGAAACCTCGACTCAAACCTTTGAATCGTCTGAGGAGTCAAAGCTATCTCAGGAACAAGAACAATTGCGTTCTTTCCTAATGAAATGCACTCTTTTACTGCCTCAATATATACTTCCGTTTTCCCACTACCCGTTACTCCGTACAACAAAATGGCGCGGGGGTTATGCTCGGGATGCTGAAGCATGTTTTTGATCACGCATAGAGCTTCTTCTTGCTCTTCTCTTAGACTTAATGAAGGAGCTGCATCGTATATTTTCCCTCTCAAAGGGTCCCGAAATATTTGGATTTTTTCTTGAGTAATAAAACCCTTTTTCAAAACTGAGTTAACGGCAGAGGCACCAAATAGTTTACGAGCCTCTGGCATTGTTAGGTCATTTTTCCGGATCTGGAGTGTTTGTATAAATTCCTTCTGTTTGTGGGCTCGATCTAGTTCCTGTTTATTCAAGGCATCAACTGCAGCCTTAGTGACACGTGGAACAAACTTGAAACGTTCACTTACAGAAGTTCTGCTTCTCTCCACATGTCTCACAACCAAGCCATATTCTTCTAAGGCTTTGATAGCAGATCGAGCACCCCGTCCGAACCGGGAAACAATCTTATCTAAACGAAAGCGTTCGTTTGTTCCCAAATAGTCCATAATGTCCCCTTGAAATCTTGAAATCTTGAAGGTTTCTTCTGAAGATCTTTTAGACCCAGAAGCTGAGATCCAAATAATTTCACGAGTTCGGATTCCTGGGGGAATCATGAGTGAAGCAGCTTCAAAAAGAGAGCACATGTAGTACTCGCTTAGCCAGGAGACAATTTTTAAATGCAGAGGGTCGACAAGCACCCTTGTGTCAGATATTTCAATAATATCCCGAGTTTTCTCAACCTGGGGCTCACCTGACACTTCAATGACAATCCCCTGTCGAGAACGGGGGCCGAAGGGAACAATCACTAAATGGCCAGGATTAACTACGAGTCCATCAGGAATGGAATAACTAAAAGTTCGGCCATATCCGGCAGGGGCATCTACTGCTATCTCTGCAAATTTCAAAACCAAGCCCACCTATACGATTATCGCATTCAGGAGCAACTACCCAAAGTATAAGGGCTACATGATGTATATGATCAAACCCGTAAGCAAATCACTTACAAGAAATAACCACATAATGGTCTAACCTCGACGTGCCTCTTTGATCCGTGCAGACCTGCCAGATCTTCCCCTCAGGTAATATAACCTGGAGCGGCGAACTCGTCCTCGGCGTGTAACATTGACAGAGTCAACATTGGGAGAGCAGAAAAGAAAAGTTCTTTCTACTCCAACCTGATTGGCTACACGCCTAACAGTGAAAGTTTCGCCCTGACCTTTGCCACGGCGTCTTATCACGACACCTTCATAAGCCTGTGTCCTGACTCGTTCCCCCTCAACCACCTTAACGTTAACCCTTACAGTATCACCCGAAGAGAAATCTTCTATATTTGGGTTTTTATCAACCGGTATTAGATCGTGAGCATCCATATCATATCCACTCTGACATTTGTTACATGTGAAAACCTTAATTTGCATCCCACCCCAAAAAGGCAAAAACGCAAGAGCATCAATTTTAACTTCACATCAGGTTAATTATCAATAAGCTGGTCTATACTGTTTGCCATGAACACGATTTAACTGGGTAATAGATTTGGTAGAATTGACAACGAAACGTTTTTTAGTATGTCGATTAACTAATTCAGAAAATTGCATCAACTTTGAATAGGGGTGAGATATATGCCTTTTAGATTCGGCCCCATGGAATTAATAATAGTTCTGGTGGTAGTCCTAATAATTTTTGGCGTGGGTAGGCTTCCTGAGATAGGAGGAGCGATGGGGAAAGCCCTCAAGGAATTCAGGAACACTCAGAAAAACCAGCCAGGATCCGATGACAATATTATCGACAACGAGTCAAAGGACGATGCCAAACAAGCATAATTCTGTTAATAAATCCCTATCGCGAAACGGTAACTGAATCCCAACCATTTTAGTTTTTGCTGAATTGAGTCCTGATGGTTTTTACTAACAGACCCATTCTTAGACTATTCATCTTTTTTTGTTTTTCTTTCCCTAATTTTGGACCCTAATTTTGAAAGCTGTATTCCAACTTCATAAAGGACGATTATTGGGCCGGCTACGAGAGCCTGGTTGATTGGATCTAGTGTGGGTGTGATCAGTGCTCCTAGAATAAAAGATAATACTATCGCCCATCTTCTGTTTCGGGCAAGAAACCTAGGCCCAACTACTCCAATTCTAGAAAGAAAAAAAAGTATGATGGGCAGCTCAAAGACTATGCCCATCCAGAACAAAAGAGACAGCATAAGATTTACATAATTCCCAATCCTAATCATCGGAACAGCAACATCACTGCCAAATGTGATGAGGAATCTCACCGCAGGCGGAAATAAAACGAAATATCCGAACAAAGCCCCTATAAAAAACACAAAAAGACTCAACGGCATTAGAACGAAAAGGTAACGCCTTTCAGTGGGATTTAATCCGGGGGAAACAAACATTACCATTTGCCACAACAGAAATGGTAAAGATGCAAAAACTCCCACAAGTAAAGAAGCTTTCATTGCGATACCCAGAAATTCCGTCAAGTCTGTGTAAATAGGTTTACTGTGTGGTAAATCAGTAAAGTCACCAGCTGGTTCCATGAGAATTAGAAGAATTTGTTGATGGAAAACGAAAGCAATTACCGTAAGAGTAAATATTGATACAGCAGACCAAGTTAGACGTCTTCTCAACTCATTAAGATGACCAGATAAACTTTGACCTTCCTCGCTCACCCTTCTCTGACCTCTCCAGAACTTCCTCTCTCGTCTTTGTGGCCTGTTTCTTCTCCATCAGAAACGGATAAATCTTCGTCGTTATCATCTCGAGCATTTGTAGCAAGTTTTTTTCTGGACCTAAAGGGTATTGGATCGTCCATAACCTCATTCTTGGTTCTATTGTCCAATCTGCTATCTGCTTCTAGTTGATCTCCATCCACAGTCCTTGATTGATCTAGGATCTCATCCTCATCTATATCGTCCAAATCAAGGTGAGGAATATCTGCTGCCATATTCTTAGCTTGGCCAACAAGTTTACCTAGAGCACGTGCAGCCTCTATCATCTTTTGAGGGCCTAGAAAAATGAAGGCTATTAGAAGGATTACAATAACTTCCAAGCTACCCATTCCCATCATGTCAAAGTCACCGCCTCCACACTGAATTCCCGGGCATCAACCTGATCCCCACAATGTATCCCTTCCTCTAAAACACCTTTCTGAGACAAAATATCTGAAAGGGCGCACAACGGTAATCCCACGGCGGACGTATAGCATCCTTCGATCCGCCTCGCTGGTTGGAAAACCTTATTTTGGATCGCATAACCACCAGCTTTGTCCATCGGATCACCTGTGGTTACATATTCATCAATTTCCATATCGGAGTAACTCCTCATATGAATCAAAGTTCTTATTGTTCGAGAACATAATTCGCCATTATGATCAGATACAACAACAGAGGTGATCACTGTGTGAGTTATGCCTCTTAATGAATTTAGCATCTCCCTCGCATGGCTAGCACTCTGGGGCTTCCCAAGAATTTCTCCGGCCAACTCCACGGAAGTATCAGAACCTATTACCACCTGGTTGTCCTTGATATTGCCAACAGCATTTGTCGCTTTAATAACAGCCATCCTTGAAACATACCGACCGGCGGATTCGCCAAACAGTGGTGGCGTTTCAAATGAATTTGGAGCAACGAATTTAAGTGGCAAACCCAGCCTGCCAATTAGGAGCTTCCTACGAGGAGACGTGGAAGCAAGTATTAACTCTTTAATTTTTTTTCGTTCTGGCATTATGAAAGGGGCACTGATTTAATATGTAGATGCAATATTAACTGAATAGGAATTTCCACATTTCCCGTTAACTAGAAATACTGAGACTGGCGACACATTCAACATGATAAGTTTGCGGAAACATGTCAACTGGCTGAACGTTCATTACCCGATAGTTTCCCTTGACAAGGATATCAAGATCTCTAGCCAGGCTGGAAGGATCACAGGATACATACGCGACTCTCAAGGGCCGACTATCGATTACTGCCTTCAGAGTGTCAGCATGGCATCCAATTCTCGGTGGATCAAGTATCAGGGCATCAATGTCATCATCTATTTCACCTAAAACTTTCTCTGTTTTCCCTAGAAGAAACTCTAAATTCTCCACATCCGATAACGCAGAGGCTGCATCACTAACTGCAGACGCTGATTCCTCTATTGCGAAAACCTTCTTTACACTGGAAGCCAATATAGCAGCAAAAGTTCCAACTCCCGCATAAGCGTCAACGAGGATTTGTTCTTTCGTAAGTGCAAGATGCTCTGAAACTAGATCAATCAAAGTTTCTGACTGGGGGGTGTTCACCTGAAAAAAAGAGGGCGACGCCACTCTGAAAGTGCGACCTTTGAGATTTTCGGTATACCATTTTTGACCTGATAAAAATGGTACCTCAGGAGCATGTAATGTCGGCTGTATCAGCCTGTCTCCCGTATTTGCCCCTACCCTAACAGATAAATTGGTAGTTTCAGAGACTTTATCTTGAAGGCCCTCTAAAACTTTATTGATTTCTGGTTCCATTAGCATACATTGGTCAATCCGGACAAACCGTCTAGTTATCCTATTAGAAAAACCCATCTGGCCACCAAAGCGGACAGTAAACCGAGCGTGATTTCTATATTCAAATTGCGAAGGAGCCGGAACAGTCGAGCATATATTAATATCGCTCAGAGTGCTGTAAAAAGAAAAGCTATCACTAACTATCCTACGCTTAAGTTCCAGCTGATGGTCATAGTCAATGTGCTGCCATTGGCATCCACTACATGGGCCAAAATTGGGGCACGGGGCTTCAACCCTATGTGGGGATGGCTCAATTACTTGACAGACCATCCCAGATATAACCGATCGTTTTCGCCGACGGTACCTATAAATTCTCGCCCTCACCAATTCGCCAGGAATACCACCAAAAACCGAAATATCCTCGCCATCAAAATCCGCTACGCAGTCCCCTAGTTCACCTATATCTCCTAACCGAAGGTCAGCATATTCCCTATTATCGTCTTTATTTCTAAGTGGATCGAGTGACATATACCTATTTTTAGAGACCTTAGAGATTGAAGGATTCATAATAATTACCCGAAATATTACTGTCGTAATATACAGTCACGATTAAGTATACCGATTCGTCAGATTCTTTCTGATAAGATTGAGACTTAAATGACAATAAGTGTACAACCTTTAATCAGAGGTAAATGCATCGATTATGACCACAACCCGTAGGCTCCCCGTGTGGCTAAAGGTTAAGATGCCTGGCGGCCCAAATTATTCAAACCTGAAGAAGTTGATGCGTCAGGAAGGGTTACATACTGTTTGCGAAGAGGCGAGATGCCCAAATATTGGAGAATGCTGGGAAAGGGAAACGGCCACCTTCATGATACTTGGTGACACCTGCACTCGAGCCTGTACATATTGTGCCGTTAAAACAGGCAAACCAACGGGTTTGGATTTGGAAGAACCCTTGAGACTAGCTCAGACGGTCGAAAAACTTCAGCTCAAGTACGCTGTCATAACTTCCGTGAATAGGGACGATCTCGCAGATGGAGGGGCATTCATATTCTCTCAATGCATCACTCAGATAAAAAAACGAACGCCACGTTGCAAGGTGGAAGTTTTGACTCCTGACTTCCAAGGCGACATCAAAGCCCTAAAAAGTGTAATAGATTCAGGGCCGGATACATTCAATCACAACATTGAGACTGTAAGAAGGGTATTTCCTCGTATCAGAGCAAAAGGCGACTATGACTTATCTTTAGATGTTTTAGCTAATGCAAAGCTCATAAATCCAGAATGCGTGACCAAGTCTGGCATGATGGTTGGATTGGGAGAAACGTTTGAGGAAATTATAGACACTATGAAGGACTTGAGAAGGGTCAATTGCGACTTAATGACAATTGGTCAGTATCTTCGACCTTCTGTCAAACACTCCCCAATTTCGAAATGGTACACGCCACAAGAGTTTGAAGAGCTAAAGGACGAAGGAGAGAACCTGGGATTCAAACATATAGCCTCTGGACCATTGGTAAGAAGCTCATACCACGCCGATGAACAACACACCGCAGCAACCCTACTTCCCACAAACTGAATCCAAGCTGTCTACATCTAGATTCAGTTAGGCTCATTAAGAATTAGAATTTCAATCTGATGACGGAAGCTTTCTCGGCTGCTGAAGTTCCATTTCCGAATCGCAGCACTGTACTATTCCATCGCCAGCTTTAGTACACAACACGGTACTGCCACAGCTATCACATTCATATCTTCTACCCAATTGATTTGACATCTACAACTTCCTTTCTGTGGTTTAGGTTCACCTACTTTTTACTCATCGGCTCCCCGCAACATTCGATGGTCCCATCCGCACCGCGTGTAACAACAAATTCTGACCCACATTGTCCACATGAGTACCGTTTACCTGTTTCATTAGCCAATTCAATCACCTCTAATCATCCGACATATAAAATAGTAAAACACATCATCTCTCAATAAATCAGAATTATAAAAAAGCTATCAAGCATGGTCAACGACACCTCAAAACCACAATAAATAACTCTTCATGTCAAAGATCCTCAATGACGGCCTGTGCCGATTCATAATCTCTTCGGCCGCCTTGAAATATCGGTGGCACCAGATAAAAATAGTTGATACCAATTTCGAGGTATCTATGGATCATCTCTAGTGCGATCTCGTATCCAGAATTTCCGAGGTCTAACTCTTTAGTAATATGGTCGGGAACATTAGCAAAAGAAATGCTTCCTTTTGACATAATCTGAATACCCCAAATGATCGGAATAGGCATCTCTGACATCCGCCTTTCCTGGTATTCCTGCAGAAATTTATGTGCTGCATCTGGATCGAAATTTGGTTGGGCTATCAAAAAATCGGAGCCGGAGCGAATTTTATTATCCGCCAGAGACATTTCCGAACACCATTTTCGAGATATGTCTAAGGTAGCACCGACGCAAAATTGTGTTGGGTCTGTCAGACTACGGCCCGTAAAATCGATTCGATTGTTCATTTTTCTTACGGAACGTATAAACGCCGTGGGAGTAAATCCTTCGACAGGTTTATCAGTACCACATCCAGAATTATTGAAATTATCGCCTTTCACGACTACCAAGTTCCTGAGACCCATAATGTGCGCGCCTAGCAACGTAGTTTGCATCGCGGTCTTGTTCATATCTCTAGTCACCATAGTGAATAAAGCGGGAGTTTTGATGTTGCTTTCTATCCACTGTGCGATGGAGGGAGAACTAGCTCTGACCGTCCTTCCAGGATTAGCAGCCACAAAAAACATGTCGGGAGTAACCGAGGAAAGATCACTCAAGGCTTCGGTATTTCCACTTCTAGGAGGGGATACGTCGCAAACAATAAAAGGTCTTCGTCTATTTTTGGCAACTAATTCAACCAATGTAGACATAAAGTCAGACTACCAAACTGCTCTCAATCCGGAATTTATACTCTTCATGCAGCCGACGGGATCAAACCCAATTGAAAACAGGTTTGATCTCAACATTACATATTGCACTTAAGTATCAAAATGTGGCCGGTTATTTCCAGCCTAAAATACCCTCGGGATTGGGACAAAGAGAAACCCTATGTCCGGAGGTGCACTTATATCGCTCTTCCCTAATCTCTCGCCTTTTGCCAGACAAAGAAGACTGCGACATCCCTGAGCCACAGAAAGGGCAACTGACTCCAAACACTGCACGATTACGCACCCTGTAAACTTTTACATGGGTCAGGACTTCGGTTAAAGCAGGAAACTCTCCGATATATCTCAGTACATAGCGGGTTCCCGTACCGATCACACTGTTTTTAGTTTGTTCAGGACGCTGAACTGTGTACTCATAGTCCACATACCCGCAACTCAAACATTCGGCTTCCTCAAAGTTTACAGCTAACCGGGCAGAACATTTTGGGCAGTGACTCTTATTAGTTTTTGGCTTTCCTGATGTTCCAGGTAACCCAGGTGTTACCCTCCTCGGAACGATAGGAACTCTTGGTTTAGCCGGCGCAAATGGGTTAGAAGTCTGAACAACCATATCTTAATTTCACTCCTCTTTCAGTCCTCAACGCCACGAGCGGACGGTAGAACAACTTTTTCCCGTGATTCTGATGAGGCAGAGGGAACTGTTCATCAGGTCATCGAATTAACGTGTGGCGCATTTTCTTATATTTGTCAAAAAAATGTCAAGCCCTAAAGGTGGTTGTTTATATTAATTTTTCTTTTTTTAAATTTTGTATAAAACTTTTGTTCTATTTATATAGCTAGCTAAAATAGAATCTCATATTAAACAAAAACTTTGAAGAATTTGTTAAACACCCAAATGATTTTAAAATCCTGAATACCAGTTACAATGCGGAGAGCAAGTTAAATTAAAATTTATATAAGTATAGTTTTTATATGAATTATGTAAAACTAAAAAGTGTCCCTATAGCAAATTGTTATCAGTGAAAGTTCATTGACACCTCAACGAAGCGATTGGTAATCTCTAAGCTGATTTATCTAGATTCAATTTCAAGAATTTGCGCTTAATTAACCAACTATGAGAACACATCCGTATGTCCATACAGAGAATTCTGCGAAACTATATGTGGCTAAAATCGTAAGTTAACTTTCCCGGTACGGAGGACCTGTTTGCAATGTCCATAAATATTATTGTGTGTGCTAAGCAAGTGATGGACCCAGAAACACCTTCGTCTGCGTTCAGCGTGGATTCAGATATTAAACAAGTCACACCAGTGCAAGGCATACCCCCAGTCGTGAACGGCTTTTGTGAAAATGCTGTTGAGGCAGCGTTGCAAATCAGGGAAGCAGCTGGAGGTGGTACGGTAACTGTATTATCTGTCGGTAACGAATTTGTTATGGATGTTATGAAGAAACCTCTCTCAATGGGTGCTGATAGTATGATCCTCATTCAAGATCAGCTTTGTGAGAACCTCGATGCTTTAGGAACGGTGAATGTACTCAGTGCCGCAATCACCCGAGCAGGAGAGTTCGATCTCATTTTGTGTGGCCAGCAAGCATCTGACTGGGATAACGCCCATGTCCCACTAGGGTTGTCAGAAACCTTGGGAATACCCTGCCTCACTGAGGCCAAAAATATTGAGATTGGTGACGACTCAGTAACTGTAAATAGCTCAAGAACGGATGGGTATGAAGTTTTCGAGGCCAACTTACCAGCCTTGATCACCGTTAATAATGAAATTGGTGAGCCTCGGTATCCAACCCTTCGGGGAATTATGCAAGCAAGCAGAAAAACCCCAGAAATTTTGTCACTTTCGGACCTTGGGTTATCAGAAGATCAGATGGCCCCAGCAATGGCGCTCTCGGACCTTTATATTCCAGTCAGTGAAGCACAATGTGAAATCATTGAGGGTGAAGACGACGCAGATTCCGGAAGGTTGCTAGCACTAAAACTTCGAGAAGCCAAAATAATATAAGCTCCCTTAATCTGAATTTATTAAATGGTATAGACACCAAAAATCACTAACTCGTGAAAGTAAAAACAGGAACAATAATATGTCTGAAATTCTGGTTCTAGCGGAGATAGAAAATGGAACACTACACTCGACAGCAGGAGAGCTACTAGCAGCAGCAAGAAAACTCGCCGCCGAACTAAACCTAGATGTTTCAGCAGCTTTATTTGGAGAAATAACAGAGGATATTACTGGAGAAGTCGTCGCATTAGGGGCTGATAATGTCTATACCGCTTCCCACCCAAAACTCGCCTCCAATGTAGCTGACGCCCACGTGGCAGCCCTTGAACAAATATGTCAGCAGGCGTCACCTACAGCTGTGCTAACAGCGAAAACACCTTTGGGTCGCGTAGTTGGACCAAGATTGGCTTACCGAATGGGTGTTGGAGTTGCCCAGGACTGTATGAACGTCACAGGTGAAAAGATATCGGGGAAAATAACGGTTACAAGACCCGTGTACGGAGGGAATGCAATGGCGGCATTCACTTTCACAGATAAGAACCCACAATTCATTGTCGTAAGAGTTAAGGCTTTTGAGGCTCTGGAGAGAGATGATAGTAGGGTTGGGCGAATAGTTGAGCTGGATATGGACATCGCTGATGATCAAATCAAGGTTAAATTGATAGAAACAGTCAAAGAAGAATCAGAGGGCGTAAAACTAGAAGACGCGTCAGTTATTGTAAGCGGAGGGCGTGGGCTTGGTGGTCCGGAGCCATTTTCGCAACTAGAAGAGCTAGCTAAGATGTTCAATGGTGCCGTTGGCGCCTCACGGGCGGTATGTGACGCCGGTTGGCTTGATCACTCCTACCAGGTTGGTCTTACAGGAAAAACAGTTAGTCCAGATCTGTATATAACAGTCGGAATATCTGGTGCTAGCCAGCATATGGCAGGGTGCTCATCATCAAAAAGTATTGTGGCTATTAATAAAGATAGTGAAGCAAACATATTCAAAGAAGCTTCGTTTGGGGTTGTAGGGGATTGGGAGAAAGTACTCCCTTCATTCACGGCAACGGTGCAAGAACTACTTAGTTCGTAAATCACCTTCTGGCAAAATTTATGACACATTCACCAAATACACATTAAAACAAGAAATTCGGAGATTGACTCAGACTCATATCGTTACTCTGTGAAAATTCAAGAAGATAGTGGGAAACATATTGAAATGATGGGCAATCATTTTTTTGATGAATTAGAAGAAGTAAAGGAGAGCATACTAGAGGCAGATGTTCTGTCGCTATTCTTTCCATATTTTGGCAAGGCAATTCTTCTAGATACGAGAAGTAATGAAACTAACGGACCAACCATATTACTAACTAAAATGGTTAGAAACCCTCAAGAACGAATCAGAAGCCTAGAACAGCTCAGACCCGGATTTCCAGACGTAGATAAAATGATTCTCATACCTTGGGTGCGATACATTTCGACTCTTATAGAAAGTGGAGTTTGGGCTTCAATAGTGACTCGCTTGGAGCAAACCACCTTCATAGATCCAGAAAAATCTACTGACTCACTACTTTTGGAGCTCAAGGAAATGGAACGTATCGAGTTAATTTCTGCGATAAGGGGCCCAAAATATGAAACTATCTGGTCTCTACGTAAAGATATATAGCGCCCTAGATTTTATATCGCAAACTCCCCTTCGAATCATTTGACGGACAGTAATCCACATCAGAAACGTTTTACCAACCAAGTGTATTCATCTGCACCACTTCGAATGGGATTGAGATAAAATTGACCAACTAATTTCTTATTTGGAGGCCTATAATGCTGGGATTTCTCGGAGGAACAG
>VFFS01000056.1 GCA_009392815.1 SAR202 cluster bacterium
ATCATAACTTTCTGGGAACTTATCCCATTTGTTCAGAAGAGTGATAGTTGGCCTATCAGAAAGGCCAATCTCTTCCAGTATGCCCTCAACTGACGCTACCTGTTCGAAACGCTTTGCATGAGAGACGTCGACGACATGTAGGATAAGATCCGCCTCATTAGCTTCCTCCAGGGTAGCTCGGAATGCTGCAATGAGTGTCGTAGGTAGTTTTTGTATAAATCCCACCGTATCAGTCATTAGTACAACTTTATTGTCTGATAGATGTAATCTACGGGTTACAGGGTCAAGTGTGGAAAACATTCTGTCCTCGGATAAAACTTCAGAAGAAGTTAGTTTATTTAGAAGAGTGCTTTTCCCCGCATTTGTATATCCAACCAGGGCCACTACAAAAGCATTAGACGATCGCCTTCTGTCTCTGTATCTAGACCTGTGCTGGCGAATCTTCTCGATTTCCTTCTTAAGCCTTTGAATTCTTCCTCTCGCCAATCGCCTATCCGTTTCTATCTGAGACTCTCCTGGACCTCTAGTACCTATGCCTCCACCAAGACGTTCAAGATGGGTCCATTGGCCTGCTAATCGTGGCAATAGATACTCGTGTTGAGCAAGCTCTACCTGTAGCCTACCTTCTCTTGTTTGGGCACTAGACGCAAAAATATCCAGAATAAGAGCCGTACGATCAATTATTTTCACATTCTCTATAGACTGTTCCAACTGTAGTTGTTGATTTGGGTCCAACTCATCGTCGCAGATTATTGTGTCTATTTCGTATTCAGAAACGGCCTCACGCAGATCATCAAGCTTCCCTTTCCCGACATACGTAAGTGAGTGTTTTTTTATATTTTGGGTAATTGTGGATACAACTTCAGCGCCCGCTCCCTCTGCCAAATCAGAAAGCTCTGAAAGTGAATCCTTTAGCCCCCAGATTTCCCTCTTATTTCTAACCCGTACACCTACCAATAAGGCCCGTTCTTTTCGGCGACGAACATCTATGGTTTTCTTAGCGATTAGAAAATCTCCTCATCAAGAAGAGCTAATTCTCAGGTTTTCGAGCCGCCTTAGGCCTTCATCTAAATCTTCTTCAGATATTGTGAGAGATAACCGTATGTATCCCTCTCCGCTTGGCCCATACCCGTTTCCAGCAGTAACCACAACATCGGTCTCCTCCAGAATCAACTCAGCGAATTCTGCGGATGTGAATCCATCGGGTATCCGCGCCCACACGTAAAGACTAGCTCTTGGAGGGTCAACCTTGAGACCAATACGGTTAAGACTAGCAACGACTCTGTCTCGACGAGATTCATAAATTGAATTTCTCTCGGCTATTTCTGATTCAGAGCTTTTAAGGGCCTCTATGCCCATATACTGAACTGCATTGGGGATACCTGAGTCAAGATTAGATTTAACCACCATGAGGGCATCAATCATTTCTCTATTGCCAGCTGCTGTCCCAACCCTCCAGCCCGTCATGTTGTAACTCTTGGACAACGAATGAAATTCCAACCCTACGTCAATAGCACCTGGGACTTCTAGAAAACTTATGGGCCTGTAACCATCGAATGCCACCTCGGTATAACTGGCATCATGAAGTACAGCTATTTCATATTCGCGAGCAAAATCTATTACTTCCGACAGGTAATTTGAATCTACTACTGCTCCAGTAGGATTATTGGGATAGTTGAGCCAAATTACTTTGGCTTTCTTGGCGACATCCTGGGGAATAGTCGTCAAATCTGGTAACCAGCCATTTTCTTCTAACAAAGGCATCCAGTGACATTCTCCCCCAGAAAACCAAGTTCCCACAGAATAAACAGGATATCCTGGATCAGGAACGAGGGCTATATCCCCTGGGTTGATAAAGCATAGCGAAGCATGACCAATACCTTCTTTTGCTCCAATTAATGGAAGGATTTCTTTGTCTGCGTCGAGGGTTACCCCGAATCTTTCGCTGTACCAATCCGCCACAGCTATCCTAAATTCAGGTAATCCGTCTGTTTCAGGATATCTGTGATTGGGAACGTCTAAAGCCGTTGCCCTGAGTTCCTCCACGACCCGGTCAGGGGTTGGAATATCTGGATCTCCAATCCCAAATGAAATCACATTTATACCTTCGGCCTTCTTGGCAGCTATTTTCCTACTTATCTCAACGAATAAGTACGGTGGAACTCTATCCAATCTTTCAGCAAATCTCATTTGCAACCTTCTCTCAAAACTAATTGATAAATAAAAAACAGTATTCCAAATGTCCTAAATTAAATTTTCTGAGGGACCCATTCACCTTTAAACACTTCCTCAACCGGACCTTCCATCAGAACGGATCCTTCCCCTGACCAAGTGATTCCAAGGACCCCTCCAGGGAGTTCAATATTAACCTGATCCTCTACCAAACCTTTCAGATGTGCCGCGACAACCACTGCACAGGCCCCTGTCCCACAGGCCATGGTGATCCCAGAACCTCTCTCCCAAACTCTAACTTTGATATGATTCCTACTAACCACATTCACGACTTCAAAATTAACTTTATTAGGAAAAATCCTGTGATTTTCGACAATTGGTCCTAGCTCTTCAAGTGGAAAACTAGAGACATCCTCTTCCTGAAAAACAACAGCATGGGGGTTTCCCATAGACACAAAGGACATTAAAAGCCTCTTACCTTCTATTTCCAATGGGTAATCTATAACCGGAAAAGAGTCATCCGTTAGCCGGACAGGTATGTCTGATGGCTTTAGTACCGGCTCTCCCATTTCTACAGTTGCCCCATTCATACCGTTTTCACCGTAGGAAGGGCGAACATCCAACACCCCTGCCCCAGTTTCCACTGATACTGCGTTTACATTGGAACTTATCACCCCTTCTGACATCGCAAAAGAGACCAAACACCGTATTCCATTACCGCACATCTCACCTTCTGAGCCGTCAGCATTAAACATGCGCATCCTAACATCGGCAATATCAGAAGGTGCGGCCACAATTAGGCCGTCAGCCCCTATCCCCTTGTGCCTGTCGCTAATTTTCTCCGAAACTACAGACCAGTCATCACTATGTTCATATCCATTCACATAAACATAGTCATTTCCTGCGCCATGCATTTTAGTAAATTTCATCGCAGCTAAACCTTCTAACCCTTCATAGTAGTTACTGTGGTAATTTTACACTCGACACACTGTTAGAGCATCCACTTTAAGCAATTTTCAAGATCTCCCATAAAAAAGACCAGAAACTTTATCAACTATCTTCGACATGTCCGTGTCAGACACATCAAACCAGTTTATCCGGTTATCACCGGACTTAAACCAATTAGATTGACTCCTGATCAGTCTATGGGTCCTGCTCTTTACAGAATCAATAGCATGGCCCCATGTGCATCGATAAGACAAATATTCAAATATTTCTCGATAACCGATTCCATTCATGGACTTCAAAACAGGTTCATATCCTATATCGATTAGTTTATTGACCTCAGAGACAAATCCTCCTGCGACCATCCGAGTTAATCGATTGTCAACAACCGTGTAAAGACATTGCCTAGGCATAAAAAGACCTACAATGAGGGCGTTTTTAACAATAGGTGGTTGTTTCGGCCTAGGGTTCACCGCGCGCAACCCATGTTCAAGCCTCTCTAATGCCCTTATAACTCTTCTGGGGTTTTTCAAGTCAATTATGGAAGCAGATTCGGGGTCTTTACAGGTAAGTTCTTTTCCTAGGGATAACAGGCCTTCCGACTCTAACCTGCCCTCCAAAACCTGACGAAAGTTTTTTGAGTCAGATGTTTCACTGGCAAATTGCCAATCCTCCAAAAGACTCCATATATATTGCCCAGTTCCCCC
>VFFS01000057.1 GCA_009392815.1 SAR202 cluster bacterium
GGAGTGGTAACAACTATGAAGCCGTCCATAGTCAGTACTTGCATTATGGTTAGCGGAGCATCGGATGTGCCAGGAGGTAAATCAACTATTAGATAATCTAGATCACCCCAATCTGTGGATTGAAGCATTTGATTGATTGCATTGTGAATCATGGGTCCACGCCAGATGATGGCTTCATCTTCATTTTCTTGAAAAAAAGCCATTGACATTACTTTGATACCAAATTTCTCTGGCGGGATCATTTTTTTATCATCGCCAACCATTGGCTGGTCAAATGAATTGATTGCGCGAACCACATTTGGGCAATCAACATCGACATCTAGTATCCCAACACTGGCGCCATCATTTGCCAACGTTGCAGCTAAATTTACAGCTATAGTTGTTTTGCCAACTCCTCCTTTCCCACTGTAAACCCCGATTTTATTTTTTATACCTGACAGAGCTTCATCGATCTGCCGTTTCTGTTCAAATTGGCGCTTCATCGCCTCGATGCGGGCGCGCGCCTGTGCGGGATTTTGTTGACTCATCGGATACTCCAGAGGGAATGAAAGGGATACTTATATGAAGCCTATATGACTAATCTAAACCTAAGAGTCTTTTACCCTCTTCTGTAATCATATCTGGGGTCCACGGAGGATCGAATACGAGGTCTACGTTGATGTCTTCTATGCCTTCTACTTCTGCGAGACGCCATTCCGCCTGCTGTGCAATATATGGTCCCATCCCGCATCCTGCAAAAGTCAAAGTCATCCTGACATCTACGTCTCCGTCGTCAACTTCAACTCCATAAACGAGTCCCAGATCAACTATATTAACTGGGATTTCGGGATCATAAACATCCCTTAGGGCTTCTAACACTTCGTCGTGGGTAACCGTTGCGGATTCTGCCATTATGCACTACCTGAATTTAGAATAATTTGCCTAACATTTGAGACCCGGCCAACCTTGTTGACTGATCTGGTCATGAATTGATTGTATCTATCAAATCTTGGGGGTGTCAATTTTAATCTGTCGTTGTTCCGTAAAACTTATATGTTAATTTACAAGTACTTTACGCAAGTCAATTATTTGATCTCTCAATAGAGCGGCTTTTTCAAATTCAAGATTTTTGGAGGCTGATTTCATTTGGGATTCCAAATCTTTGATTAAGCGCGTTATATCTTCCTTGGGGAGGTCATCGCCGGATACCAAAGGACCAGATTCGGGCTCTGCAATCGATCTGACTCTTTCTGTGATATCCCGTATTGTTTTACGTATACTTTGAGGAGTGATGCCGTTTTCGCGATTATGCGATTCTTGAATTTGTCTTCTTCTTTCTGTTTCGTCTATTGCCCGTTTCATTGAGTCAGTAACAATATCAGCGTACATAATGACCTTGCCATCTACGTGCCGTGCTGCCCTTCCTATAGTTTGCACAAGGGAGGTTGTTGACCTTAGATATCCCTCTTTGTCGGCATCTAAAATCGCCACTAGACTCACTTCGGGGAGATCCAGACCTTCCCTAAGTAGATTAATACCCACAAGAACGTCGTAGACTCCGAGCCTTAAATCTCTGAGAATTTCGCTTCTTTCTAGAGTGTCTATTTCAGAATGCAAATAGTGAGTCCGTATTCCAGTTTCTTTTAAGTAGTCTGATAATTCCTCTGACATCCTTTTTGTCAAAGTGGTTATCAAACAACGTTCTCCTTTGTTGACTCTCTGATTCACCTGGTACAAGAGGTCATCAATTTGACCATCGACCGGTTTCACTTCTATTACAGGGTCAGTGAGTCCGGTAGGGCGTATGACCTGTTCAATTATTTTCTCGCTGTGTTCCATTTCGTATGGGCCTGGCGTGGCCGAAACATAGACGGCTTGACTGATTCGATCTTCGAATTCTTCAAAGTTTAAAGGGCGATTATCCAGAGCGGAAGGTAATCTAAATCCATGTTCCACCAAGGTCTCTTTTCTTGACCTGTCTCCCTTATACATTCCTCTTATCTGGGGGATTGTCATGTGACTCTCATCCACAAAAAGCAGGAAGTCATCTGGTAGATAATCCATCAAAGTATAGGGAGTACTTCCTGCCGCTCTCTGAGCGAGATGCCTTGAGTAGTTTTCGACCCCTGCACAGTAGCCCGCTATTTCCAACATTTCAAGATCATAGTTTGTTCTTGACTCTAATCTTTGCGCCTCCAAAACTTTGCCTTGCGACTTGAGGGATTTTAGATGTATAGATAGTTCATCCTGAATATCTTTAATGGCATTCTTAAGCTTCTCTTGAGACGTGACAAAATGTTTGGCGGGAAATATTTCTATGGCATCTCTCTCAGACAGAACTTCCCCAGTTAGTGGGTCTAGTTGGATTATTCTTTCAACGTCATCCCCCCAAAATTCTATTCTGACTCCAAGTTCTTCATATGCAGGCATAATTTCAAGGGTATCTCCTCTAACCCTGAATCTTCCTCTTGCTAAGTCGTAGTCATTACGCTCATATTGCATATCTACCAGTTGTCGGATCAATTTATTTCTGTTTCTGACCTCTCCTTTGCGAACAGAAGCGACGAATCCTTCGTATTCATCAGGAGATCCGAGACCGAAAATACATGAGACAGAAGCCACTATTAAGACGTCTCTGCGGGTGAGAAGTGCCCTTGTAGCGGAATGCCTCAGTTTATCTAATTCTTCGTTCACATCTGCATCTTTTTCTATATATGTGTCTGT
Source organism: SAR202 cluster bacterium (assembly GCA_009392815.1). Taxonomy (GTDB): domain Bacteria; phylum Chloroflexota; class Dehalococcoidia; order Lucifugimonadales; family UBA826. Next base: position 2,704 of record VFFS01000057.1, read on the forward strand.
TCTAGGGACGTATGCTTCCGGCTGATAGTAATCGTAATAGCTAACGAAATATTCAACAGCATTCTGCGGAAAAAACTCTTTAAATTCTGTAGCGAGTTGGGCGGCAAGAGTTTTATTATGTGCAATAACTAAAGTTGGTTTTTGAACTTTTTCCACAACGCAGGCCATGGTAAAAGTTTTTCCGCTGCCCGTAACACCCATGAGAGTCTGATGTCCCGTGCCATCTTTTATTGCCGAAGACATATCATCGATAGCTGCGGGCTGATCTCCAGTAGGTTGAAAATCTGAAGCTATTTTAAATTTATTCAATAGTCACACTTTTTCTCCAGTTCGAAGATCATTTCACTGCTTTGATTTTCAATGGAGTTAGTAAAATTATTCACTATATTTCTGGTGATAAAACCATTATTTAAAAACAGATATTCAGCTTCTTTAGGATGAATATATCTAAGCGTAAAATCTAAATATCTTGTTTCTGTGACTAAATCAGCCTTCGAACTCTCAACTAATAGCGTTGTTTCTATCAATTGGGAATGCATGTCGAAGCTTGATCTATGTTTAACTAGGGTAGATGTTCTTGGGTCTTCCCCAGATATCCTTTTCACTTCGTAGAAGACCCTATTATCTTGATCAAACATTTCCAAGCTCGGGAAAAACATATCCACTATTACTTTTCCATCTTCTTTCAGGTGTTTGTTTATTGCTGCCAGACATTTTTCTTGGTCGCCTTTCAATAGTAAAGATTGAAAACCCCTAAACGGAATAATAATGAGGTCAAATTTAACATCAAGCTCGAAATATCTCATGTCAGCTATGACACAGTCTAGGATTAAACCACCCAGTACTGCTTTTTGTTTAAGTACATTGATCATTTGCCCGGATAAGTCTAGAGCAGTCAGTTTAGAGGTCACTTCTGCAATCGGTATGCTAACTCGGCCGGTGCCACATCCAAGCTCCAGTACTGCATGATCGGGTCCTGTAATTTGGTTGACATAGTACGGGATATCATCAACGACGTCTCCGTAAACTTTGTCATATAAGGTTGCCCATACTTCGTAGTTAAGAGTCACAGGAGAGACCTTTACTGGGATGTTAAGAATTGCAAGGCAAGCCTAAGTTTTTCCTCAGTATTTAGTTTGTTATTTTCCTCTGTGTTTATTGACGTGATGGCATTACGTGTTTCTTGAATAGAGTATCCGAGTGATGTGAGTGAGTCGAAAACGTCATCCACTATTTCTGCTCCGCCAGGAATAGACCATGACTGATCCAATTTCCCCTTTAGTTCCAAAACGATTCGGCTAGCAGTCCTAGCGCCTACTCCAGGAACTCGTACGAATGCTCCCGTGTCCTCTGACTGTACTGCGGCAGCCATTGAGCCAGCGTCGAAAGTTGATAGGACTGCGATTGCTAATCGAGGTCCTACCCCATTTATGTTAATCAATGCATCAAATGCAATTCTATCTTCCTCTGTAGCGAATCCGTACATGGTGATACTGTCTTGTCTCAGCTGCAGTGAAGTCAGAAGTCGAACGGAATCCCCTGATTCGCCAATTTGGTCTATTGTGGTGGTAGGCGTACTTATTCTAAAAGTGACGCCGTATACATTGACGTCGACGTATTCAGGACCCTTTGATTCTATTTTCCCACTGACTGCTGAAATAAGCGTTGTAACCATTCCTACTCCATTAAGAGGTTATCCAACATCGTTGCGTTATGGTGACATATTGCCACTGCTAAGGCATCAGTGACATCATTAGGGCCAATTATTTCTATATTCCCCAACAGTAGTTTAACCATATCCTCAACTTGTTCTTTGGAACTTCCCCCGTAATCTGTAACAGCCTTTTTAATCTCTCTTGGAGCATATCTGTATACCGCTATTTCCTTATGGGCAGCAGCTATGAGAACCACCGCCTGCGCCTGTCCTATAGCGATGGCAGTTCTCGGGTTTTTTGAGACAAAAGGCTCTTCTACCGCTATTACGTCAGGTTTTACCTCGTCAATTATATTAGCGATACCGTTGTAGAGTTCTCCCAGTCTTTGTTCTATCGAGAATGACCGCCGTGGAGTAAGACACCCGTGATCTACATTGGCTAACTCCCCGGAGATGGAATCTACGATACCAAATCCCATCTTGATTGTTCCTGGATCGACACCAAGTACTCTCAAAGACTTTTCAACCTTAACCCGACTGAAAACTTTCTAGAGCATCTTCTGGGAAGTCAGCGTTGGAATACACTTTTTGAACGTCATCCAAATCTTCGAGCGTGTCCAACAATCTTAATGTTTGAACCGCCTTTCCACTTTCTAGCATTATGGTGTTGCTTGGTATCATAGAGAGCTCAGTGGATGCTATTGCAGCGTTGTTGTCTGATAAGGACGACCGTATGTCCATTAGGGACGTAGGTATCGAATACACGTGCAATGTACCATCATAAGTCTCAAAGTCCTCTGCTCCCGCATCTATGGCAATCATTGCAAGATCCTCTGCTTTGTCCTCGTCAACATCGATAACAATCACCCCTTTTTGTTGAAACTGCCAGGCAACCGCACCTGACTCTGCCATGTTGCCTCCCGCTTTAGAAAATGTGGAACGTATATCAGATACTGTTCGGTTTTTATTGTCTGTCAAAGTTTCTAGCATTATTCCCACTCCGCCTGGTCCATACCCTTCGTAGGTGATCTCAGACATGGTGTCGCCATCGGAACCTTCTCCTGTTCCCCTTTTGACGGCCCTGTCAATGTTATCTGCAGGCATATTAGCGTCTTTAGCGATTTGGATTGCCATTCGGAGGCGAAAATTCATGTCAGCATCACCGCCACCTTGCTTAGCTGCCACTATTATTTCCTTTGACAATTTAGTGAAAAGTTTACCTCTTTTGGCATCAGTGGCTGCTTTTTTATGTTTTATTGTTGACCATTTTGAATGTCCCGACATTTTATCTGAACACCTCTCTATACTTAGTTACGTGGTTCGTGTTTCCAAATTACTTTGGACTGCACTGAGTCCAAATATGGTCGATTCTACCATCTCAAATTAAATTTATACTTGCCAATGTTGAACGATGTCTCAATTTAGGCTAAAGGAAAATTTGAGACCTGAACTCAGGCTTGCCAGAAATTTTTGGGTTTAATCGAAACAAAGCTCCGGCTTGGTCCCCATTTTCCTTTTGATTGTCTCCTCCTGCGGTTGTCACATACATATGGGTGAAGGAATCTTTCTTGCCATCTCGGGCTAGAGGATCTTCGGCAAATGTTGGACAGGAAACCTTTTTTGTGTTGAAGTCTATTTTCTCCACTTGTTGTCCTTCGGGACTGTAACGGTATAAGGCCCATCCATCCCAACGTGCCGACCAAACGTGGTTTTCTGAGTCTACAGTCATTCCATCTGGTATCCCATCATCAGGTGGCGTGGTCACAAAAACTGATCTGTCCGAGATTTCAGAATTTTTGGGATTAATCCGATATCTGTATATGGTACGAGCAGTGGAGTCTGTGTAGTACATCCATGAGCAATCTGTTGTGAATCCAAGACCATTGGATATTCCAATTCCAGTTACAATAGGCCTGATTGAACCGTCTACGTCCATACGGTAGAGAGTCCCGGCGGTTTTATCAGTGGACATAGTTCCACAAAAAACGCTTCCGTTCGGAGCAGCGATTACGTCGTTGAACCTTGAGTTTTCCTCGCCCTCCAAAGATTCAATAACGTAATGAAGTTCTTTTCCGTCCCAGATAGCAACGGCCCCTTTTTCCATAAAAAGTAGCAAGTTTCCATCAGCTTGTATGGTTATTCCCCCAATTTGGGGACCTGTGTAGACTTTTTCATGGGCGTTTGTAAAAGGGTCGTATCTAAAAATTGATCCTGCTGGTATGTCTAACCAGTAAAGCTTTTTTTCATCCGAATGCCAGATTGGACCTTCTCCTGTCACACAGTGATAATTTGCTATCATTTCCATTTTTATCTCCGAATGCTCTAATATTTTGTAAACGGTGGATGTGGATATTGTTAAAGTACCATTGATTTCGGAAAGAGGTGAAAAAGGGCGGTGTCCCAACTTTTTTTAGCGACCCGACCCAGACAATGGATTAAGAATTTTGTAGTTTTTGTTCCGTTGTTATTCTCTTTCAATGAATACTGGTTTTTTGAAAATGAGAATGAAGCGCTTACTCTATTATTAACGGTTTTACTTGCGTTTGTAATTTTTATTTTGGCCAGCTCTTCGGTTTATCTACTTAACGATGTCGTTGATGCGAAGGAAGATAAATCACATCCTATCAAGAAGTACAGACCTGTTGCATCAGGGGCACTGAATGTTAGGTTTGCTTTGTTCTCTTCTTTATTCATTGCTGCAATTGGATTGATAATGTCCTGGATTTTTGTCAGGGAGTTGACTATCACACTCGTGATTTACCTGGCACTAATGCTTTCTTACACTCTTTTTTTGCGGCAGTACGCCATATTGGATGTTTTTTGCATAGCCTCTGGGTTCATGCTCAGGGTTATTGCAGGAGGTGTGGTTATAGGGGTGCCCATATCTCCTTGGCTACTCGTCTGTATGGGGTTTGGCGCTCTATTCATTGGCTTTGCCAAACGTAAGGGTGAACTATTGAATGTAAGTGATGACTCTTATCAGGGCTCGCAAATTAGAAGTGCTTTAGAGAAATACGACATCAGATTTATAGATAATCTCTTATTAATTGTAGTTACATCTACTCTCATATCCTATTGTTTGTATACTTTTTGGGCGGAAAACCTTCCGAACAACAATTCCATGATGCTAACTATTCCATTTGTTGTTTATGGTCTATTTCGGTATCTCTATCTGTCGAGAACAGCTGGGCTAACAGAGCGTCCAGAAGAAACAATTCTTCGTGATCCACACCTAATGGTATCTATAGTGATATGGCTGTTGATGGTTGTGGGGATTTTGTATCTTTATCGTTGATATTTCGATTTCTAAAAATTTATTTTTTAAGATCAAACCCAAATTGAGTCTTGGCTATATGAAGTGAGGCATTCAGCATACCAAATGGCGTACCCACATCAAAATGTGTTCCAGTGAATTTGTACCCTGTGCAGTCAAAGGTATTTAAAAGCGCAATCATACCGTCAGTAAGTTGTATTTCACCGAGAGATCCTGGCGGAGTATTTTGAATTGCTTCAAATATTTCGGCAGGTAATACATATCGGCCGATAATCGCCATATTAGAGGGGGCAGTTTCCAGAGAAGGCTTTTCTACCATTCCAAGGACTTCAACTGTATTTCCAAAATCATTTCCTTGATTGACTATTCCAAGATTTGGTACCGCTTCTTCTTCAACTTCCCTTACGGCTAAGACCATGTTGTTGGTTTCTTCTGCTATTGAACACATTTCCCCAATCGTAGGTCTATTACTTAGAATTAAATCGTCGGGCAAGAGTACCGCAAAATCCTGCTCTCCTATAGTTTTTCGTGCCTGTAGTATGGCGTGTCCGAGGCCTAGTTGTTCTTTTTGGATAACTACACTTATGTCGGCCATATCTGGTATTTCCCGCAACAACTCAAGCATTTCGGGATTTTTTCTATTAGTGACTGCTTCCTCTAAATCGGGCCTTTTGTCAAAATATTTTAGGATAGCTTCTTGACCTTCTGAAGCGACTAATATGATGTGGTCGATCCCTGATTCAGAGGCTTCTTGCACAGAGAAATGAATAGGAGGTCTATCAAATACAGGGATCATTGATTTGGGGACTGATATGGACACGGGAAGAAATCTGGTTCCTAACCCGGCTACAGGTATTATAGCTTTGCTAATTCTCATGGTTTAGATTCCGTCAATCTCATATCGAATCTTACGGAACTGCTTGATAGTTGCCTGCAAACGTTCTTTTAAGCACTTTGTCCCAGACGCCCATTGAAGAGAAGACTAACAGAAATACTGCTCCTGTTATCACTAGCACGATTGGTGCGGTGAAAGTGTCGGCTAGTTTCCCGTACCCTAGGTTGGCGAAGGCCATTATTCCTCCAGCGTGAAGTATGTAAAGACTCGAAACTCTGCCCCTATATTGGTCGGGAGTAGCCAACTGCACATATGTAATTGTGAGAGCCATGAATGTTGATTGTGAGGCCCCCATTAGAAAACTCGCTATGAAAGATATCGACGCGTCAGATGACAAACCTAAACCGATTGGTGATATGGAGCTGACGAGCCCAGTAATAAGTAACATCCTCCCCTTACCACTCTCACTGCGTACTCCAGCCAGCAAAAATGTGCCAATTGCAGCTCCGCCTCCAAAGGATAGTACGAGCAAAGCTAGCAAGAATTCATCTTCTGATCCCAGACTGTCTCTAGTTAGTACTGGAAGGATCGAATCAAATGACATTACTAATGCGCAGTGGAAAGCTACCAAAATTATGAAAATGCCAACTTCATGTTTGGTGTAAATAAATTTTACCCCGTTAATCATTCCTCGGACCAATCCTGTCTGCACGAAAGATTCTCCGATAGATTTTTTTCTAACTCTAACTATCAAAATTAGAGAAATTGTCCCAAGTAAACCGCTGGCTATCAGAAACTGAGTGATATCAAGACCTTCTCCAAGAGGAGCTCGAGTCATTAACAATAGTCCCATGCCAATGACTCTTGATCCGTGCCTCGTTGCAGCATTTAACGTTATTGCATTCAATAGCGTTTTTTCAGGGACTACATTTGTTACAAGTGCTACTAAGGCTGATTCCTGAGTAGCCCTAAAGCAACCCGCCGCGAAAGCGAGTATACATAACTGCCATAGGCTCAAAACTCCCAAAAAAGATAGAACGGCGCTGACTGCGATGGCTATAGTAATACCTGCTTGGGTTATAGCAGTTAGTTTTTTTCTTTCAGTTCTGTCTGCAAGAATTCCGCCTATAGGTGAAACTATTAGATATGGGAGCATAGATGCAAATGTAAACAAACCCACAAAGACTGATTTATCTGATTCAGAAAGTACGTACCACTGGCTCGCTATTAAGAAGGTCCATGTACTGGCACCGCCCAGTGCGTTTGCTCCCCAAATGTACCTGAAGTCTCGACTCCCAAATGCAGCTAAATGTGGTGGAATGGACATTAAATAAAAAAATTCGGGTTCAGAGTTATTATGATTGCATTATCTCCCTACTAACCTTAAATGGACGCTTGGCTACGATACATTAGCAATTTTTCGAAATGTGTAGGGAACCCTTCACATTTGTTAGTAGACTTGGTGGAGATAGGGGGACTCGAACCCCCAACCTCGGCATTGCGAACGCCGCGCTCTCCCAGTTGAGCTATATCCCCCTCTGCTGAGTACACGCCTAGCATCCTAGCAATCCAAAGTCTGGAGTGTCAACGAAAATTTCATACTTGAGTCTCAGAGCATTTGACCAACTTGAATTGGCTCCACTTAGATATGCGTCCTCATAACATGTATAGACTTTTCTGAATGTCCATTGGTGCATATGGTTAAGTGTTATAATCCGGCCATTTCCACGTCAAAATTATTTCAGAACGGTGCAAACTGCGCTCACTTACCGGCCGTTTTGACATATGGGAGTCAAACAGTATGCCGTATACAGAAATTAACAGAGATTCACTTTTGTGGATGTATGAGACTATGGTCACCATAAGAAGGTTTGAGGAGCAGTCCAGACGTGAAGCTGACGCAGGGAAGTTGAGGGGTATGCATTCTTCAGTTGGCCAGGAAGCTGTACCTACAGGTCTTTGTGCACATCTTGACGAAAACGACTATGTTTTAGGAACCCATAGAAGCCATCATCACTGCATAGCAAAAGGCCTCGATCTTAATCATATGATGGCTGAACTTCTCGGGAAATCCACCGGAACTGGTAAGGGTAAGGGTGGGACAATGCATATCGCAGATATTGATCGAGGTATGCTTGGAGCAAATGGAGTCGTAGGTTCTAATATTCCTGTTGCCACAGGAGTGGCTCTAACAGCAAAAGTGAAAGGTACTAATCAGGTAAGCGTTGTTTTTTTTGGAGATGGTGCCTCCAGTCAGGGGGTTTTGCATGAGTCAATGAACTTGGCAGGGATTTGGAAATTGCCGGTTATTTTTGTCTGCGAAAACAACCGTTACGCTGAGGCAACTCCTTTTGAGTATTCCGTCGCTGGTGGCTCTATATCCAACAGAGCAGATGGCTACGGGATTCCGGGGGTTTCGGTTGATGGGCAGTCCGTCATGGATATGTTCGAAGTGGGCAGGGAAGCGGTCGCCCGAGCGCGAGCGGGTGACGGACCTACTTTAATAGAAGCCCAGACTTATCGATACATGGGCCATTTTGGAGCAGATGATCCTTTAGGCTACAGATCTGCGGAAGAGCAACAGTATTATATCGACCGAGACTGCATCGCAAATTGTAGGGCCCACATACTTGAAGGGTCTTTTGCCGAAGAGTCAGAATTGGAAGAAATAGATGCTAGTTGCTTAGCGGCGGTGAATGAGGCGACAGAATTTGCTAATAAAAGCCCATTCCCAGACCCTGAAGAGCTCCTACAAGACGTATACGTTTCATACTCATAATAAATATAACCGGAAGCTACATTAATAAAAATGGTGGGGGTATAAAAATGACGCAAGCTGAAGCTACTAGACAGATATCTTTTATTCAGGCTATTAACGAGGCCCTTAGACAGGAGCTTCAGAGAGATCCTTCTGTGATAGTGATGGGAGAAGATATTGCAGGTGGGGGAGAAAGAGAAGATTTTCAAGATGCCTGGGGTGGGCCTATGAGGCTCACAAAAGGGCTTGTTAATGAATTTGGAAGAAATCGCATAAGGGATACACCTATCTCAGAAGCAGGCTTTGTGGGAGCAGGAGTTGGAGCTGCTGCTTCAGGGCTTCGTCCCGTGGTAGACCTGATGTATGTTAGCTTCTATGGCGTTTGTGCAGACCAGATAACAAACAACGCCGCAAAAATGCATTACATGTTTGGTGGGAAAGTTACCGTGCCTCTCACCATAATGACAGGGATTGGTGCTGGAACTAACTCTGCGGCTCAACATTCCGAGACTCTTTATTCCATATTCACTCATTTTCCGGGTCTGAAATGCGTAGTTCCTTCCAATCCGTACAACGCAAAGGGATTGATGACTGCCGCAATTCGTGATGATGATCCGGTGATTGTTTTTAATAATAGACAATTGATGGGGCTGAGATTTGACGATCATGTTCCGGAGGACCAATACACAGTTCAAATTGGTAAATCTGAGATAAAGCAAGAAGGGGATGATATTACTCTGATAGGAATAGGGTTTACTACACGGGTCTGCATGGAGGCAGCTGAAGAATTGGAGGAGCAGGGCTATTCAGTGGAAGTTTTAGATTTACTTTCTCTCTCGCCTATGGACAATGATGCTATTCTTTCCTCGGTACAGAAGACTCGCAAGGTGGTGATAGTAGACGAAGATTATCCTCGTTGTAGCATTGCAGCTGACATATCAGCACTTGTAGCAGAAGAAGCTTTTGACTATCTTGATGCACCTCCTCGTAGAGTAAATGCTCCACATGCATCCGTGCCCTATTCAAGACCTTTAGAGGCCTTGTACGTTCCCAACAAGGAAAAGGTGGTTGAAGCTGCCCTTGAAATAATTGACTAGGAGAATCTGTACATGGCTACTCCAATAGTAATGCCCAGACTCGGTGACTTTATGACCGAGGGTGTTGTTACAAGATTTACAAAGGCCCAAGGAGACAATGTCACACAGGGTGAAGTAATAGCTGAAATCGAGACAGAAAAGGTCAACTATGACCTTGAAGCGACTGTATCTGGGGTTTTTCATCCTTCTGTAGATCCAGGTGCCACTGTTGCTGTCGATGATGTGATGGGCTATCTCCTTGATGAAGGTGAACAAGCTCCCGCTAAAGAATCCCAAAACACTTCAACAGCAAAACCTGCTCGCAGAGATAGGACTTCCTCCCCTACTCGTAGCCAAGCTCGAAGAAAGGAAGGAAGTCCCGTTCCGTCCACCCCGGGGGCTAGAAAGCTTGCTGCAAATTTGGGTGTTGATTTGGAGAAAATTACTCCTACTGGGCCAAGAGGTCGAATTGTCGAAGCAGACGTCAGGAATTTTGTTGAGGCTGCTCCTGCAGATAAGACCGATGAATCAAATACTCAAGAAGGCTTGCCAGCAGGCCATCCAGATCCTGTTGAGGAAATTCCACTAAGGGGAATGAGAAGAGCTATAGCAAACAACATGAAGAAAAGCTTAGCTGAAACAGCCCAGTACTCATTTTTCTTTGAAGTGGATGTGACTGATGCCCAAACCTATCGACGTGAGTCTGGTGTTGGGTTGACAGAATTCTTGATCAAGGCGTCGGGGGAGGCCATAAAGAGGGTCCCCACTATGAACAGTGTGATCGCAGGGGACACAATATATCGATTCGATCAGATTGACGTAGCAATGGCAGTTGCTCTTGAAAACGGCTTAGTCGTTCCTGTCATAAAAGATGTTGGCAATAAGTCTCTTGAACAGATTTCTGAAGATGTCAAGAACCTTTCCGCTCAGGCAAGAGAGGGGAAGATAAGACCAGATCAGCTAGTGGGGGGGACATTTACTATTTCTGTCCTAGGTTCTGTTGATGGTTTCACTCCAATATTGAATCAAGGTCAGGTGGGACTACTTGGTGTTGGTAGGAGTAATCAGAAACCTGTTGTAAAAAGAGGGGAAATAGTTATAAGGGAAATGATGACATTGAGCTTGACGGGAGATCATCAAGCTATAGATGGAGCTGTGGCAGGGAATTTCTGCAGGCGTCTGCAACAGCTCGTGGAGAACCCTTCAAGAATTTCTTGAGTCCCTTCTTACAACCTGTCAATAAAATTCCTATTGTTTGCCACGATTACAGTACCGATAATAGTGAATATAGCTACTAGAAACGCCAGGGTTTTTGCGGTTTTGTGGTTCAGAATATGCTCTTTTGTTGTAACCCGATTGATGCATAACTTAGTAGATGTCAGATGAGCCGGGGTTAGACCAATACCAACCATGATGCCGGATAAAAATCCCCCTATATGGGCCCAATTATCGATGCCAGGCATCATAAAACCAAAAGCGAAGTTTATAGCTGCTAGGATCAATATCGCATTCAGGTTTTGCTTTCCTAGCTGCCCCAGATCTTGTCTATGAATTAGGAAAAAAGATGCTAATGCGCCAACACAGCCGAAAACGGCTCCACTAGCACCGGCTCCGATAGAAAACGGATGTATCATCAAGAAACTGAACGCACTTCCTCCAAGTCCAGATCCTATATATATAATCGAAAATCTGATATGGGAAAATACCTTCTCCACCATTCCTCCCATTATGAGGAGACTAAGCGAGTTAACCGCTAGATGAGCGGCCCCTATATGTAAAAACATAGCGGCTAATAAACGCCAGTATTCACCGGATCGTATTTCCAAAAAAGAGATGCCGCCAAATCGCATTAAGTTTTCTGTGTCTTTAGACCCACCTGTTAACTCAAGACAGACCCAGAGCAGCAGATTTATCGCCAAAATGGTGTAAACAATGAATGGGCGTTTTGCGCTCATAGTTTTAACTGCCTTGAAAGAGGCTGAGAATATTTCGAACTACTTAAACATCTAAGGCAATTAAATCTTGGTAGGTTTCTCGGCGTCTAATTATTTGTGAAGTGCCGTCTTTCACCATAACAACTGCCGGTCTCGGATTCATGTTGTAGTTGCTAGACATAGCTAGACAATATGCGCCGGAAGAAGGTATTGCTATTATGTCCCCTGATTCCAATGTTGGGAGTGATACGTCCTTGACCAGAATATCTCCTGATTCACAGTATTTTCCGGCGAGAGTCACTATTTCATGGCCAGTGTCCACCGTCATTTTGTTTGCAACCACTGCTTCATATTCTGATCCGTATAAGGCTGGGCGTATGTTATCCCCCATTCCTCCGTCGAGTGAGACATAGGTTCTCACTGTCGGTATGTCTTTGATTACCCCCACTGTATAAACTGCTACTCCGGCCCTACCTACTATGGATCTACCTGGTTCAATAATCAGTTTAGGTAAATCAAAGCCAAGTTGGGTGCATTTTTTTATTAACATAGAGGTAATTACTTCAGCATATGCACTAATTGGCGGAGGAGGCTGGTTTCTCATATATCCGATAGCAAAACCACCTCCTGGACTGAATTCTCTTAAATTCAGCCCCTCTGATCTGAACGGAGCCAAGTAATCCAACACTGTGTCAATTGCCTGAGAGTAGGGTTCTAATTCAAATATTGGTGATCCCAGATGAAAATGAATCCCCTTTAAATCTAAGTTTGTCGAACCCAAAGCCTGTCGGATTGCAGTGGTACTTTCACCAGACTCGATTGAGAACCCAAACTTTACATCTAGTATTCCTGTAGTGGTGTGGCCATGTGTGTGTGCGTCCACGGAGGGAGATAGTCTTAGCATTATTCCCTGCACTATCTCTCGGCTGCTAGCCAACTGGTTAAGAAGATTTAGTTCGTGAAATCCGTCTACCACTATGGTTCCCACACCAGACTCAACAGCGTAAATTAATTCCTCAGGTGTCTTGTTGTTACCATGAAAGTCCATCCTAGATGCGGGGAAACCAGCAGATATAGCAGCAGATATTTCCCCCCCCGATACGACGTCTAAGGATAATCCCTCCTCATTAGCGATTCTGGCCATAGCTTTCGTTAAAAATGCCTTTGAAGCGTATGCAACCACAGTACTTTCATAACGGGATGTAAATTCTTTAACGAATGTTTTTGCCATCGTTCTAATAGTGTTTTCGTCGTAAACATACAGAGGTGTGCCATATTTTTGTGCAAGGTTTGTTATGTCACACCCGCCAACTGTAAGGGTTCCATTTTCAGATAATTTGGACCCCATTGGGAAAAGGCTGACGTTATCAAATGTCATCTCTAGAAAGTCTCCACTTATATTTGAATGTCATTTAAAGGTTTGTTTAGGACTGTAATTTTCTAACCTGGTAGCGTCACAGTGCAAACTTTTCTTGTTTCTGCGCAGCAAAACCATATTTCACGATTATGAATCGTCATACCATGTATCTCCGGTTCTTCAATGTCGATGACATCGAGAATATCACCAGTGTCGGTATCTAACTTATGGATTTTGCAGTCTTGAGTGTCTGCAAGCCAGATGTCTCCTTCATCCATAAAAAGTCCGTGTGGACGTATTCCTGGAGTTGGAATGGATCTCTTTACTGACATAGTACTGGGGTCCATCAGAAATACTGCTTTAGCGGGTGGAACTGCGACCCACATATTCTGTTCATCCACCCATTCCATTCCGTGGGCTCCTGTAGTTGGTGGATCCTCGGCTTGCGCGAAGTCAACGACACCTTTCCCGGGAGTGTCGTATGTCTCTGCCGTTGTTCCGTCTTCATTGAGTTTGTAAAGAAGGCAATTATAAGTAGAGGCGACCCATAGGAATCCTCCTCCCTTTGTAACACCGCTCGACTTCATAGTCTCCGTTTCCACATCTTCTATTATTGACCCATCTTCATAGGATAGTTTGTACAGATGGTCGTTTCCCTGGTCGATAGCCCAGAGACCGTCCGAATCTGCTTGTAGACCATTTGGTTGCGGTCCCGGATGTATCCAACGTTCTTCAGCTTTCATTTTATAAGGCATTAATCCATTCCCCCTTTCCAGATGTGACACTTTTTAACAAACAACTGTACTCATTATCGCCTATATCTCCATTCGACGGCTATTCTAACTTCGAAAGATCGGCTTAAGAAATTATTGACAGGGATATTAGCCAATGCTAATCTCAACCAGAATATAACCTTTTTTGTTTGGGTAGAATATAAGGAATTTTAGGTAAATATAAGGAAGAGTGGAGGTTAAAATGGCAGATTCGACAGTCTATTATATGGATGCACATTCTGAGTCGACTGAGACGGCTTTGGCCTCAAAGATGATCACTGTTTTTGATGCAGCAGGTCTCGATGAGATTGTGGAGCCTAACGACATTGTAGCTATCAAGGTTCATTGTGGTGAATGGAATAATTCAGCCTATCTGAGACCCCTCTACGCAAGAACGTTGGCAGATAGAATCAAGGAACTTGGGGGCAGGCCGTTTGTCTGCGACACCACTACGTCCACCTATTCTCCCTGGGGATCAAGGTCAAGTGAACTTGATATCCTATTAACGGCCGAAAGAAATGGATACAGCTCTGCTACGCTAGGCTGCCCATTTATTTGCGCGGATGGCTTTATAGGTACGAATGACTTCAGGGTAGATATCCCGGAAGGTTATATTCTTAAAGAAGCCTATGTTGCACAGGCTATCGCCGCAGCTGATGCTCTCATAGCCTTGACGCACTTTAAAGGGCACAGCATGGGTGTTATCGGAGGCGCTTTGAAAAATCTGGGAATCGGCGCCCAGTCAAAGAGAGGCAAATTCAACGTACACATGGGTGGCCACCCGACTTACGGTTTGGGCTCCGCTGGTGTGTTCCACCCAGAAAACTTCAAAGGCAAGGCAAACACGCCTGATTGGGAAATCCTTGAGGATTGTTGCCCGTTCGGCCTTTACAACATTAATGAAAATGACGAATTAGAATGGGACAATGAGAAGTGCGCCAACTGTTTGGGGTGTTTTGGAGTGATGGGACCGAGAGGTCTTATGGACATTCCTCCTGTTCAATTTGACGCTGTTGATGCAGCTATTGCCGACGCATGCTTAGGTGTTGAGAAAGCCGTTGGTAATGGAAAAGTTGGTTATGTAAATATGGCTGTTGATGTGTCGCCGGCTTGCGACTGTGCAGGACATGCGGATGTGCCAATCGTGCCTCATCTTGGAGTCTTTGCTAGCACAGACGCAGTAGCAATTGACATGGCTTGTGTTGATAAGGCCAGAGAGGCTGAAGGCATAAAGGGTTCCAAGGCGGAACTTATGGAAGCCCACCATGTTGGTGATAAGAAGTTTGAGGCCGCCGCCGCCACCTTCCATAATCAAAGCGAAGTTACTAGCATCAATACAGGGCACGAGATTGGTCTCGGCAGTAGAAACTACGAATTGGTTGAATGTGAGCCTGGAAGTCCAGAAAGATTTAGATTTCCATATGATAAAAGGCCTAGCAGACAGCGGTTTGGAAAGAGATTTGAGAAGTTCCAGCCATTCCCGTATGACAGACATGACGGAAAAGGCTTTGATAGGCTGGATGTTGTGGATCTTGATAAGGTCAGACATCACTACGAAGATGACGATAAGCCCTCAGTAACTAAAGTTGAGGATGCGGTTCATGCCGATGGCGACGATTAACTGAAAAGAACCTCTATCACATGGGCTTTATTGCCCAAGGGAAAAGGTTGAGGTTTTCGTTTAGAATGAGGGCGATCACTTAGTGGTCGCCCTTTGAGTTTAATAGATTTTGTAGGAGTAAATGGTAAATGCCACAATCAGGACAAGAAATGCTTGAAGAATCGATTGGAAGTTGCAAGCAAATAGCCGATGGCCTCGGAACTCAGAATGCTGCCTGGGAAACATCAATAGTCGAAATAATTGAAAAATTTGAAGAAGTAAGTGACACATTCTTTTTTAAAACTATGCCCAGTGTTCCTGTCACAAGGACAGCAATGAGAGAGGCTGCTTCACTTCTTGATCTGAAGAATGAAGGTGACTGGAAAGGTTTTGAAGCATCTCTGGATTCGATGATATCTACTGCCCAAGATGTTATAGAAAAGGCTGGGATGAAAGGGACAACTCTGACGTGAGTAACCCAGTTTTAATTACGGGCGGAGCGGGAAGTGTAGGTCGACAGCTAGCGGGAATGCTGCTGGAAGATGGAAAAACGGTCAGAATATTCGACTTGCCGTTTATGGATTTTTCTGGCCTGGAAGACGAGGAAGGAGTGGAAGTTGTTAAAGGTGACATAACAGATGCGGATTCAGTGATTTCTGCGGTTGCTGGTGTTTCAGGGGTCCTTCATCTCGCTGCCATTCTCCCGCCAAATAGTGAAAAAGATAGAAATTTCACTTTTCGAGTCAATGTTGATGGCACAAGAAATATCGTAGAAGGCCTCAAGGCAGGTGCTCCCGAAGCACCATTAGTTTTTACATCCTCAATCAGCACTTACGGTGATACCTCGGGTGAGAATCCGCCTATTACGGTAGATCATTCGCAAGGTGCAATAGATGTATATGCTGACAGCAAGATAGCCGGAGAGAAGATACTGCTGGCCTCCGAGGTCAACTATATAATACTAAGAGTAGCTAGTATTGCCGTTCCTGGATTTTTGGAGCCCCCGGAACCATGGCCTTTTACGGCAGCACAGAGAGTTGAGATGATACACAGGGATGATGTCGCCGACGCTTTACGCAATGCTGTGGGAAATGAAAAAGCTGTGAGAAAGGTTTTTAATGTGGCAGGTGGAAACTCTTGGAGGTTGACAGGTAAGGACTACGTGGAAGACTTTTTTAATGTGATGGGTGCCCCCGTGGATATGGCTGTTTATCGAGATAGCCCTGGTTGGAATGATTGGTATGATACCGAAGAATCTCAGAAGATACTTAAATACCAAAATAGATCATATGAATATTATTCCGATCAAATGAAAGCAATTGTTGAAGAAATGATGGCAGGTTAGAAGCTAGAATATTTGTTGGTTCTATACTATATAGGACCATGAGGACAGGGAGTGTGCGATGGTTCAAACATCTGACAAAACACTACTTCAGAAAAGATCTGATTTGGTAAACATACTCGAACAGATGAGGAGCGTTATCGTCGCTTATTCAGGCGGGGTAGATAGTGCATTTCTAGCTGCGGTGGCAAATGAAGCTCTTGGGAGAAAGGCCCTATCAGTCACTGCGGTATCTCCAAGTTTGGCACCATCCGAGTTGGATGAAGCTACAGATCTAGCCAATCGTATTGGCCTGAATTTTATGACCATAGAAACGAATGAAATAGATAGGCCAGACTATCAGGCCAATAATCCAGACAGGTGTTTTTTCTGTAAGGATGAACTTTATACACATTTGGTTCGTTTTGCAGAGGAAGAGTCGTTCGATTCCATAGTGAACGGTACCAATGTAGATGATCTGGGTGACTACAGGCCAGGTATTGAAGCAGCCAAACAATATGGAGTACGTAGCCCTCTTGTTGAAGCTGAGTTAACGAAGGACGATATACGCGCCCTTTCACGTGATATGGATCTTCCAACCTGGGATAAGCCGGCACAGGCTTGTTTATCGTCTAGGATTCCATACGGTACCACTGTTACTGTTGAGGCACTTACTAAAATTGCCAAGGCGGAGCAATTTCTCAGGTCTAAAGGATTTAAACAACTAAGGGTTCGTCATCACGAAACAATAGCAAGAATTGAGATAGAGCCGTCAGATTTCAGTGCAATAACTTCCGAGCCACTCCGGTCGGAAATAAATCAGGAATTCAAAAATATTGGCTATTCGTATATAACTCTGGATTTGGACGGATTCAGATCTGGTAGTCTAAACGAAATTCTAAGTAAACTAGGTAAATCTAAGTAACGCGAAGTACATACTGAATCGTATTGGTACAGGGTGTTAAGGAAGGACTCGACTTGGACCCCAGCAAGCTTCAAGCAGAAATTGACACGTATATTTCTAGAACTCCGAAATCGGCAGAACTTCAGAAACAGGCAGAATCATACTTGCCCGGTGGAAGTTCACGAGGAACGAGTTATTTTGACCCTTATCCACATTTTATTGAGCGTGGAGATGGGCCATATATAGTCGACGTTGATGGGAACAAATCTTTAGATTTTATGATCAATGCCACTAGTTTGATACTTGGTCATGCGAATCCGAAAATATCGGGAGTTATTTCAGATCAGGCCGGAAAAGGGGCAGCCTTCAGTGGTCCAACTAGTGCTCAGATTCGATTAGCTAATATTCTTACGGACAGAATACCCTCAGTAGACACCATAAGATTCACAAACTCTGGGACTGAAGGAACTATGATGGCTGTTCGAGCAGCAAGACAGTTCACTGGCAGAGAGAAAATTTTAAAGATAGAAGGTGGATACCACGGCTCCCACGATTATGTGTCAGTCAGTGTATACCCATCTAAGGAAAAATTGGATCCTGACCAATCTACACCCATACCTGAATACTCCTCACAGCCAGCTGCAATAGCTGAGGGAGTATTTGTCGTTGCTTACAATGATTCCTCTGCTGCTGAGGCTGTTATGAGGGAAAATGCTGAAGAGATAGCCTGCGTAATAATGGAACCCGTTATTTCTTCAATTGGATATGTACCCGCAGATATTTCTTTCCTTGAAAAAATAAGAGAACTCACTAAAGAATTGAATATAGTGCTTATATTTGATGAGGTCCAAAGCCTACGTGTTTCTCCTGGTGGAGCACAAGAATTGTTTGGAGTCGTACCAGACATGACTACACTTGGTAAGATTATAGGTGGAGGTACCCCAGTAGGAGCGTTTGGGGGTAGAAGGGATATTATGTCTGCTTTTGATCCGACCGATGGTGGAGCGGATTTGGCGCATGCAGGCACTTTCAACGCGAACCCCATAACGATGAGAGCTGGGGAAGTGGTGATGAACGCACTTACAAAAGATGAATACGATCGAATGAATGCTCTGGGACAGGTTCTCCGGGAAAAACTTAGGGCGGTATTTGCTGAAATGGATGTGCCGGTGACTGTCACTGGCGTTGCTTCTCTTTTTGGGATTCATTTCACAGACGGAGAAGTGAAAAACTATCGCGATGCAATATCTTCCGATACTCAGATGAAGAAGGCTTTCTTTATGGGCATGCTAAATGAAGGAGTCTTGCTCATGGCCGGAGCGGCTGGGGCCCTTAATGTATTGAGTACAGAGGACCATGTCGATGAATTAGTAGATTCTGCCAGGAGAGTAATCCAGCGTATTCGCTAGTTAGAGTATGGAAATTTCCTTAGAAGATATCGCTAAGTTCCCTGCGCCCGGCATGGATTTTCCAGGATCATTTGCCTTTAGTCCTGATAGCAAATACGCCACTTTTTTGAAAACCTCTAATACCTCCGGTAGTAGGGCTCTATATGCGATTGACCTTAATACAGGACAAGAGCAGGTGCTCATAAAAACCTTAGAGGATTCGCCAAAAGAATCTTTGGAAGAGCAACTTAGGAGACAAAGACTCAGGCAGATGCATCGGGGTATAACCCGTTATTTCTGGACTATGCAAGGGAAGATAGTCATCCCAGATGGAAATAGCATATACATATTAGACCAAATAGGTAGTACTCCCAGGCTACTTTTGGATCCCGAGGAATATCCTGCAACTGATCCGAAAGTTTCAAGCGACGGTGAAAAACTTGCTTTTGTGTCTCGTGGGGAAATATGGCTCATTTCAATTGAAGGAGGTGTGCCTGAACAAATCACAGATGGAAAAGTAAAGGGGACTACAAGAGGACTTGCGGATTACGTTGCCCAAGAAGAGATGAGGAGATCGTCAGGGTTTTGGTGGTCAAGAGAAGGTGACTATATAGGATTTACTGAAGTTGATGAAAGGCATATTCCTGACTTTCACATATTGCATTCAGGTAATTCTGACCCGGGTTCAGGGTCAATCGAGACGCATCGTTATCCATTTGCTGGCTCAGAAAATCCCAAGGTCAAATTGGGAGTAACTGACCTGAAAGGAAATACAACTTGGCTAGATACATCTGAATATGAATATATCGCTAGGGTGAACTGGGCGACTGGTCATTTTTTATATGTTCAGTGTCAAAATAGAGAACAAACAGAGTTAGATCTTCTATGTTTTGATATCCCCTCAGGTAGGAGGAGAATGATTCTCAAGGAAGAGTCAGATGTGTGGATAAATCTCCATGACATGTTCTATCCATTGAATGATGGTAGATTCATTTGGGCTTCTGAGCGCACTGGGTATCAGCATATATATATCTACGACTCTAGTATTCAAACCCATTTACAAGTGACAAATGGAGACTGGCGGGTAGACTCCATTGCAGCGGTAGATGAATTAAATGAAGTGATCTATTTCGCGGCTACTATTGATTCCCATGAAGGAAGCCAGATTTACAAGGTTTCTTTCAAAGGTGGTGCACCTGAGTTAATGACGACAGAGCCAGGTCTTCACTCCACTGTTTTTTCAGTCAGGTCGAATCGAATGATTGATACCCATCACTCCTTAACTCAACCGCCTTCAGTAAAAATGTCTAGACTTGGTAAAACTTTAGATCCTATTCACATACATCAAAATTCCGACTCTAGGATTGAACTTTTAGATATAAAACCTCCTGAATTTTTTCATATTCAGTCTGAATCAGGGGAATTACTTTCTGGTGCCATCTATAGGCCGGATGTAGCAAAGTTTGGCAATGGACCCTATCCCACAATGTTATATGTTTATGGTGGTCCTCATGTACAAGTTGTGACAAATGGTTGGAATATGACGGTCTCCATGAGGGCTCAATATCTTCGCCAACAGGGATTTCTTGTTTCAGTTCTCGACAATAGAGGTAGTGCCAGAAGGGGTTTAAATTTCGAGTCCCACATAAAAAATAAAATGGGGACAGTTGAAGTAACAGATCAAATAGATGGCATAAAACATCTTATTGGTGAAAAGCTTGTCGATCCCAAAAGAATTGGTGTCTATGGGTGGAGTTATGGCGGTTATATGTCACTAATGTGTTTGGCTCAGGCGCCGGAGGTTTTTAAACTTGCGGTTGCAGGTGCACCTGTAGTTTCCTGGGATGGATATGACACTCATTATACGGAAAGGTATATGAGTACCCCATCCCAAAACACCTCGGGCTACCATAATTCCAGCGTTCTGCGACATGTATCCAATATACAAGGTAAATTGCTGCTGGTTCATGGTTTGGTGGACGAGAATGTACATTTTCGTCACACTGCAAGATTAATAAATGCACTAATTTCAGAGGGAAAGGATTATGACCTTGCGATGTTTCCCAGTGAACGTCATATGCCGAGGAGCGAGGCCGACAGAGTCTATATGGAAAGAAAAATCACGACATTTGTCATAGACAATTTATGATGATGTTTTGTTCTATATGCCTTTGAATGTTGCGGTTCTTCTGTCAACGAAGGCTGTCTTACCCTCAACGAAATCCTGACTATCAAAATTTGTGAAAGGCAAATGATTTTCTTCCGGAGTAAACCCTTTGAGCGATTGGTTACTAACTACTTTTTGCAATATTTTTTTGTGCCTAGATTGTGAGAGCGGAGCCAACGGTATCATCTCATCGACCAGTTTTTGGACAACTTCATCGAGACTTTCATCAGAAACCAGCTTGGTAATCAGACCCATATGCTCGGCTTCTTCTGATCCAATTATCCTTCCTGATAGAAGTATGTATGAAGCGTTACCTTGGCCAACCAGATTGACGAGACGTTTCATCTCTCTGTAACCGACGAGTATGCCAAGCCTTGCGACGGGAATTCCAAATTTGCTGCCCTCTGACGCAATTCTTATATCTGTAGCCATTGATAATTCGCATCCGCCGCCGACACAGATTCCTCTGATTTTTGAGATTGTTGGCATAGGTAAATTCTCTATTTCATCTAAGGCTCCATCAAATGCTTCCGAATATATCTTTGATGAAGCTGAGTCAAACCGGTGAGAATCAAAGTCTTTGATATCTGCTCCTGCAGAGAAAGAACGGGAGCCGGCGCCAGTAAAAACAGTGACTTTGATATTCGGATCTGATTTTATTTGCCGAACTATATCTATCAACTGCAGCCACCCTTCATAGCCTATGGCGTTATGTTGATCGGGTCGGTTGAAAGTTATATTTGCTACATTATTGTTAGTTTCTAAAAGTATTGCCTCTGCCATATCAGCTCCCAAATATGATTTATGTTCATCGTGATATTTTTATCCCATTTATATGGTGTAAAGTTGGATTTATCTGAGTTGTAAGGAAAGACTCAATGGCTGCTCTGGTAAATTGCTTATTAGAATGAGGTATACCCCCCATCGACGGGTATGGATACTCCTGTGACATAATCGGATGCCGCGCTAGAAAGAAAGACTGCCGTTCCAGCCAGATCGTCTGGCTCCCCCCATCTGTCATCTGGTATACGCGACAATATATGATCATATCTATCTTTGAAGTTGTCTTTGATTCCACTAGTAAGGTCTGTATGAATCCATCCAGGGAGTATTGTGTTGGCCTGAATATTGTCTTTTGCCCAAGATACAGCTAGTGTTTTTGTAAGCTGGACCACTCCACCCTTACTCGAGGCGTATGCTACAGCCCAATCTAAACCAAAAATAGATGTCATAGAGCCGATGTTGATAATTTTCCCACCGCCAATTTCCCTCATGTGACCGTGTAATTCTCGAGCGCATAGAAATGACCCAGTCAGATTTATATCTATGACTTGGTTCCAATCCTCCAACTTATATTCGTGAGGTAGTTTTCTTATTCCAATGCCGGCATTATTAACCAGTATGTCTACTTTTCCAGTAAGTTCCAAACTATTCTGGACCATATCTTTAATAGAGTCTTCACTAGAGACGTCAACGTATAAACCTTTGGCTTCGGTGCCAGTATTTTTCAAGGCTGCTACGGATTCTTTAGTTTTTTCTTGGTTTCGCGCCGCGATAACTATACTGGCTCCCGCGTCTGCCAGGCCTTTTGCTATTCCGAAACCAATACCTCCGTTACCCCCAGTTACTAATGCGGTTTTTCCGGAAAGATTGAACAATGTTGAAACCATTTGAAAAACTCCCAATATCAAAGAAAGAAATTAGATATAAATTATACCTTTGGTTTGATAGGGCCGTTGGGCCTGAGTTTGTCGAGGAGTTCCAAAGTTTTTGTTCCTAAAAGTGTTCCGCTAGACCTATGTGTGGCAAGTACGTCTAGTGCAAAATCGGATAATTCAGAAGGGTCAGTTGAACTTCTTGATTC
Organism: SAR202 cluster bacterium; assembly: GCA_009392815.1. Lineage (GTDB taxonomy): Bacteria > Chloroflexota > Dehalococcoidia > Lucifugimonadales > UBA826. The sequence goes on from VFFS01000057.1 coordinate 25,609, forward strand.
AAACCGGCGACATTTGCGAACAAGTATTTTTGTAGGACGGGATTTTTTTTCTGAGCATACCCGCGCCAGATGGCATAAGTAAGAGTAACAAACCACAAACTCCTGATGAGTGCGAGAAATTTCCCCACCGCGATCGGTAAGTGGTTTGTCCAAATATCTTGATAATTTACGTGTAGCTGATTCTGAGAGTATCTTGCGCTGACGCAATTGTGCCTTCCTGCCAAATTTATAGCTTGCAAGCCACACCAGTTTCGCCAAACCGCAAAGGGAATAATTCAACTGTAACTTGGAATCAAATGAAATACCATGTATTTGTGTAGTGAATCAATTAATTATTGTCGAAAACGTGTTCTAGTATCGTCTGTGTAATCTCCAAACAGAGTCCCGTTTTTAAGTTCGTTTACCTCATCTGCCATTGATAAAAGAGTAGAATCATGAGTTGCACAGACAATACTTATTCCTTGCTTATTTACCATTTCTTTAAACAATCCAAAAATATCTTTAGCGTTATTTGAGTCAAGTTCCCCTGTCGGTTCATCTGCCAGGATTAATGGAGGCTCACCCACTACTGCTCTTGCGATGGAGATTCTTTGTTGTTCTCCTCCGGAAAGTTCGTAAGGTCTGTGGTTTGCTCTCCCCCAGAGTCCCACCATTTCCAAAGCTGTTCTAGTTTTGTTTTGTCTTTCTACTAAACCCATGCCAGTAATTCTCAGAGGGAGTTCCACATTCTCGAAAGCCGAGAGGAGAGGTAAAAGACCAAAGGATTGAAATATGAATCCAATTACGGTTCTCCTCATATTAGTGAGGTGGGATTCAGACATGTCGGCAATATTTTGCCCTTTCACGAGTACTTTGCCAGAGCTAGGTTGGTCTAATCCGGCAAGTAGATTAAGGAGAGTCGTTTTACCTGAACCAGATCTTCCCACTATCGCAATAAATTGTCCTCCGGTTATTTTTACATTGACTGACTGAATCACGTTCATGGTCTGGGTGCCGATTAGGTACGATTTTGAAATGTCAATGGCTTGGATAAGCGGTGTCTGCTCTGTGTACATAAATTCCTACGTAGGAACGTGTTGTTACACGTCGTTACTTGTTGGGAGTGATGATAATTCCGTCAGATGACAATATCACTTTTGCTTTTTCTTGGATTCCTGAATGACTTAACAAATCTCGTGGGATTTGTATTCTTCCGTTGCCGTCGACTAACACAAATTCTTCTAATTCCTGATTGGTATCCGATATTCCAGAAATACTGCTGTACTGTTCACTGCGCTTTATTTCCGTAGAAGTTTTCCCATCACGTATAAGGACTACTCTGCCTACTTTGTAAGCAATATCAGGATCATGGGTGACTATCAGTATGGTGGTTTCCAATTCCCTATTTACAACGCCCAATAGGTCTAGAATTTCCGAAGCTGTTTTATCGTCCAACTCTCCGGTTGGTTCATCGGCCAATAATAGCTTGGGGTTGTTCGATAACGCGACCGCTATGGCAACTCTCTGCTGTTCCCCACCTGAAAGCTTATCTGGAGTGTGCTTAGCTCGATCAGATAAACCAACAAGGTCAAGAAGTTCAGAGGCTCTTCTATCCCTACTCTCTTCTGCCTCATTTGTTAGCATCATTGGTAACCTTACGTTCTCAATGGCTGTTAAATAAGGAAAGAGATTTCTGTTTGTTTGCTGCCATATGAAGCCGACTTCTGATCGACGATACTCTTCAATATCTTTGGAATGCATCTGCAATAAATTGCGAGTACCAACGAATATACTTCCTGCCGATGGATGATCGTATCCTGCCAGGATATTTAGTAGGGTGCTCTTTCCGCTGCCGCTAGCCCCAACAATAGCTACCACTTCACCCTGTCGCACCTTAAGGTCTAAGCCTCTCAAGGCAACCACTTCGAGATCTTCTATTTTATAAATCTTGAAAATGTCTTCACAAATAATGTGAAATGGCTTCAATGTATCCAATTTAATTTGGCCTCACTCAAAACGAGGAAATGCACATTCAGACTTGATCACAGTCTCGACTTGATTGAATAACTAGAGAATGGGCTCGCGATTATCTCTGATTGACTCTTAACTATTACAGTCCAATTATCTCAGCCACTTTATCAAGATGTAAATCGGAATCCCCAAAAGCTAATTCAGCTGCTTTAGCTCTTCTGGAATAAAGCTGCATGTTGTGCTCTTTTGTGAACCCTATGGCACCGTGCGATTGGTGCCCTAAAGCGCATACTCTTTTATAAGAGTCACTCACCCATGCTTTGGCCATAGCTACTTCTCGGTCAGCTGGTAATCCTTCAGACAACATCCATGCTGCTTGGTAAGTGATAAATTTAGCCCCTTCCACATCAGTTGCCATGTTTGCACAGTGATGTTGGATTGCCTGAAATGTTCCAATCGGTCTTCCGAATTGTGTCCGCTGCTTTGCATATTCCACAGTCATGTCGAGAACGGACTGTCCTCCACCAGACATCTCTGCACACTTACCTATTGCACCCCATTTGAGAACCTTTTCAATTGTTTTCCAGCCTTGATTCTTCTCACCTAAAAGAGATGATGAAGAGACACTCACGTTGTCGAAACTTACCTCCGATTGTCTATCTGATGCGATTGTTTTCAATAGAGTCTGGTTAACTCCATTTGTCTGAGATGAGACGATAAAAAGGCTTATGTCGTTTTCCCCGCTGCCGGTCCTTGCGGCAACGACAATGTAGTCAGAAACATGGGCATTTGGGACGAATAATTTTGTTCCGTTCAGGGTATAGTCATCCCCGTTTTCAGTTGCTGATAACTGTATTCCTTCAGCATCCCAGCGACCACTTGGTTCATTTAGAGCAAGAGTAACAATTATTTGTCCTTCAGCTAATCGAGGCAAATATTCCTGTTTCTGTTCTTCTGTTCCAGAGTCCATAATAGACATACCACCAAGCACCACATTAGAAAAATATGGACCAGGCAACATATAACGTCCCATCTCTTCCAAAAGAATTGCCAGATCTTGGAATTCCAATTCAACTCCCCCATATTTCTCGGGGATTATTAGTCCTAACCAGCCTTGTTCAGCTAGTTTCTGCCACATTTCAGATGTGTATCCATTCTCATCCTCTTCCATCTCCCTTACATAAGTGTCAGGGCATTCCGCCTCAAGGAATTCCTGGGCAGAGTTTTTTAGCATTTGTTGAGCTTCGTTCAATCCTAAATCCATATCACTTATTTCCCTTTTGGTTCGTTCGATCAAACATTATGTTTATAAAAGCACTAACCCCTCGGGAGTCCTAGGCCTCTCTGGGCTACTACATTTCTTTGTATCTCTGATGTGCCGGCAGCAACCATCCCGCCAAATGATCTCAGCCAAGCGTTTTCAATTCGGCCTTGCAATGGTGCCCATTTGGAGCCAGGGTCTAGCTGCCCATGTAACCCCATCATCTTTACGCCAAACCCATAAAGTCGATTCATCATTTCCGTTCCGTATACTTTTGTTATCGAGGCCTCCATGTTGGGGATTTGACCTTGACTTTGCATCCATGCCACGTTGTAGCACATGAGCCGGGCTGTCTCAATCTGAACAGCCAGATCCGCTAGCTCTCTCCGTATGACAGGATCTGTAGATAGCGGGGTCCCATTTTTCTGATTCTCTTTTGCAAATTCAACTAGGTCTTCCAGTATCCGTTTGGCCCTAGCTGGCCTGTCTACACCTGATCGCTCAAAATCTAGTAGAGCCGCTCCCACATACCAGCCTCTATTAAGCTCCCCCACGAGGTTTTTCTTAGGGACTCTGACATTATCGAAGGTAACGAGTCCTCTATAGGCCTCCCACATCATTGGAATGCGCTCTACAGTGACACCATCTGTTTCGAGTTCGGAAAGTACGAAACTGATTCCACGATGTTTTGGAGCGTCAGGGTCGGTTCGAACCAACATAAACATCCAGTCAGAACCCGCATGGGCGGAATTCCAGATTTTGGAACCGCTTACGACAAAGTCATCCCCATCCTCTACTGCTTTTGTTTGTAGAGATGCCAAGTCAGAACCGGAGTCCGGTTCTGAGTAGCCTTGAGACCAATTGATTTCTGCATTGGCAATTTTTGGCAGGAATTGTTCTTTCTGTTCATCAGTTCCGTACAACATTAGTATTGGGCCTACCATCCTCACCCCAGCATCACCCGCCGGTATACCCCGATACGCCATCTCTTCGTTAAAGACTACCTGTCTCATATGTGTTGCTGATTGGCCACCATATTCGGTAGGCCACGCCATTGTCAGCCACCCCTGTTCTCCAAGTTTCTTTTTAAATTCCATCACTTTGATGGAATCTACCTCGTCCTCAGCGTCAAGATCTTCCTTACGCCAGTCCCATGGAAGCTCTTTTTCTATGAACTCCTTAACTTCTGATCTGAATTCTTCTTCGACGTTGTCGAACTTGAAATCCATTTTTCCCCCCTGTGTGGTTGAAGGCTAGCCTCTTGGTAGGCCAAGTCCTCTGGTAGCTATAATATTTCTTTGTATTTCTGACGTGCCCGCTTGAATGGTTTGAGAGACGTCTGTCAAATACATGTGTTCCACTTTACCTTCGAGCGGTGCGTGCTTCGACCCGGGTTCCAACTGGCCGTGCATCCCGAGCATATGCATTCCTGTTTCACTCACATGTTGTTGAAGCTCTGTTCCGAGAACTTTGCCCATTGATGCTTCTTTATTTGGAACGAGCCCTTGTCCTTGCATCCAGGCTATGTTGTATGAGATGAGCTTGCTTACCTCCACCTCGATTGCCAGATCAGATAGCCGATTTCTTGTAACGGGATCGTTTGCAAGCAAAACGCCATTTTTGGAGTTGGTTTTGGCAAATTCAACTAGTTCTTCAAGTGTACGTTTTGCCCCGGCCGAATAATCAACGCCTGAGCGTTCAAAATCCAAGAGAGTTGCCCCTACGTACCATCCCCTGTTTTGTTCGCCGACCAAATTTTTCTTAGGAATTCTGACGTCCTCGAAGGTCACCATATTGAAACTGTGGTCTCCAGCCATGTTTATGATGGGATTTACGGTTATCCCTGGGGTGTTCATATCGCATAGTAAAAAGCTGATTCCCCTATGTTTAGGAGCGTCAGGGTCTGTTCTTGTTAATACCATTATATGGTCAGCTCGGTGAGCTCCAGATGTCCAAACTTTCGTGCCATTTACTACGAAATCGTCGCCATCTTCAATTGCTCTTGTCTGTAGGGATGCTAGATCGGAGCCCGATTCCGGTTCTGAATACCCTTGGCACCATTGCACGTCACCCCTAGAAACTGGTGGCAAAAACTGTTGTTTCTGATCCTCTGTCCCGTGAATCATTAACGTGGGAGCCATCATTTTGGTCCCGAACACATCTCTTCCTGGGGCGTTGTTATATGACATTTCTTCTGCAAAGATGACCTGCATCATATGAGAGGCACTCTGGCCTCCATATTCTTCAGGCCATGCCATTGTTAGCCATCCTTTTTCTGCAAGCTTTCTTCTCATCTCCAAATTGAAAGCCCATTCAGAATCGGGATTGCTATCGCTACCGGGTCTAGCCGCAAGCTCTGTGTTAAGCCAACTTTTCAGTTCTTCTCTGAAAGCTTCTTCACTCTCTGAGAATTTAAAATTCATTTTCGATCCCCCTATCTGGTCAGGTGATTAGAAAAAGTTCTGGATGTCTATTTATCCTGTTACCGAAAGGCAAGTTACGGTTCTAACGATTCCTTGAATAGTGTGGATATCATTTGTAACCAACTCTCCAACTGATGGGAGGTCGTTGCAGGAAACTATTGAGATTATGTCATAGGGGCCTGTCACGGCGTCCACATGGACTACATTATCTAATTTATTCAATGAATCAGAGACATCGTGTGTTTTACCTACGGCTGTTTCAATCAATATATACGCCTTAGTCGGCATGAATTTTTCTCCGTTCCCGGCAAGTCCGGGGTTAACTTTTGATCAAACAGGATATTGGAGCATTTTATTTTGGGCGTAGAATAGGTGTCAATTAAAGAGCGTATTATACGCTTATTGAAGCTTATTTTAGATTTCATGGTCTGCCTGTGTTGGCAGTTATAATACAATCCTTTTCTATATCCTACATAAACATGAAATGGGAGCTTTATCTTTTAATCTCATTTTTATTATTTTTTTTGGGAGAGGGTTATGAATGCGGATAAATTTCGGAGCGCCTGGGGAAATTTTGCAACGGGAGTATCTCTTGTAACCACAACAGAAGGGGACGGATCTGTGCACGGAATGACGGCTAATGGCATAGCATCGATTTCTTTAGAACCAATGCTGTCAATGGTATCGGTTGGCCATAAAGCAAATTCATACTCCATCATAAAAGAAACCGGCAGATTCGGAATTAATATATTAACGGAGCAACAGAGAATAATCGGGGAATTTTACGCCAAGTCCAATAATGAGGGCGAGACGGCTCCAGAAGCTATTTTCAAATTTACGGAAAATGGCACCCCTCTTCTTGAAGGATCTTTATCATCTATCGGCTGCAAAGTAGTGAGTATACATGTAGAAGGTGATCACACTTTGTTCATTGGAGAAGTTGAATTCATTGAACTTGGGGAAGGAGAGCCCCTCCTTTTTTATCAAGGCAAATGGAAAACGTTTTCTTGACACTGGGCACGTTAGAACCTACTGCGCTGTTTTTACCCTAATAAACACTGTTTTTGTGCTCATTTATAGCTAACGGTGTTGACAATCAATTTTTTACTGACTTACTATGAGTAGTGCGCCCATTTGCGAGGCGTCCTTTGACCTTTGACGTTATGGTTATAGATAAAGTCGATTTCAAAGGCCTGAAACACAAGGAAGTAGGAGGTTCTAATTCATGACTACGAAGGTAGCTTTCAAGCCGCTGGGTAATCGTGTAGTGATTGAGCCCTCAGAAGGGGAAGAACAGGTTAGTGCTGGGGGAATATATATTCCAGACACTGCCAAAGAGAAGCCCCAGGAAGGGACTATAGTTGCAGCAGGCCCGGGTAGATTAACTGACGATGGCAACAGGGTTCCTATGGAACTTGAAGTCGGCGACACGGTTGTTTACTCAAAGTATGCTGGCACCGAGTACAAGGAAGGCGATACCGAATATCTTGTCTTGAGAGAGGACGATATTCTTTTTAAGAAATAAAACCAACATTTTTTTGATCTTTAAACAAGGTATTTTTAGGAGGAAGTAATGGCTAAACAGCTTACTTTCAGTGAAGAGGCTAGGGCCGCGATGAAGCGCGGCATAGATACAATGGCTGACACGGTTGGCGTCACTCTTGGCCCAAGGGGCAGGAATGTGGTTCTGGACAAGAAGTTCGGACCTCCTCAAGTTTGCAGTGACGGCGTAACCATAGCCAAAGAAATAGAACTCGAGGATCCTTTTGAGAATATGGGAGCACAGCTTCTCAAAGAGGCTGCCAGCAAGACGAACGATGTAGCCGGTGATGGAACCACTACAGCTACTGTCCTTGCACAAGCAATCATCCACGAAGGATTTAAGAATATAGCGGCTGGCGCGAATCCTATGGCAATAAAGCGAGGAATCGATAAGTCAGTTGAGACCTTGCGGTCAGCTGTTCAAGATATGTCCACCTCTGTTGAGGGCAGGGTCCAGATTGGGCAAGTTGCCTCTCTGTCTGCACATGACGAAGAGATGGGCAATCTTATAGCTGATGTTATGGAAAAGGTCGGAAAAGACGGTGTTATTACTGTAGAGGAATCCAAAGGGCTCGATTACGAGCAAGAATTTGTTGAAGGCATGCAGATAGACCGGGGATATATCTCTCCTTACTTCATCTCAGACCAGGATAGAATGGAGTCTTCGATTGAGGATCCGTATATTCTTATTACTGATAAGAAGGTATCTGCTGTTTCAGATTTGCTCCCAGCTCTAGAAAAAATACTTCAGATAGCTAAGAACGTGGTGGTGATTGCTGAGGATGTGGAAGGGGAGGCTCTTGCAACTTTGGTTGTCAATAAGCTTCGAGGGACACTTAATGTTTTGGCTGTCAAAGCCCCAGGGTTTGGTGACCGCCGGAAAGCGATGTTGGAAGACATGGCGATATTGACCGGTGGGATAGTCATCAGTGAAGAAGTCGGAAGAAAGCTCGATTCAGTCACGGTTGAAGATCTTGGTAGAGCTCGCAGAGTAGTTTCAAGCAAAGAAGAGACGACCTTCGTCGAAGGACATGGCGATGAAAGCCAAATTTCTGGCAGGATCAACCAGATCAGAGCGCAGATAGAGGAAACAACCTCCGACTTCGATAGAGAAAAGCTTCAAGAAAGGCTAGCAAAACTGTCTGGAGGCGTTGCAATCATCAAGGTGGGAGCAGCCACAGAGGTTGAGCTTAAGGAAAAGAAGAATAGAGTCGAAGATGCCCTCTCTGCGACAAGAGCAGCCGTGGAAGAAGGAATTGTCCCGGGTGGAGGACTCGCATTGATCAGGGCCCGACAGGCCCTCGAGGGAGTGACTCTGAATGGTGATGAGCAAACTGGGGTAAATATCCTCAAGGCAGCTCTCGTGAAGCCTCTGATGTTGATTTCAGAGAATACAGGAGTATCAGGGGAAGTTATTCTTGACGGCACCCTTAAAGGTGACGGTGACTATGGTTACGATGCCGAAACTGGCGAGTACGGTAACCTTCTGGAAATTGGAATTATGGACCCGGCGAAGGTAACCAGGGCTGCTATTGAAAATGCCTCTAGCGTTGCAGCAATGGTCCTCACTACAGAGTCTTTGATTAGTGATATACCACAACCTGAGGCAGCGGCTCCTGCCATGCCTCCTATGGACTACTAAATTTAGAATTTTTTAGTTAGCCCGAAACTCAAGGGCCCTGTGCCACCTGGCACAGGGCCCTTTTTTTATAACACTCCGATCTAAACTCAAGGTCACTTTCTTGTGATTAAGCTAAGCCTCCGCTTAACTCAACCATTTAGATTGTAAAAAATCTAAATTATTTACTGCTCGGCTACCTTGCACGATAGCCATCATGCAGCACTATAATCAAACTATCCCTTTTTCAGACCGGGCAGTCTTAGTAAAAAGTGGAAATTACCATTCGGGCAGGTAACTTTGGTAAGTCATCTTCATGTGCACACTGAATACAGTATGTTAGACGGTCTTGCGCGTCTTGATCCGTTGGTCCAGAGAGCAGCTGAACTTGATATGAAAAGTTTGGCTATCACTGACCATGGCGGATTGTATGGCGCAATAGATTTCTACAGAACAGCTAAAGGTTCGGGCGTTAAGCCGATTATAGGTTGTGAAATGTATGTCACAACAAAAAGCAGGCATGATAGGAATCCTTCTGATCGGATCCATCATTTGACTGTGCTAGCAAAAGACGGAGAGGGGTATAAAAACCTTGTAAAGCTTGTGACTCTGTCCCATTTGGAAGGCTATTATAAAAAGCCTCGTGTTGATCATGAATTGTTGGAGGCACATAGTGGGGGACTCGCTGTACTTTCTGGTTGTCCTAGTGGGGAGGTTCCGTCCTTAATCAGTGAAGGAAGACTCGATGAGGCTATGGATCGAGCCAGTTGGTATCGGGATGTATTTGGTACGTATTTCCTTGAAGTGATGCAGCATGGGAATGTACCGGAATTGCCTGAAATCAACCAGGGATTGGTTGGTATCAATAAGAAGTTAAATATTCCTTTGGTAGCTACCAACGACTCACACTATGTCCTAGAAGAACATGCTCATAATCATGAAGTTCTACTTTGCATCCAAACGAACACAAACATGGATGATCCGAAGAGAATGCAATTTGGGGAGGCCACGTATCATCTAAGGTCTCATGACCAAATGATCGCAGCGTTTTCTGAAATTCCGGACGCTGTTTCCAACACCGATATGGTTGCAGAAATGTGCAACTTGGAACTGGATTTCACTCAAGCCCGTCTTCCTGAATTCCCTGTGCCCGATTCTTTATCTTCAGATGAATACCTCAGGAAGATTTGCTTAGAAGGGTTTAGTCGCCTGTTGCCTGGAGCACCGGAGGAATATAAGCAAAGACTCGACTATGAACTGGAAGTAATTAGACAAACCCAATTTCCTGACTATTTTCTTGTGGTCTGGGATATAGCCAAATTCGTTAGGAAAAACAACATATTTTTCACAGTAAGAGGCAGCGCTGCGGCGAGTCTTGTTTTGTACTGTCTCGGAGTCACTGATGTGGATCCCATGCCTTTCAATCTAGTATTCGAGAGATTTCTCAATTTGGAAAGAAAGGAAATGCCAGATATTGATATGGATTTTCAAGACGATAGGAGACAGGAGGTTATCAACTATTGTTCTGCACACTACGGACGAGAACACGTGGCACACATAATCACTTTTGGAACTTTTGGTGCTAGACAGTCTGTGAGAGATGCCGGAAGGGCACTGGGAATGACATTAGACAACGTCGACCGAGTGGCCAGAATGATTCCTGAAAAACTGAATATAGATATCGACACTTCCTTGGTGGAAAGTGAAGAGTTGAAAGTTGTATATGACTCCCATCAAGAGACAAAGCGGCTAATAGAAACTGCTAAACAACTTGAAGGTGTGACTCGTCATAAAAGTGTACATGCAGCTGGTGTTGTCATATCTAAAGAGCCGCTAGATACCGTTGTGCCTTTAGAATTCACCTCCAGAGGAGACGAGGCTGGGGCGGTTATGACCCAATATGCAATGGACCCGGTGGCGGCATTGGGTTTGCTTAAAATGGATTTCTTAGGGTTAACGAATTTGTCAGTTTTGGCAAACGCATTGGTTATGGTTGGAGAAAATCATGGAGTAAACATCAAGCTACAGGAAATTCCGCTTGACGACCAAAATACTTTTGATCTTTTGTCGAGAGGGGAAACAATAGGAGTTTTCCAACTTGAGAGCGCCGGTATGGTGAGGTACATAAAGGAGTTGAAACCGAACTCAATTAATGACGTAGCCGCAATGATAGCCCTGTATCGCCCGGGACCTATGGACCATATCTCTACCTTTATTGATGCCAAACATGGCAGAAGAGAAGTGACGTATGTGCATCCAGCGCTTAAAGATATTTTAGAAGAAACCTATGGGGTTATAGTCTATCAAGATCAAGTGCTTCATATCGCGAGAGAATTTGCGGGATACACCCTAGGTGAGGCAGATATTGTCAGAAAAGCGATGGGTAAGAAAGTGCCAGAAATAATGGCTGAAGAACGGGACAAGTTTGTTGAAGGAGCCCAGGAACAAGGATACACAGAAGAATTGGCTGACTCGGTTTTTATGCTGGTGGAACCTTTTGCCGGATATGCTTTCAACAAGGCCCACAGTGTCAGTTATGGTTTGGTTTCGTACTGGACAGCGTACTTAAAGGCCAATTTCCCGGCTGAATACATGGCGGCCTTTATGAATTCGTACATTGGGAAAAAGGACAGGCTGATTTCTGCGGTCGCTGATTGTAGGCGGATGGGGATTCCTGTATTCCCTCCCAGCGTTAATTCAAGTTTTCAGGAATTTACCATAGAGAAAACGATTGATGGCGTCGTGGGAATCAGGTTTGGTCTCGCAGCCATTAAAAACGTTGGATCTGAAGCCTTAACTCCTTTGATAGAAGCCAGATTGGAACATGGGAATTTCGATAGCCTTGAAAATTTATGTAAAAATGGAGACATTGGATCACTGAATCGCAAGTCGATAGAGTGTCTCATTATGGCAGGTTGCCTGGATGAATTTGGTGATAGAGGGGGTCTTTTAGAGGTCGCCGAAAAAATTAATTCGTTGGCACAACAAGAAAAAACACTTAGAGATTCTAGTCAATCGACCATGTTTGACATGCTGGGGGAAGCTGAGGGAGCCTCGCTGGCAGCAATTGATATTCCAATTTCATCTACGAGTGATCATGAGAAAAGGATGTGGGAAGTTGAACTTATGGGAATGAGTCTTTCATCCTCAGATCATTTGGCAAATGTTATGTCGAAGATGAAGGACGATGTGCAAATAATGCTGAGCCAGCTCGAAAGTAAGGGAAAGAGGGGAAGATCAACCATAGGCGGGCAGGTTTCTACCATTGTTGATAGGTTTACTAGGGATAATAAGCCATTTAAAGTCATTACCTTAGAGTTGCTGGACGGTAGTTTAGAGGCTGTGGTCTGGGAGGATGCGCTGAAAAAATCACCTGACATATGGGATCCGGGCAAAATAGTCACAGTTACCGGCACAATCAGGGAGCGTGATGGAGATATAACAATTAGTGTTCAGGAAGGTAGTGAAGTAGATTTGGATAAAGTCTTAAATTCCGGAAATGTTAATGAAATTGAACAAGAGAAGCGGACTCAGACATCCCATGAAGTACCTGTCAGTCCTGAAACGAATGGAACTGTAATGAATGGGAATGGAAAACACTATGGAAACGGGCATTCACCCCATATTAACGGTGTAGTCAGGGAAAAACCTATTTCTGAAGTGGCTCATAAAAAGAAGTTGGTTCTGTTCATGAAGGAAACTGAGCATCCTCAACAGGACAAGATGCTGCTGGATGACGTGAAGCGTCTGTTATTAGGATCATCCGGATCAGATGAAGTTGGTCTGGAAATAGAGTCGCAAGGTTCATTGGTCGTTATGGATTGGAAACCAGTAAAGGTGGATGCTTCAGAAGAACTCCAGGAAAAGTTGAAGAGTACTCTAGGAGAATATGGTGGTGTTTCAGTACAAAGCCTAATGTTTTAGACGAAGTTTTTTTCCATTCGTAAGAGTTTTGACTTCAGTTCGAGTTGGACCGATTCACTACCAAACCCTGTAAGGTGGCCGTTACTACCTATTACTCGGTGGCATGGGATTATTATCGGTGTTTTGTTGCGGGCCATTGCCTGTCCGGCTGCTCTGCTTGCTTTTACATTTCCAGACTTATCGGCGAGCCAGGCATAAGTGCGTGTTTCGCCGTAGGGGACTTTCCTACATTCCTCTAATGCTTTCTTAAAGAAAGGAGGCGTTAAATCTAGGTCTATAACAACCTCGTTGAAATCGACAGCATTCCCGCAAAAATATTGGAGTACTTTCCACTTTAGATGTGTGAATGAATTATCATTGCGAACAGAATAATCAGACCAAGAGACGGCTAGTTCTGCACATTTTTCGAATGAATCGGTGGGCAGAGAAGTCCTACTCAGCCCTCGTCGAGTCTTTTCCATGGCCATCCATCCATAGCCGGTTTCAAAGATCGTATATTCAATATTCAATATGTTGTCATCACTTATGATGTGCCATTGACTGCGACTCCAGAAAGATCTCTTGTGAGAAGTGTGAAATCGAAACTTCGAGGATTCAGTTGATGTCCCCCTTCACTAGAGATGTTTTTTGGCATTTCAATGCTTCCCGCCGCTTGTATCGATCGTGACACCGGTGACGTAGTTTGCATCTTCAGAGGCTAGAAAAGCTATAACTTTTGCCTGATCTTCAGGCTTGGACAAGCGTCCCAAAGGTATTTGGTCGATTATAATTTGGCGTTGTTCTTCCGATCTGCCTTCCCATCTCGGCTGGATTCTCTCGCTCAAAGTCATACCTGGGGCTATGGCGTTGCAAGTGACACCGTATGGCCCGGATTCCTTTGCAACTTTTTTGGTGAAAGCCATAATTCCTGCCTTGGCGGCTACATAGGCACTACTAGGTTCGCCAAGACTATGAGCGGCATCAGAGGATATATTTACTATTTTCCCGTTTCCTTGTCGTTTCATATGTTTGATAACTTCATGAGTACATAGAAAAGTTCCTCTTAGGTTGAAATCGAGGACTTTATTCCAATCATCAAATGCCAGGTTATCAACGGAGGCCGAACTATTTTGAATAATCGTACTTCCTCCCACCGCATTGACAAGAATGTCTATTTTCCCCAAGTTTGCTATTACCGAGTCCACTAAATTTTTAACTGGTTCTTCTTCAAGAACATTGACCTCGTTAGTGGTAATAATGCCGCCTTCTGCTTTAATACTTTTGGATAAATCCGATAAAGAGTCCGGATTCAGATCGGCTGCTACTAAGTGAGCCCCCTCCCTTGCCAGTATTTCAGCGGTGGCTTTTCCGATCCCGCTGGCAGATGCAGTAACGAGGGCTACTTTATTTTGAAATCGCATGAGAGGTCTTCCTTAAATTTAATGTCACCTGAACCAAATTAATTGGATTATATGGGATTTGCGAATGTTTCAGGTTTATCAAATACAGAGGATGGTCAATCCGTTTCAGATATTAGATTTTGTATCAGAGCAAATTCAATTCTGCGTAGGAATTAGAGGCAACCTCATCGCATCGTTCACGATAAGAAGCTTGGCTGCCACTGTATCTTGCGAGGATTCTTTTTTGTCGACCTTCCAGGTTGCTATTTACGCCAGTCATCCAGGAATCAATCTGGTTGGACAGAAGCCCCTCGCCTTGTTCCACTACATAGTTGTACCAACTGTCGACAGCCTCGGGGGTTGCCTCTGCGCGAGTAAGGCCTCTTTCCCTCATGAAATCGATCAATGTCGTGATCCATTCAACGTTGTATTCGATACTTCTGGGATTGTTGCCTAGTAAAGCATGAGGGCCAAGTATCATAAATAGGTTCGGGAAATTGTTTATCTGGATTCCTAGGAAACTGGATAACTCCTGTTTCCACTGGTCCCGTAATTTCTGTCCGTTCGTCCCTTCTATGTTGATCCTGTCATAACTTCCCAATATTGCGTTGAATCCAGTCGCATATATTATGAAGTCGAATTCAAAATCCTTTTCCTGGGTAACTATTCCACTAGGAGTGATCTGCTCTATAGGATTTTCGTTTATATCAACAAGCTCGACGTTGTCCTGGTTGTAGGCTTCGAAGTATTTGGTTTCCATTGGGACTCGCCTAGTCCCAAAACCATGGTCTTTCGGGATCAATTTTTCTGCCACATCTGGATCGTTTACTCGTGATCTGATTTTATCAGCTAGAAAATCTGACATTAATTTATTGGCTTTTGGGTCTGTGGCTACATCTTTGAAATTACCCATCCATATGCCGAAACCTCTACCGGCATATAAATGTTCCCAAAATTCGTATCTTTCTTTCTCTGTGACTTCGAAAGTGCTTCTGGGGTCGACCGTGTGTAGAAAGCCTGCCTGTGTTTGGTTACACAGGTCGAACATATCATCGTATCCGGATCTGATTTTGCCCATTTCTTCGGGATTAATTTTGTCATTATTTAGGGGAGCAGACCAGTTCGGACGTCTTTGAAATACGGTGAGTTGTCCAACGTCTTTACAAATTTCCTGTATGGCCTGGATTCCACTTGCGCCAGTACCGATTACTGCCACTTTTTTGTTTGAAAAATCCACCGGTTCATGAGGCCATCTCGATGTGTGAAATGATGGGCCCTGAAAAGATGCGATGCCTTCAATTTTAGGCATTGTGGGTTGGGAAAGTAGACCTATACCAGCTATTAGAAACCTCGTTCTATACTTACTGCCATTTTCTAAGGCGATTTCCCAGGTTCGGCTATGTTCATCATAAATGGCAGATTTAACATCACTTGAAAACTGGATGTCTTTTAGGAGATCAAATTTGTTTGCAACGTGCTGCAGGTAACGAAGAATTTCCGGTTGTGAAGCAAAATGCTCGGACCAATCCCATTCGTCCAAAAGTTCCTGAGAAAAAGAATAAGCATACGAATAACTCTCAGAATCAAATCTTGCTCCTGGGTATCTGTTCCAATACCAAGTTCCGCCAACACCAGTACCTGCTTCAAATACTCTGACATTTAATCCGAGCTCTCTCAACTTATAAAGTTGATATAGACCAGCTATACCTGCCCCAATCACAATGGCGTCATAGTCCGTTTTGATGTCTTGAACAGTCTGACCAGATGCTGTCACAGATTTCCTCACTAATTTTCCAACCCGTATTTATTTTGCTAAATATACCCTGCAAAACAGAGATATTTCAATAATTAAGTGTCCGTTTACTCAGACACCACGAAATATTCAACAGAAATATATTAAGCCTGATGTTTATCATTCAGATAGTTTGGCTGAAACATTTTGACGTTTTTACTTTGTTGACTTCTGAGGTTTTTTTACAAATAACATTAAGAAGGCTCCAAAAAAAGTCAAGATAGCGAACACGGAGAATGGGACTGTATAAGAATTTGTAGTATCAAACATATAGCCTGCAAATAGGGGTGCCCCAATCATCCCTATATTCATTGGGAATTGGGATATTCCCATAATCGTCGCGAAGGCCTTTCGTCCGAAATATTCTCCACGGATAGCTGTGGTTAATGGATTACGACCACCGAATCCTATTCCATACAATAAGGCAAAAATATATGCTAAGAGGACAGAGTCCGCAAACGCAATTATTGTTATGGCGACTCCTTGGATCGCTAGAAATATGGCGATCATGAGAGTTTTAGGGAGACGGTCTGCGAAATAACCTGAAAGAAACTGGGAGGGCAAAGCCACTATGGTATAGGTAAGAACCACAGTACCTGCGCCAGTCAACGTCATACCCATGTCAGTTAGTTTTGGCACTAAGTGCAATGCAAGAGTTACGATTGCAACGCTAGAGGCTACTTGCATAATCGTCAGTATCCAAAAAGCTGGAGTTCTTAGCGCTTGCCCAGCGGTAAAGTCCGGTTCTTCGACTTCTGTTAGGACGGACTCTGATAAAATTTCTGAGTCACCGTCCGGTTGTAGGCCCATATCCTCTGGTCGGTTTCTTATCACTTTTGCTGCCGGACCTACAACTATTAAGAGAAATACTCCGATTATTGTGGCAGCCCCGTGGAATTCGAATGTTTCTATTCCAAGTGCTAAAAGGGGAACAAGTAAACCTCCAAAGTGGATGCCTGACATCGCAGAAGCCATGGCAAATGAACGTTGCCGTGTGAACCAGTTATTCACCATAGCTATGATGGCAAGCCAACCCCCTAGACCTGAGCCGAGCGTGATAGTCATAAATGAGGCATAGAATGCCCAGAGAGTTTTCACCTGCCCCAGCCATAAAAAGCCTAGTCCCATAAGGATGTAACCTATCAGCACCATTTTCTGAGTACCTACACGATCCACCAAGAAACCTTCAATGGGACCTAGAATTGCTCCCTCCACCCTTGCGAGGGAGAATGCGCCGGACAGCGCAGTGCGGCTCCAGCCGAATTGACGTTCGAGAGCGACCAGAATTGTTCCTAAACCTTGAAACACCGTAAGAGACATCAATGTCAGTAGGAAGGCAGCTACTCCAACAAGCCACCAGCCATAAAATAGATTTTCTGCTGGGAATAGGGACCGTAAAGTACGGGTTCGACCTTTACCAGGATCGGGAATCTGATTCATATTAGGTACCATTCTAAAGCATTTCAATTTTGGAAATAAAAACCAGAGGAAAACGATTTTAGGTGTAAAAATGGTGGTGGCTGCATAGATGTGTCCGGTGCCATTCTCCAAAGTGAGCCATTGAGGTGAAAGTGTCTATATAAAGTGACTACAGCTTTGGGCTGATGGACTTGAAACAGCTAATTGATTATCCTGATCTCCTATATTGCGACCTGTTACCAGTGGGAGGTCCCGAAGTATGAACATCAAGTTGCGTCGGCATGCCAAACCCCGCGTCACAGCTGCGGAAATGTACCAAGTGAAAGAATCATATGTTCGTTTTAATCAGAAAGATCATATGGGCTCGCAGATGGTGTGGGACGCTCAACTCAAGGCTGAACGGGATAAACTAAAAGTCAAGCAACGACAGCTTACTGAAAAGGGGCGCCCCGGTTTCGAGGCTACTGCGTGGAGCCTTGATGCTGCTGCAGACTCTCTGCTATCTCTTATGGACTTTTCAAAGAATCAGGCGGACGCTCCAGCTACTGCATGGCAATCCGAGGTGGAGCCCTCGCCGATGGGTCGACCGAGCACTTCCCCTAAAGAAGCATCTCAGATTGTGCGTAAGGCTGCTCATTTGTTCGGGGCGGATCAAGTTGGCTTTGCCGAACTGGACCGCCGATGGGTGTACTCCCATTACTTCGATTTGGAGACGAAAAAGGATTACCCAATAAAGTTCTCAGATGAACCCGGCTATGAGCAATACGACCATCCCATTTGCCTTGAAGATGGGACACGGGTGATCCCTAAGGAGATGAACAACGTCGTCGTGTTACTACACGAATGGGGCAAGGATGTGGAAGGTACGGATTATGCCCCGGCTCTGCTAACTGAGGGTCTAAGTACTCTGGCATATGCCCGAATGGCGCCTACTCTGTGGATGCTGACCGAGTTTATACGGGGATTGGGGTACAATGCCATCCCCGCAGCCAATGACACGGCTTTAAGCATTCCTCTGGCCGTCGATGCAGGTCTCGGTCAGCTAGGGAGACATGGCCTGTTAATCAACCCTAAAGTGGGATCACGCTGCCGTATCTCAAAAATATTCACCGATCTTCCGCTTGAGGCATTAGGGGCAGTGGACTCGGGTATAACTGAATTCTGCAACGCATGTTTGAAATGTGTACCGAAGTGCGGTACTGAAGCTATTACAACAGGCAACCGCGGGTTCGAGGCTTTGGGTGAGAGTAATGCTTCGGGAGTATTAAGCTGGAAGGTAGATGCTAAGAAGTGCATGACCTTCCAAATCCGTGTCGGGACTACCTGTAGTACCTGCGTCCGTAGGTGCGCATGGACCAAACCCCCCAGAAGAAGATACGCTGTGCCTCGCTTCTTTATAAGGAACTTTCGGTGGCGATGGTTGAACAAATCATGGGTGTGGCTTGACGATAAGTTAGGACATGGAAAGTTTGACAAGCAGCCTGATGACTTTTGGGAGACTAACTACTCAAATTGAAGCCATTGTCAGATCAATTAACGTTGATATGAAGCTGAATAAGATGAACCTTGAGAGGCTATTAGGGTTTCTTGAAGAGATCGGAAAGAACCGATTCTAGGCACGAGAATGGTGGTGGGCGATGAGGGACTCGAACCCCCGACCCCTTGCGTGTAAAGCAAGTGCTCTAACCAGCTGAGCTAATCGCCCTGAAAAAAGTGCGCTTGGTGGGACTCGAACCCACGGCCTCAGCCTCCGCAGGGCTGCGCTCTATCCAACTGAGCTACAAGCGCATGTATCCATTATTTAGGCCAGTAATTTCATCATCCCGGTAACGTTCGAGCGGATTAACGAGATTCAATTTAGCCAGTCACGCCTTAGACACCAGAGATAAATGTTAGTTGTCTGGAATCGCCTAGTCAATTTAGCGTGGACTCTTACTATCCAAAGGTTCGAATCTTACTAACTGTTTCAGAGTCCAATTTCCTTACGACTTCGCTGACTAACTTAATAGCTTTATTAACATCATCAAGATGTATTATTGAATTATGGCTATGCAAATATCGAGTTGGGACGGTGATGTTAATTGACGGAGTCCCACCTTTGGATCTCTGCATTTCTGCCCCATCTTGACCATATCCGCTGAGCACGTTGTATTGAAGGTCCATTTCTAAGTCAGATGCTGTTTCTTCCACCAAATCACGAAGGTTCTGATTTGGTAGCATCGAAGAATCATGTAGAAATATTGCCGGGCCTTTTCCCAGACTTTCCTGTGCCTCAAATTCTGAAATTCCGGGATAATCACTAGCCACTCCAGATTCTAAATTGATTCCGATGTCTGGCGCGACTATCTCACTGCTAGTATGAGCGCCTCTTAGCCCCACCTCTTCCTGTACAGTCGCCACGGCATAGATATTGCAGGGTAGGTTGACTTCGCTCAGGATTTCAACAACTCCGCTCATTACAGCCAAGCCCGCTCTGTCATCCCAGGCTTTACCTAGAAGAAAATCACCTTGGTTGAGACGTTCAAATTTGCTTATCGGTGAAATCGGGTCCCCTGGTCTGATACCCAATCTGGTCATGGCATCTTTCTTGTCTAAGGCCCCTACGTCCAAAAAAAGGTTCTCTTTTTTAAAAACTCTACTTTTTTCTTCCGCTGACATGACGTGTGGGGTTTTAATTCCCGATATTCCATTTACTTTTCCTGAGGAGGTTGAAATAACCCATCGCTGTCCTACTATTGCTTGATCTAACCATCCCCCTATGGTTTGAAATTTTATAAAACCGTCAGTGGTTATATATCGGACCATCAACCCAACTTCATCCATATGTGCTGAGAGCATGACATTCGGTAGGTCATCATCTTTTTTAATATTGGCGATCAAAGATCCGAGTCCGTCTGTGGTGACTGTATCTACATAAGGAGTCAAAATATCTTTCATGACATTTCTTACTTCATGTTCGTGACCTGAAATACCTGGGGCTTCAGACAGTGATTTAAGTATCTCAACTATGTTAGACATATCCTCTTCTCCGCTTCCAAATAGTTTTGGGAATTTTTCGTATGTATAGAACTTATTTAGGTTTATATCATTATCTTTTTGACTGTCGCTGTAACTCTAGTTACCATTTTCGACGATATGGTTAAAAGTTCAACAATGCCAGTGACGGAAAGTCATTTTATATCTGTTGCAAGGGGTATCGTACCCCTAATACAGCAGCACGCATCCTCAATTAATCGTGAGCGACAGCTTACAGACAGGGTTTCTGGCCCCATGGCTGATGCCGGATTATTCAGGTTGTTGATTCCTAAATCCAGGGGTGGATACGAAATTGATTATCTAGAATTTCTAAAGATTGTTTCGATTATTGCTGAGGCGGACGGTAGTGTCGCTTGGTGCCTGAATCAGAACAATGTTCTTTCCACTTTGTCTGCCTTCATGCCCGGTAGCTTGGCAGAAGAGATATGGGCTGAACGAAGGGCAGTTTTGTCCAATGGCCCTCCTGTGAATCCAAAAGCTGTACCAGTGGAAGATGGTTATGTTTTGAATGGTCGTTGGAACTTCAGTAGTGGTTCCCGCCATGCCACTTGGCGTGTCGCCTTGACTCCAGTTGAAGGGAGGAAAGGATCTAATGGTCAGTCCGAAGTAAGGAACATGATTGTTCCAGCGGACTGGGTAGAGATGGAAGATACTTGGCAGGTCAATGGTTTAAGGGGTACTGGCAGTTTCAGCTTTTCTGTTGATGATTTGTTTGTTCCTGAAAGATTAACTTTTATAGATGGTGGACCTCCAGAGGTGGAAGGGCCACTTTACATAATGCCTAAAAGCCTATTGTTTTGTTCCGGATTTGCTACGACTGCTCTGGGTGTCGCCAGAGCGGGATTAGATTCTGTAATCGAGTTGTCTCGCGCAAAAACACCTCAGGAGCAGAAACTTCTAATGGAGCAACCTTTCACTCAGCGCGAAATAGGCCAGGCAGAGGCTATTTGGCGATCTGCCAAGGCCTATCTTTCTGACAGTGCGGAATCGGCATGGCACTTTGCGGTGACAGAGGGAGAAATTCCAGTTGAAGAGCGTATTAATCTACGATTATCAAGTACGCACGCTATAAGAGAAGCGGTGAAGGTTGCAGATATTGCATATTCATTGACCGGCTCGAGCGCCATATTTGAGCAAACCGCGATACAGAGAAAATCTCAGGACGTAAGAACTATATCGCAGCAAATTCAAGGTAGATTTTCCCATTACGATACGGCCGGGCAGCATTTCCTCGGCATGAGTCCCCAGGGCAGACTTTTTTGACTCTGATCAGGCATTAGGAAGTGACCGAATGAGTTTAATACCAGATAGGAGCTCTATACCCGTAGTAGCACCTACTCCAACTCCGTTTACTGGCAAGGATAAACCAGACTACGATTTGCTTGCTGGGAACATAGAAAAATGGATGGCGACCGGCCTTAGTGGATTTGTGGTGGGATCCTATGGGGGAGAAGAATTCCATCTTTCAGGCAAGGAAAAGATACGCTGTGTGGAGGTGGTCTCACAGGCTCATAAAGGGAATCGTTTTGTTATTGCAGGTATTGATACGCCTTCACCTACTGCCGCACTATCGCAGGCCGAAGAATATGCCCGCGCAGGTGCTGACATGATTAGAGTGCGGATTCCAGATATACCCGGAGATAAATCCGACAGAGGTGTAGTGGAATATTTTGATCAAGTTGTTTCCATGAGTCCTTTGCCAGTTATTGTTATTCATCAGCCAAAGCAGGCAATGTCAGTAAATGCTACTCCAGAGGAGATGTTGGCAGTCACTTCTATGGACAATGTTTATGCCTATATCATGTCTCTGAATTTTAGGTGGGAATGTCGAGTACCTTCGTTCATACATGAGTCTACCCAGTTGTGGACCTGTAATGGCACACTACTACTGCCCGGCGCAATGATAGGGGCTGACGGAGCATGTCTGTTCTTTGCAAACTGGGCTCCTGATATTTGCCGGAGAATAATCTGTTTGGTCAAAGAAGGTCACTACTCAGAAGCTAGAGATATCCAGTCGAAAATAACACATGCGGACTTTATTGGTATGGATAAAGGGGTCGCTGCGCTGAAGTCAGGTCTTAATATGCTTGGGTATGAGACGACTGTGCCTAGAAGACCCACTCGTTCCCTGAATTCCGACGAGGAGTCGGAACTCAGGGAAGCATTTGAAACCGCAGGAATATTGTGAGGATATAACGGTTTAATATCCTCTTATACCATCTCCACTTTTAAGCATTTCGTTGACCGCATCCCTTAAGGCTATTGTGGCATCAATTGTTACCATGACATCCTCATTGCGGTATTTGCCGGCAGCATGTATTTTTGCGGTTCCTTCGTCTGTGACTTTTATGCAGTCTGGATGGTCCGGCTCCCCCGGGTATCCCATGGATTGCGCTAAGTCATTGGGGCCCCCGGCAAAAACGTTGATTCCATCAACCTGCAATATTTCATCCAGATTGTTATATGCTTTTATGTCTTCAATTTGTGGCATTACCAAAAGATCATCATTTGTATCATCCATCATTTTCTTTAAGTCATCCAAAAGCCCGAATCTCTGGACTCGTTTGCTGGTATAGCTTCTGTGACCTCGTGGCATAAAATAGCAGCAGTCTACGACAGCTTCCAATTCTTCTTTGGTGTTTACAAAGGGTACTGTAATAGCCTTTATACCCCGATCAATATAGTTCAGTATATTGCTCGGTATTTGGTCAGGGACACGCATTGTAGGGGTGACGCCCCAGCCGTCGCACATGCGACAAAACCTGTCAATTGTTTCCGGAGTAATCGGTGCATGCTGACCGTCGTAGTTTACGAAGTCTAGCCCCATGACCCCTGCAAGTTCTATTATTTCGTCCGCATAATAGCTCAGACCTATCCCGTAGGCTTTTTCACCTTTCTGCATTTTCTCAATTACTTTGTTTGCCATTTTTTTGCTCCTCTCATTTGTTGGGCGGGATCATAACATCAGAATGTATATATAGTGTAGCCTGTGCAGCTTCGTTATTTCAGAATCTAGGCCTTTTTCCCACCATGTCTGTAAGGTCGAGATTTGTTGTATTCCATTTTTTTGGTCAAAGCCTCTTCCAAGTCTAGTCCGTAGGCTCCACACATATCTGCGATACGAATGATTGCGTCTGCAAGTTCAACAGTAAAACCCTCCGGTTTCCCATTTTCTTCGTTCCAGTTTTTTGACAATCCTTCTTTTCCAAGGTCCCGATATACCTCGAGTGCTTCACTTATCTCGCTGTGCACTAAGGCTAGTAGTTCCCCTACACTTTTATCGGGGTTCTCCCACCAGCCGTGATCTTTTGATATTTGATGAGAATCCCGTATAAGTTCTTTGATTGTGAGATTCATGTGCTTTCCTGTCAAAATTTGTAATCAGATGAATTTGCCAATTGATTCGATTATGTTGTGGTAGCCGGCAGCGTCTGGTTCGTTAAATACGAGACGTATCTCGTCCACTCCATCATCGTAATATCTCTGCATTTGCTCCAGACATTCACTGGCGGAACCTATTAATGCAGTCGCTGATACCATCTCGTCAGTCACAAGATCAGCGGCTCCCGTCCGATCACGGTCTAAGTATTTTTTTCTGATCGCGTCTGATTCTTCGCCAAAGCCTATTCTGTGCATATATTCATGGTAAAAGGTTCCCATTCCTCCTATATAAAAGGCGATGTGTGGGCGTTCCCTGTTGAAGGCCTCTTTCTTATCATCCGTAATGTAAATTGAAACCTGAGGAGATACCGTGATGTCTGAGATCGATCTTCCTGTAATGGATGCTCCTGACTTCAATTTATTGTAAGAAGGGGCCATTCGTCCAGGAGAGTAATATATAGGCAGCCAACCGTCTGCGATTTCCCCGGTCATTTGCAAACTCAACGGAGTAAGAGAGGCTATGAATATAGGTAAGTTATCTCTAAATGGAGTAAACCTTAATCTAAAACGTTTGGTGGAAAAAAACTCACCATCCTGATCTAGCCGATCTCCTTTGAGGGCCATACGAATAAAGTTAATGTATTCCCGCATACGAGAAAGAGGTTTTTCAAATTTCTCACCGTGGAAATCTTCTATGACTAGCTTACCGCTGGATCCGAGACCCAGAAAGAAACGACCTTTAGACATAATGTCCATATTTAGAGCTGTCATGGCAAGATTCGCAGGAGTTCTTGCGTAAACTGGAACTATACTAGTCCCTATGGATATTCTCTCTGTTACAGCTGCGAGTTGGGCTAGGGAAGTGAAGGCGTCTTCGCCCCAGGCTTCCCCCATTGTGAGACTACTAAATCCCAGCTGGTCAGCACGGGCCGCCATTTCTTTCGTTACTCCCCAGTCACTCCCGGGAGGTCTTAGGCCCATTAGCCCGACTTTTCCACCTATTTTTGCCATCTCAGCTTTCCTCATTCATTGGTTTAAAGCCTTGCAGGAAGCTCAAGCTCTGCACTAATGCTACGAAACCAGTCTATTACTTCAGGGTGATAGGGAATTCCATTTTCTAGCCGTTCCTTTTCTTCTTCGTGTTCTGGGAGACCAGCATATGTGACCCGGTCATGGCCAGGGGCTGGTTTAGATTCGGTTAACGACTTCATGTACTGGTCAAGATCGTCTTTAAATCCATCTACATCCGTAAATGCGTCAATCTTGTACGCCACAAAATGGTGGGAGGCTCCGGCTCTTCTATGAGGTCCTGCGGCTCCTCCAGATAATACTCCTGAGAGTATTTCTATCATTACCGCCAGACTATACCCCTTGTGGGACCCTACCTCTCGGGTTCCTCCGAGCGGTAGGATCATATAGTCATCCGGAATATCAGACTCATCCATCAAGGGTGTTCCGTCTGACTGCGCAATCCAGCCTGGCATGGCTTGTACTCCTAGTCGTTTCGCCAAAGTGATTTTATTTCCGGCAACGGAGCTCATTGAAGCGTCAAAAATAAATGGAGGTTCATCTCTGGTTGGTGCAGCAATCGCAATAGGATTCAATCCAACTAATCTCTCTGCCCCATGAGTCGGGACTACAGTCACCCCTCCGGTTGTCATGGCGATGCCGATCATGTCTTTTTCTAATGCCATAGCGGCGTGGTAGCCAGCGGCACCAAAGTGTCGTCCGTTGGTCACCGAGACTGAGCCGATTCCATATTTGTCAGCTCTCTCAATGGCCTCATTCATAGCTTGAGGTCCTACTACAAGTCCTAGACCCTGGTCGCTATCAATAGTGCATACCGCTGCGGCTTCGCGGATTATTCTGGTTTTGGGATTAGGATTGATGGTGCCCTCTTGAAATCCAGCAACATACGATCTCATCATGTTACTGACCCCATGAGACTCTACGCCCCTTATATCTGCATACATGAGAACATCTGCAGACTGATCAGCATCATTTTCAGGCATTCCTAATTTGGTGAATATATCAACTAGGGTAGCTCGCATATCCTCCTGATTTACTCTGACTGCAATATCTTCTGGTACATGAAATCTCTCAAGCATGTTAAAAAGAATCCTTTTATTTCAAATATTGGTTATTACTCAACAGTGGTTCACTTCTAGCAATGTGTCTATGACTATGGAATCCTAGCACTATGTGGTCGTTATTTGTTTGTAGTCAGCTAAAATTGTTTTAACCCTTTAGCGAATTTAAGTCAGATCCTGGAAAATATGTGGATGGAGTGACCGAGGTTACTGAACTAGCTCTCTTTTCAAGCCAGTAATCGTATGCTGGGGGGGTTACCTGGTATGGATTTTCAGCTCCTAGCTTTAATGCCGCGTCAAGCGCCCAGTTAGGGTTGTGCAGAAGTTCCCTTGCCAAGGCGATCAAGTCTGCCTCTTCATTTTTCAAGATATTCTCTGCTTGCTCAGCATGTACTATCAGGCCTACTGCCATACTTTTTATTTCTGCTTCATTTCGAATTTTTTTAGCGTAGGGTACCTGGTATCCATAACTCACTGGTCCCGCACTTATGACTGGACTTCCTCTCATTCCACCAGATGAACAATCAATGACGTCGACACCTCTAGCTTTTACCAATCTGGATAGAATTACGCTTTTGTCTGGATCCCATCCTGCGTCGTCTTCAACCGATAACCTCATGAACAAAGGTTTGCTTTCAGGCCAATTTCGTCGTACTTCTTCTACTATTTCTGTTGCAAATCTCATTCTATTTTCTTCGGATCCGCCGTACATGTCATTTCTTTGATTTGCCTGCGGAGATAAAAACTGGTGTATCAAATAACCGTGTGCTGCATGTATCTCCAGCACATCGAATCCTGCGGCATGAGCTCTCGCTGCGGCCTGACCCCACATTGCTACGAGTTCCTGCACTTCTTTGGTAGAGAGGCTTCTGGGAACAGGTTCTGTATTATTAGAACCTATAGGACTTGGAGCTATTAATTCCCAATTGTCCCAGTCAGTGACACCTGCCAATGCGGCTCCTTCTGGGGTCAAAGGATGTCCACCTTCCCATGGTCGGAATCTTCTCGCCTTTCTACCACTATGTCCCAGTTGGATACCTGGAACGGAATCTTGGTTTCTTATGAAGTCTGCCAGTTTTTTGAAGTGGGGGATGAAAGCATCATTCCAAAGACCTAAATCCCCAGCCGTACCGCAACCTCTTCTGTCCACCTTGGTGGATTCTATGAATACTAGGCCGGCTCCTCCCGCGGCGAATCTTCCCGCATTCATTAGGTGCCAATCAGTGGGGAATCCTTTCACCGCAGCGTACTGATGCATTGGCGCAACAACAACCCTGTTTTTTAGGTTCACATTCCTTATGGAAATTGGGTTGAAGAGCCTTGGAGTTTTTGGCATTGATTCACCTTGTGTTAAGACTTAGTAAAGATGGTAGCACCGTTTTATGATGAGGTGGCAATATTCTTTTTGGCCAGCAGACGGACCTTTATGAAGAAATGGGAGTTTATTAAGATTCTTTTTTCTACATTTGCCAGTAGAATTGAATATATATGTTTAGAATGGAATTACTTGTCTCCGCTATAGCCAGACTTTTGGCAGCAGTTTTCTTTTCGGTTGTATTGATCGTTCTTACCTGGGCTTTTGTAAAGGTTTTCCTTCAACCATCCGCTTCGGACCCAACTATGTATTTTTTGAAACATGCCCTTCTCGTTGGAGGTGCTGCATCAGTTGGGATTATTCCGGCATGGTGGAACACAGCTACACCATTGGTAACTAATTTTAAGATGGCACTTACAGTAGTTATTGTTTCTATGCTTTCATCATGGGTTTTGAATGAAATCAGAGGGGTCGAGACTCATTACGCTCTTTTTGGTGGAGTCCACAGAGTGGAGGTTTTCTCGGTCAGGTATATGCTTGAAGGCATGATGGCCGGCGCTGTTATAGGTGGGAATTTAATAGGGCTTGGATTCTATAGCTACCGAGGTCTTATTTACCGAGAATTCTAGGTTCTGTAATTTTTGAACTGTAGTGGAATCTGCCTGCAAGCTTCGATCCAAAACCTTGTAATGTAACTTTTCCTTTTACAGATATTGGTTTTACGATGTAAACATTCAAATAATGTGAGGTGGCCGACTATGCTCTTTCTTGTAATAAGTAATCCCGAACCTGTGCGTCCGTCCACTGTTGTTGAAAACAGGAAAAGATATTGGCCCTGGGCTCAGGGCCTATTGGATTCAGGAAAAGCACAGTCTTTTTATGCTAGAACGGGTAGGGGAGCTGTCGCTATTTTTGATGTGGAGTCAAATGAAACTCTTCACGCACTGCTGAATGAGTGGTCAGAAATAGTTCCAGCTGAATTTCAAATATATCCTCTCATTTCCCCTGATTCTATTCGTCAATTTCTTGAAAAATAGCGCAGAAAATATGTGGATATATCGATGACAAAAATAGGAGTTAAATATGAAAATAACTAGTGTGGAAACTATGGTTATCGAAAATGTAGAGCCCTATAGGGGAGGAAGATATCTTCTTTTCCTGGAGATAAAAACAGATGAAGGGATAGTGGGGCTTGGAGAAAGGATAACTGGCAATACATACTCGAAGAGGTTGAAAGATCTCAGATCGCAGATCGACCTTATAGAGGAATACGCCGATGAATTTCTCGTAGGGGAAAATCCTCTCAACATCGAGAAAATATGGGATCGGATTTATGCCTCAAGGCATGATTTTCGTCATCCAAGTCTACATGCTACGCCTGTGATTAGCGCGATAGATATGGCCCTGTGGGATATTGCAGGAAAAGTTGCAGGCCAGCCGATATACAATCTGCTGGGTGGTCAATACCACGAAAAACTTCGGGCATATGCTTATATGCCCAGTGGACTACCTGGTGGAAATTTTAGGGATGATCCCTCAATAGCAGGTGAAATTGCTCAGCAGTTGCTTGAGGAGGGTAATTCGGCATGCAAGCTGGATCCCTTCATGCCTGAATACCCCATACCAAGAGATATTCCCTTATGGGAAATTGAGCATGCGGCGAAGATATTTGAGAGTATTCGTCAAACGGTGGGGAATAAGCTTGAGGTTGGTATAGGAACGCATGGTCAACTAACAACCTATAGTGCTATACGTGTTGCGGATTTCCTTCAACCCTATCATCCCTTTTGGTTCGAGGAACCCGTACCTCCCGAAAATGTGGATGAGATGGTGCGAGTTGCCCAGCACACTAGCATTCCGATCGCCACCGGCGAACGGTTGGTAACAAAGTACGAATTTTCTGAAGTATTAGAAAAGGGAGCGGCTCAAATAATACAGCTCGACGTAGGTCAATGCGGGGGGATTACTGAAGCAAAGAAGATAGCGGCTATAGCTGAAGCACACTACGCTATGATCGCTCCACATATGGCTTGTGGCCCCATCGCAGCAGCAGCAGCAATACAAATAGATACATGTTCGCCCAATTTTTTAATACAGGAAGCGAATCAGGGTCCGTTGCATAAAACAATATTTGAAGAGCCAATGGTTTTTGAGAATGGATTTATCATTCCTCCCTCTGGACCTGGATTGGGAGTGGAATTAAACAGGGACATATTGTCACGTCTTGTAGTTGAATAGTCTGATATTTTCTAATCATTAAGTGGAGTAGTCGTATGGATCAGGAAAAACTTCGAGTGGCAATAATTGGTTGTGGAGAAGTTTGTCGAAACCATGTACGCGGCTATCTCAGATCCGATCGATATGAGCTGGTTGCGCTATGTGATGTCAGACCTGAAGGGATGGTGGCGTTTGATAAGCATTTTAATGGATCTCCTAATTACAACCCGATCCATTTTGTTGATGCAGAAACGATGCTATCAGAGGCTGTGCCAGATGTTGTTTCCATAGGGGTTTGGGATGGCCTCCATAAAGGGATGGTGGATCTTTGCGCAAACGCAGAAGTTACGGCAATTATGTGTGAAAAACCAATGTCCGATAGTACTTTAGATGCCTGGGAAATGATAAAGGTCTGTGAAGATAATGCCGTGAAACTTGCTGTGGGTCATCAAAGAAGATTCTTACCTTCCTACAACTTAGTTCGAGAGGCGATAGCCAATGGACATATTGGAGATGTGCATCTCTTAACATCTTTCGCTCGTGACGGTCTCCCAAATTACTCATCACATTTATCGGATACCTTCCGATATTTGTTGGGTGATCCAGAATGCTTGTGGGTGATGGGGAATGTGGAGAGATTTACCGACCAGTGGGCACGAGCCGTTCCAATAGAAGACAAAGCGTTAGGGATTTTTGGATTTGCTGGTGGAGCTCAGGCCTTTATTCTTTCTGGGTTGACGGACTATCACGGATTCGGAGGGCGGATTTACGGTAGTGACGGGACTATCGAATTTACAGTTTCTGAAATGAAAATTATGAGTTTTGATTCTGCTGGCTGGGTGACACATAGACCTGACGGCGACTTTGAATTATATGGTGCTGAAGATTTTGAAATGATTGAAGCTGGTGCAGCGCAAATGACGGAATTTGCACGATGGATTACTGGGGAAAGTGCAAATTTCAGAGGAGAAGCTATAAATGGGTATAAGGCTCTCGAAATGGTGCATGCTGTTTATGAGTCTGCTCGTACCTATTCTCAAGTTATTCTTCCGATGAAACCGGATATTAACCCTCTTGAGAAAATGATCGACTCTGGTCAACTACCTGTTCTTAAAAAGGGGAAATATGACATTAGAGCCAGGCCGTGGGACGATGTACCTACTACGCCCTCGCAAGATTGAATTGTTGTACATGTTTATCAAAGGGGATCGAATTGGGAAATAAAATAAAACTGCTTGTAACAGGGTTGAACGGAGTAGTAGGACAGGCACTTTTCCCGGCGTTGGAATCTCGCTATGAAATCAGCGCTCTGTCCCGAAGTGGGGTGGAGGGTATACCTCATGAGAAAGTTTTCCGAGCCGATATCGCTGATATCGATGCCATTCAACCTGCTTTTATAGGTATAGATGTGGTGCTTCATCTTGCGGCAGATGGTGGAATAGGAAGTCCGGATGGCCAGAGCGCCCCCTGGGATTCAATGCTAAGCAACAATATTGTTGGTACCTACAACGTTCTCCAATGCGCCCTCAATGAAGGAGTTTCTCGTGTGATTCTTGCAAGCTCGGGTGCGACGGTTAACGGTTACGAGTTGGAGGACCCTTACAAACAACTGGTAGCTGAAGTACCAGAACATATGCCAGAAAAATGGGATCTTATCGATGAGTTTGCAGAACCTAAACCTGTTTCCCTGTATGGGGTTACTAAATTATTTGGAGAGGATTTAGCACGTTTTTATGCTCTTACTACTGACATGTCTGTATTGAATCTGCGTATTAGTAGTTGCACTTCTGAGGACAGTCCCAAACCTGGTAGATCGATGGCGAATTGGTCTAGCTATCGAGATTTACAACAGCTCACCATAAAATGTATTGAGGCTCCCTCTCGACTTAAATTTGATATTTTTTGGGCTACCTCTGACAATGCCAGAATATACAGGGATAACTCTCATGCAAAGGATGTTCTTGGATATATTCCGGAGGACGGGGCTCAGTGAATAAGTAACGTTGCGATAGTCAATGCTTGAAATTAGATGTAAATATAAAGGAACAAAAAATGGCATCTTATTTGTTAGTTCATGGGTCATATCAGGGCGGTTGGATATGGAAGCCTACAGCTCAAAAACTTAGAGAAGCAGGAGAAACGGTATATGTGCCTACTCTTGATGGATGTGGAGAACGTTCTTCGACCATAAGGCCAGGCATAACTATAACCTCACAGGCACGGGAAATCTCAGACATGATGTTCTATGAGGATCTGGACGATGTCATTTTGGTAGCCACTAGTACCGGCGGGCTGGTCGTTTGTGTTGCGGCATCGATGAGTAGGGAGCGGGTATCCCAAGTGGTGTTTGTGGATGCGCTAGCTCCTCAACCTGGAGAAAAAGTTACTGATATTGTGAAGCTTGACCCTAATACTCCCAGGGTTACCACAGATTTAACGCAAGGACCTTCGCAGGAAGAATTAGAAGAACGATTATTCAGAGAATTGGATCCGGAACTGAAATCATGGGCGATTGACCGGGTAACTATGCATCCAATTGAGGCCAAGGATCAGCCAGGGGCTCTTGATGAATTTTGGGCTCAGGATTGGTCGGCAACAGTAGTACGTTGCAAAATGAGCGCGAATCCCCCACTCGATCACCAGAGGAGAACAGCTGAAAAGTTGAATGCATCATGGCATGAACTTAACGCTGGCCACTACCCAATGTTAAGTCATCCAGATGAGCTTTCGGATATATTGCTTGGATTAAAGTAGTGTTTAAAGGATTTAACTTCAGTGAGGTGTCTATTTTACTAAGCCAGGTGAAAGGCGTATCGGGGGTTTCGGTTTTTGAATTAAGGCAAATATTAATGTTCCAGCTACATACATTCCAATAAATATCCATATCACTATCGTGTAGCTGTCGGTTCGATCAAATATATATCCAGCAAGTACAGGCATTATTATCATTCCCCAGCTGTAAACCAGGCTTAAGAATCCTCTTAGGGTTGCAAATCGTTTCCGTCCAAAATAATCCCCGACGAGAGCCCAATTCAAAGCGCTTAGGCCTTCAACAACTGCGAATACACATATGAATATCCAGATTTCTCTGACCCCCTGTGCATTTTGCAGCCAGAGTAAGGATATTGCTCCTAAAGCCATTCCAGCCGAGAGGATCTTGGGTCTAGACCACCGATCCCCCAACCAGCCTATCCCTATTCTCATCGGGATGCTCAAAAAAGCTAGAATGCCTAGCATCATTGCCGCGGACTGTTCGGAATTGCCCTTCCATACCATCATAGGTACAAAATGGACTATTATTGTCCCGAGAGTCCCAGTACGAAGCATTGTTCCTATGGCCAATATCCAATAAGACTTTGTTTTAAAGGCTTCCCGCACTGTGAAATCGACTACTTCTTCGTTTACCTCATCAGATTTATCTTCCTCCGCCATTTTGGAATTTGGGTTATCACCGTCAGGTTGAAGACCCATGGCCTCCGGGGATGGTTTAAGTAGCTGTGCAAATGGGACTACTATTGCCGCAAGAAGAACTCCACTGAGGATCAAAGCTGTTCGCCACCCCAAATGATGAATACCGAACGCCAAAAGGGGTGCGATTATCGATCCTCCGAGACTGAAGGCAGCGATAGATATTGCCATAGCCAATCCCTTTCGCCGCACAAACCAATTGTTCACAACCGCCATTGTTGAACCAGAAAATGCTGCATTAAAGGCTAGAGAGACTATTCCCAGATAAACAATAAGAAATGTTGCGAAGCTATTCACACGACTCAGGAGGATATATCCCACTGCAACTATTAACGACCCCACCGTTAACATTCTTCTAGGACCATATCGATCTATCAAATATCCCGCCAAGGGTCCTTCAATGGCTCCTTCAGCTCGAGAGAGAGAAAATATCAGGGAGGTGGACGCACTACTTAACTTTAGTGCTTCTTTTATGGGAAGAAAGAAAACGGAGAATCCGTAGAAATATACTCCTCCACCCATGGCGTTTACTACGCAGGTAGCAGCTACAATCCACCAACCGTAAAATATTCCTCCACCTTTTTTGTTAGTGCTTGGTGGCATGTTAGGGCTATTCGTTCCTTTCACCTTTTTGATCCAGAGATGCGGTATCAATCTATAAATATGATTAAGTTGATACCGTATCTTGAATCGCTAATTCCGTTATCAGATAGTAACATCCGTTTTATTTGCTCGACGTGGTCTGCATCATTTTTCTTATAATCAAAGTTTGTGAAAAGATTAGCGTCACTCAATCAAAAGTCTTGAGATCAAACAATAGGCCAAGGGGGTTAAGTTCATATGACTTCTAATATTCGTTCCTGGTTATGCGGACCTATGGTTGCCGTGGCCACCCCATTCAAAGAGGATTTATCTCTTGATCTGGCTGCTTTGACTGAAAATATACGGTTTATGGTCGATGCCGGAGTTGTTACAGGGAAAGGAACTCTTTTAGTTGGTGGTGCAGGGGGTGAGCATCCAGCAATGAGCCCGGACGAAAGAAAGATGGTGATGACTACTTCTGTTGAAGCAGCAAATGATGAGGTTCCAGTCTTGTCTAGTGTCCAACATACAGATGTTCGTACAATAGTCGACTTAGCTCAGCATGCGTCAAAAATAGGTTTGGGCGGAGTGCAGCTAGGCCCAACCTATTACTATGAACCATCAGAATCTGACGTGGTTCGCTTATTTCAGAAGGTGGATGAAGACTCCGATATTGATCTTATGATCTATCACACGTGGTGGGAAGGTCTTACTATGAGTCTTGGGCTGATAGATGAACTCTCGGATATAGACAGTGTTAATGCTATGAAGTGGTCTGCCCCTGAAGGTACCTTGTATCGAGACGGGTTGCATAGATTTGCAGATAAACTCGCTATCATTGATAACTCAGGGGAACATATTTTGAGCCATGTATTAGGGGCATCAGGGTTTATAACACATCTCAGTGGTTTCTGGCCTGAGTACCCTGCTGAAGTATGGGACCTACTTAATAATAGAGATTATGAGTCAGCGAAAAATAAGTTAAGTGAGTTCAAATGGAAATGGCGAAAATGGGTGGTAAAAGTCTTGTCATATACAGGTGGAGAGGGGCCATTTATTAAGGCCGCAATGGAGTATGTGGGACTCCGGGCTGGGCCTCCACGCCCTCCCTCTGTTAGGCTACCCAGTCATCTGTTGGAAGAGATGGTTAATTTATTTGAAGAGGCAGGTGTGCCTACACAAAGGGGTTGATAAACTCGATTACCACAAAATGGAGGTTCTACTATGCAATTTGGGTTTTATCTACCTACTCATGGTCCTATGGCAACCAGAGAACCGTTACTAAAAATAGCTTCCCACGGAGAGGCACTCGGTTTTGATTCTATGGTTGCCGGTGATCACGTTATAGCTCCAATTGATCCTAAGTCACAATATCCATATTCGGTGACCTCCGAAGTTCCTTGGGATGAAGACGGGGAGCACCTAGAGATGATTTCCGAATTAGCATTCTTAGCGGGAGTAACGGAGAACACAAGTTTGGTTACTAGTGTATTGATAGTCCCTCATCGGAATCCGGTTCTTACAGCTAAGATGTTGTCCACGGTTGATGTTCTTTCTGGAGGGAGATTGATTGTTGGCGTAGGGGTAGGGTGGCTTGAGGAAGAATTTCAAGCTCTCGATACTCCACCATTTAATCGGAGGGGGAAAGTCACAGACGAATACATTCGAATATTCAAAGTTCTTTGGAACGAGCAAAACCCTTCATTTGAAGGGAGCTACTATAATTTTCCCTCCTTACAGTTCGCTCCAAAGCCGCTACAAAATGGGGGACCACCTATTTGGGTCGGGGGACAAAGCAGGGCGGCAATAAGGAGAGTGGTTAAGCTCGGTGATGCATGGCATCCAGTTGGTGCTAATCCAGCCTCGCCATTGGAGCCTGAGGAATTGGCGACCGAAGTTGATTATATGCATTCCATGTGTGAAAGATACGACCGAGATCCCTCTGAATTATCTATCACCATGAAAGCTCCGATATACGATGTAGAAGTTGTGGGTGATGGTGGTCGGAGGCGGTTTTCAGGGGCGCCTGACCAGATTATTGAGGATATTATCGAATATGAAAACACAGGAGTGAGCCATATCATATTGGATACTAGGTCATCTGGCCTCCAACAATTTATTGAGAAGATGGATTGGTTGTCAGGAGAAGTGATAGAGAATTTCAGGTGATTAGAACTTTATTTAAACCTGGCTTTTAAAATTAGTTTTTAGGGGTGTAGGAGGGTTCAGGTTTTTCGCCGAAGTTTGGAATATTTTCTACCTGCCCAAATTGAGTACAGGTTCTAGTACTTCCTCGTCAAATCCCTTCTTTACTGCTGCAGGCGAAGATAAAACCAATTGAGCTTATCTTTCCAGTCATTGTCCTTGATTACATAAAGTGTGTAAATATGCAGCTGTAGCAAAATAAATTTATCTATCCCGTGCTGAATGAATAAATTTACCGCGTATGTTTCCTTCTTGGTCAACTATATTTGTAGATGGGAATTTGACAGTCATTGTGCATGCATGTCCAGGCGCTGCCAACACGAAGTCGCCGACTTCCATTTTTTCTCCATTAAGCTTGATCACACCATGTTCTTCACTTTGTAGAATCAGGATTGCTTTGTCGTAGCCAATAATCCGAAATCTATGTTCTAGTGGCTGATCTGAGGAACAGGCTTTAGAGCCTATATCTACTGTGACAGTATCCATTTCCGGGTCTCGATCTACTACTTGCCCTAGAATTAGACTTGCTATTTCAAAGGGCAGTTCACCCATCTCGGCATTCCGTGTGTCCCAATAAATCCAAGTACCGGGTGTAGGGCGTATATTTGGATGATTTGCATAGTAAAAGAAAGACCATGATCCTCCTGCGAGATTGTCAGTAACTGGGATTCCTTCACTTTCAGATTTCACCCAAATACTTTCCATTTCCTTAATAGTATTCGAGGCCATTGACTTGCGCTCTTCTGCGGAAGTCACATATGTGGTTTCGCCATCGAATACATGAACTCCGACGGGGGACAGAAACTCGGTGTCTGCTATCGATAAATAGAAATTTACTGCTTCGCTACCTGGCTGTACCCCAGTTCTTCTCATTCCACTGTCCAAGTCCATGTATACACCGACTTTTCTTCCTATATTACTGACTGCTTTGTTCAATTCTTTAAGGTGCTCTGATGTACTTGCAATCGCACTAAATTTTATTTCTGGGTGGCTATCGACGAGATGAGTGAAGCGGGCTAGTTTTATAGGGTGAATTAAGGGATAAGCCATAACTATCTCAAGACCACCATTTAAAGCAACCATTTCGACCTCTTTAAGAGTGGCGCATTTGAATGATCGGATTCCACGTTCTATTTGCATTTTTAAGATGTCGGGGGATTTGTGTGTTTTCGCATGAGGCACCAAATTGTTTGGGCTACCACAGATTTTGATGATTTCGTCGATGTTTTTATTGACGAGATGTGGGTAAGTAAGCATGGTGGGAGTGTCTAAAGATTCTGGATTATTTAGGTTATAAATTCCGTAGTTCATTTGTAGGACTCCTTAAAATAGATTCGTTCAACAGAGCCTAAAGGGTTTTGGTCTCTTCTGAAGAATTATTGCTGATGTATCGGGTTCAATATATCGTTTTTGATATCTGAAGTACTCGGTGTTTTAGTGATGAGTCAAGATATCTATTTTATCTTCTATTCGATGATATGTCCCTTAGATGATGTGGGATAATGTGGCGCTGAGGAATATATGCGCTTCATTCGTTATGCTATGAGGTAGAAAATGAGTATGTCGAAGGAGAAGGATTTTATGAGGCAAATGTCACTTGTAGCGTTTCTTCAAGCGCAAAACTGTACGACACTACCCTCATCATGGAGACATCCAGAGGCTCGTATAGATACTTATTCTCCCGATTACTATCAGCACATTGCTAGGGTTCTTGAAGAAGGTAAATTTGATATAGGTTTTTTTGATGATCGCTTGGCAATGCCAGATATGTATGCAGGTGATCACTCTGAGACCGTCAAAAACGGAATACGCTGTACGAAACTAGACGCGGTAACGTGTCTTATGACTATGGCCTCCGTGACAAACTACCTTGGTCTTGGAGCCACCTATTCAACAACATATTACGAACCCTTTCATGTTGCTAGATTGTTTCAAACTCTAGACTTGATGACGAAGGGCAGGGCTGCATGGAATGTAGTCACATCAGTTAATGATAACGAAGCTAAGAATATGGGACGAGAAACTCATACGGATCATGACCTGCGTTATGACAGAGCCGATGAATTTCTAGAAGCTGTTTTGGGTCATTGGGACTCATGGGATGACGATGCCATAGTGGTAGACAAAGCAAATAATTTATACGCACATCCAGACAAAGTTAGACGGATTGACTACAAGGGCAAATATTTGAGCTCCCGAGGGCCATTCACCGTGCCGCGGACTCCCCAAGGCCATCCTGTTGTTATTCAAGCAGGAGGCAGCCCTCGTGGGAAGCAATTTGCCTCTCGATGGGGGGAGTTGATTTTCGCTGGGTATCGTAATCTCGACGTTGGTAAAACCGAGTATGCAGCGTTGAAGGCGTCAGCCGCGGCTGCAGGCCGTGATCCTGAACATATGAAGATAGCCTCCCTGATGTATCCGATAGCTGCTGAAACCAAATCTGAGGCAGAAGATAAAAGAGCAGCATATGAGTTGTTGTCAAACGATATGGACCAGTTATTACTATTATCGGAAGCACTTAATTTTGACTTCGCCCAGAAAGGTTTGGACGAAGAATTCAGTGATGATGAAATTGAAGGCCTCCAAGGAATGCAAGCTATGCGTGACAGGGTCATATCCACAGGGATAAAAAACCCTACCCCTAGAGATTTTATGAGAATTACTAGAAGAGGCTTGTTAAGTGACGGACATACCATGGTTGGTGGGCCAAAAGAAATTGCCGATGAGATGGAAGAATGGTTCCATGG
>VFFS01000058.1 GCA_009392815.1 SAR202 cluster bacterium
TTTTCCCATCTTCAACCAATCGCTCTAACTGCTCAAAAACGTGATCTTTCTCTACGTCCAACAAAGCCGGATAATGCAGGGCTATCAAATCAATATAATCAGTATTGAGTCTCCTCAACGATTGTTCGCAAGCAAAGGTAATATAGTCTGGATCAAAGTTTTTTTCTGGTTTTTGCAGGTGCGGAGACTTCAGCATTCCGAGATCAGGTGGATAAAAATCAAACCCGAATTTGGTGGATATAACTATTTCATTCCTCACTGAACCAAGTGATTCAAATAAAAGTTCTTCACTGTAACCTCTTCCATAAGAGTCTGCCGTGTCATAAAAGTTAACACCAAGATCAAAAGCGCTCCTGAGCAAGTTAACAGAATTTTCTGAACGGCTCCTAGAGGACCATCCTGAAGTACTCAAAGTCCACAGGCCAAACCCAACCTCAGATACATTTAGGTCAGTTCCTATAAGTTTGTTGTACAGCAATCTAAAACTTCACAAAACCACATTCTCGGCGCCAGACAGTGATTCTCTAATCTTTGTAGAGGTCTCAAAGTATTCTTGATCCGACAATACCGGCTGAGTCTCCAGGGTCGGAATATGGTCATCCAGTTCTACCCAAGATTTGCATCCCGAAAACGCTGGGGTTCGTGGCACAGTCATTTTCCCTTCTAACTTGAATAATCTCAATAACGCTACGGTTAGTGCTTGAGATGGTCTCCAATGGAAGCGTGACTTTACATATTCTTCTGTCCAATGATGAAAAGAGGAAATTTTTGATAGCGTTTCTGAATCTCTTAACTCATATACATCCGTGACTTTCGCCCAGTATTGAAATTCAATTTCGTTGGCATTAAAAGAGTCCTCTAGCGGAGTTATCAAATCCTTTTGCACAGAAGGCTTTAATAGATCGAGCTTCTGATGTTCGTAGGTTGGAAACAATAAAAAGCTGGGATGTATGATCCTGAACTCTTTATCGTCTTGGTGAATGCCGCCTTTCCGTACTATTATAATTTGGTCACCAAGAGCCATCGCTCTTATTGTCACCGCCCATTCTTTAAGCGCCACATTGCAAGAAGTTGAAACGTTGACCATATCCACACTCCAAAAAAATCACAACCTAGTAGACTCTATTGAACATTCCTACACACTGATATCATACCAATAGATCTTTAGGGAGTTATTTCTATGTCCGAATCTGATCCGATTTCAAGTCAACACGATACATTAATTAAAGGCGGCCTAGTGGTCGATGGAGCACGTACACAAAAGTTAGATGTTGCTATCAAAGCAGAAAAGATTTCTGCAGTGGAATCCCACCCTTCGGAATTGCGGGCAGCCAAAGAGATCGATGCCTCGGGATATTTCGTTATCCCAGGGATTATCGATGCACATAATCATCCTATCAATCTAGATAAGATGGATACATTTACGCTCAGTTCCGCATTCGGTGGAGTAACAACTGTAATCCCGTTCATGCAGAATATGAGAAGCAGAGGTATCGCAGGCACTACTTCTGAAACGATAGAACGTTTTATAGAGGAATCTTCGGATATCTCCTACCTTGACTTCGGGGTACATGCAATTCTCTTCGGCGACGATGACGTTACTACTGAAGTTCCGAAATTAATTGATATGGGTGTCATATCATTCAAGATGTACATGACATATCCCAAACGGGGCATGATGATGCCAGATGAAAAAATGCTGGAAGCAATGTCGATCGCATCCGATATGGGTGGAATAGCAATGGTACACGCGGAAAATGGTTACTGTATCGATTATCTGACAGAGGCTTTCATAGAATCAGGAAAGACAGGTAGAGAATATTATGCGAAATCACAGCCTCGTATCTTGGAGGTAGAAGCCGCCAACAGGGCTGCAACATATGCTAGCGTGACAAACTGCCCATTGTACGTTGTACATTTAAGTGCTAGAGAAGTCCTGAGTGTAATTGACCAGTACAAGATGAAAGGATTGGATATCTTTGGAGAGACCTGTCCTCAGTATCTGGATTTGACAAACCAAATGGTTCTGGAACATGGTGCTCTTGCTAAAATAGGGCCTCCTCTCAGAACTTCAGAAGACAATGAGGCAATGTGGTCAGGCCTAAAATCTGGTGTCATCGATACCGTCGCAAGTGATTTCTGTGGATTCAGTAAGTCACAAAAATATTCTGGCGGGCGCAGCACAGGTTCTATTGAAGAGTCTGAAGATATCGATCCCAACGCAAGTATATTTGATGCCAGCTTCGGGGGTAACTGGACCGAACAGATGCTCCCAGTTGTATACGAGGAAGGGGTAAATAGAGGCAGAATCACTGTGAACAAGCTGGTTCAAGTTATGTGTGAAAATCCGGCTAAAATATTCGGCATATACCCTCGAAAGGGAGTCATATCTGTAGGTTCTGATGCAGACATAGTATTATTCGACCCTGCGGCACAACACACTCTCTCCGCCGATGCCCAACATTGCAATGCAGATTTCACTATGTTTGAGGGAAAGGAAATCTTGGGCAAACCAATTTTCTCTATGCAGCGCGGTAACGTGGTCATTGAAAATGGAAAGATCCATTCGAAGCAAGGGTCCGCTGTTTATCTCACAGGTGACGTGAATCTAACTGCATCCGCCCCAAACGGTCACAAAATAATTTGATTTCCGAGGTGTAGAAATGTCTGTAAAGCACTCCCACGACGATATAAAGCTTACCAGCCTAGCTTCGTGTGCTGGTTGAGCGTCCAAACTAAGTCCTAAAGACCTGTCGCACGTGCTGCGACAGCTACCAGACATGTCACACCCTAACCTTCTGGTGGGGACATCTACAAATGACGATGCTGCAGTGTACAAGATTTCCAAGGATCTGGCTGCGGTCATGACTGTGGACTTCTTCCCACCTATCGTGGACGACCCGTACATATTCGGCGAAATCGCCGCAACAAATTCATTATCTGATATCTATGCAATGGGGGCCGAGCCCATTGTTGCCCTGAACATCGTAGGATTCCCTGCAGACTTGGATATCTCCATCTTGGCTGAAATCCTCAAGGGAGGGGCCGCCAAAGCACTAGAAGCCGGAATAGTCATTGCTGGAGGACATACAGTAGCTGACGAAGAGCCTAAATATGGATTATCAGTAACTGGTCTAGTGCGTCCAGGTGAGGAGGTGGGTAATTCTAACTCTCAACCAGGTGACTATCTTGTTCTGACGAAACCCATCGGAACTGGGATAATTACTACTGCTGGAAAACAAGGAGTTGTGTCACAGAAAGTTATTGATCAAGCAATATCTATTATGTCTGCCCTCAATAAAAATGCCTCAGAGGCTATGATTGAAGTAGGAGTTAATGCCTGTTCTGATATAACCGGATTCGGTTTGATTGGCCATTTAAAAGAAATGATTGAAGGATCCGGTACATCTGCTGAGATACAACTTTCATCCATTCCTGTCATAGAGGGAACCAGGAATTTACTTGCAAAGGGCATCGTGCCAGGAGGCACGTTAAGAAACCTAGATTCCGTAGAAGACAACGTGTTATGGAGTGAAGAAATTTCTGAAGATGACAAACTCCTACTATGTGATGCTCAAACATCGGGAGGTCTCCTTATATCCGTTCCAGAACCAAAACTAGAAACTTTGTTAAAGAATCTTTCTGACAAAAATGTTGACTGTGGTGCGGTAGTAGGGAAAATAGTGGAAACGAATGAAAGAAATGTAATTGAGGTGAAAATGTAACCGGATTGCACCGATAACATTTGAGCCCCATGCCAGTTACCTTCCATTAAATTAATTAACTCTGGAGTTTCTTATTGACTAGAGCGTCAGAAATAGTAAGCCGGGACCTGTTGAAGGCCTTTGATTCCGCCATAGAAAAAGGGGACCTCCCCAGAACAAATATATCGGACGCCGCAATAGAACGGCCTCAAAATACTGATCATGGGGACTTCGCTACCAGTCTACCGTTGAAATTAGCCAGCGATATGAAAATGAGCCCCATGGTCATCGCAGAAATATTATCCAGGCACTTACCTAAAGAAAGCATAATTTCGGAATCACAGGTCGCACCGCCAGGATTTCTCAATTTAACACTGGACCCTAAGTGGCTATTTTCACAAATTCATCTAATTCGAAATGCAAAAACCGCGTATGGCAATCTGAACCTGTCCAAAAGAAAAAAGATTCAGATTGAATATGTGAGTGCAAATCCAACCGGACGTTTGCACGTAGCACACGCCAGAGGGGCTGTAATAGGAAGTGCATTAGCCAACCTATTAAAAGCCGCAGGACATACAGTAGAGGAAGAATATTATTTAAACGATGCTGGTAATCAAATAGAAAAATTTAATAAATCTTTGCTGGTTAGATATAAACAAATAGCAGGACTCGATATAGAACTGCCGGAAGACTCATATCCAGGCGAAGACATATCTGATGTGGCAAAAACTATATGGGATGAAGAGGGTGACCGGTATCTACAGCTTGATGAAAGCGAAGCGGAAATATCA
This sequence comes from SAR202 cluster bacterium, assembly GCA_009392815.1. Taxonomy (GTDB): domain Bacteria; phylum Chloroflexota; class Dehalococcoidia; order Lucifugimonadales; family UBA826. The sequence continues at coordinate 4,496 of VFFS01000058.1, forward strand.
ATAGGTTCAAAAGGCATCCCCAAAATGATAGAGGGGATAAAAGAGGACCTAGAGTCCTTAAGAGTGCAATTTGACGAGTGGTTTAGCGAGACAAGCCTGTACACACAAGGGCAATTTGAAACCTGTATGAAGTCATTAAAGAATAAGGGGCTCACTACAGATAGAGATGGTGCCAAGTGGCTAATTTCAACAAAACTTGGTGAAGAAAAAGACAACGTTCTGATTAGAACTTCTGGAACACCAACATATTTCGCATCAGATATTGCCTATCATTTCAATAAATTCCACCAGCGAAATTTCGCTGAGGTAATCGACGTTTGGGGTGCAGATCATCAAGGGCAGATAGGGCGATTGCGCTCAGCTCTTGATGCCTTGGAAATTGATTCAACAAAACTAAAGATCATACTCGTTCAGATGGTCCGGTTTAAAAAGGGTGAAACATCAGAAAAGCTATCTAAAAGAAAGGGTAACGTAATACCTCTAATAGACCTTGTAAATGAAATAGGCGTTGATGCATGTCGTTTTTTATTCCTTTCAAGATCGAATGAGAGCCAACTAGAATTTGACTTAGACCTAGCTAAACAACAATCGTCTGAGAATCCTGTTTACTACGTGCAATATGGGCACGCGAGGATTTGCAGCATACTTAGGTTAGCTGAAGAAAGAAACATAGATTTCAGCAGCGGCGACGTATCTATTTTGAGAGATCCAACAGAGCTTTCCCTAATAAATAAAATGCTAGAACTGCCAGATGTTATTGAGACATCTGTTGGAAATTTAGAAGCGCACCACCTTCCCCACTACTCCATGGAGTTAGCAACGGCATTTCACACGTTTTATCAAAATTGCCGAGTAGTATCCTCGGAAAAATCCGATCTCCCCATATCAAAGGCGCGACTACTTCTTGTCGACGCTGCCAGATTGGTCCTCGGAAGATGCCTGAAATTAATGAATATGACCGCTCCTGACAAAATGTAAACTTAGATTACTTTACAGGAGAAAAACTTAATGAAGATCACCGAAACAAAAATCCGACAATTGCACGGAGTGATGGACCATGAAGAACCATTCTGGGAAGAGCGCCTTGTTAGACCAATAGACATCTACCCCGAACATAGAGATCGCAGTAATGACATGGATAAAATCAGCGATGGGCGCTATTCCATGACATCTAACTATTTAGAAATACATACCGACGACGGCATTACAGGCTTATCTGGACCTTTTTCACTACTTGAAGCATTTTTAATACACACTCAACTTAGCTCAATTTTGATTGGACAAAATCCTCTTGCTATAGAAAAGCTTTGGGACCAGATGTACAGGCATAGCATACATGGTCGTAAAGGAGAAACCATGATGGCTATAAGCGTAGTAGATTGTGCGCTCTGGGATTTAAAAGGAAAAGCCTTTAATAGTCCTGTATATTCTCTTCTTGGCGGGCCAACAAGAGAAACCATACAGGCATACGCAAGCTGCCTTCAATTTTCTGTAGAGCCTCAAAAAGCTCATGACCGTATCAAAGATGTGGTAGGAGACGGATATCAAGCCACAAAATGGTTCTTCCGACATGGGCCTGGTAGCGGACGAGATGGGATGAGGGCCAACATAGGTTTAGTGGAAGCACTTCGTGACGGGGCGGGAGAGGACGTCGAGATAATGATGGATGCCTGGAGCAGTTGGAATATACCTTACACATTAAAAATGGCAAACCAAATAGCAAAATATGATATTAAATGGATAGAAGAACCTGTATTGGCTGACAAAATAGACAGTTACGTTGAGTTGCAGCGTAATTCCCCAATTTCTATATCAGGTGGGGAACACGAATATACGAGATGGGGATTTCGGCAAATCGTAGAAAAAAAAGCAATGGACTACCTTCAACCAGATATTTACTGGGCTGGGGGCATGAGTGAACTAGTAAAAATTTGTGCTTTAGCATCCACTTTTGATATGCCAGTTATTCCACATGGACATTCTGCGCAGGCTACTGCGCACCTAATTGCCTCACAGCCCCCCTCCGTATGTCCAATCCAAGAACATTTAATCAAATGGAATCAAGTCCATCAATTCTTTCTTAAAGACCCTCTCATTCCCATAAATGGTGAAATAGAAGTATCCAAGCTAAATAATCCTGGAATGGGAATAGAAATAGATACTGACAAAATTAACTCTGAACAAATACTCTCCTGGTAACAAATTGATCCTAGTAATAGAGCAGGCGGACTAAAATATGAAAATAGTAAATATCGAGACCACAGCCCTTTACTACCCGCACGGAAAATCAATACAAGATGCAACAATTCATCCTCCCGCTCAAGAGGAATCTGGAAGGGGCCAACTTTTCGTACATATTTATACTGACGAAGGTATAGAAGGCCTAGGAATGACCTACCTCTCTCCAGGAACCAGAGATGTAATAGAAAGCGCACTTAAGAAGATCCTGATTGGTAAAAACCCTCTCGACATAGAAAGATTATGGGACGAAATGTACTGGGAAGTCAGAGGATACGGTAGAAAAGGAATAGCATTTTGTGCAATCTCTGCGGTAGATATCGGACTCTGGGATCTCAAAGCAAAATCAGTAAATCTACCCTTGTACAAACTTCTCGGAGCTTATACGGAATCCGTACCAATTTATGGGAGTGGGGGATGGACAAATTTCTCCGAACAAGAGTTGTTAAAAGAAATGACAGACTACGTTGAATCAGGTATTCAAAAAATAAAAATGAAAGTGGGAAAAAACTTCGGACAATCTGAAAGGGAAGATATACAAAGGGTGGCGTCAGTTAGAAAAGCAGTAGGAGACAATGTAGCAATCTACATTGATGCCAATAACGGCTACTACCGCAAGCAAGCAATATACATGGCTAAGGAATTTGAGCAATACCAAGTCGGTTGGTTTGAAGAACCTTTAATACCTGATGACATTGAAGGAATGTCAGAAATCGCCAAAGCGACCTCAATTCCAATTGCCACAGGCGAGCACGAATACACAAAATACGGGTTTCGCGAATTAATAGAAAGAGGAGCTGCTGACATAGTGCAGCCAGATATAGGAAGGGTGGGTGGAGTCACGGAATGGCTAAAAGTAGCCCACCTAGCCCATGCATTTAATTTACCTGTAGCTCCACACGCCCTACAGCTTGCTCACCTTCATGTAGCCTGTTCTACACCCAACCTGAAAGTCGTTGAATATATGAATGTGTCCTTAGAAGGGGATGCCGTATGGTACACAGAATTCCCGAAGCAAGAAAATGGAGTATGGGCTCCCTTTCATGACAAGCCAGGTCTCGGATTAGAACTGGACCACTACGCAGTTTCCAAGTATTCGATCTAAGCAATCAATGCTGGGAGCTTTTTAAGCTCATTTATGTTCCTGGAAGAGGCAAACACGTCAACGAATGGAACCGAGGCTTCCAATGTCCGGGTCGCTTGTTCATAATCACCAGATCCTATAAGTGGATTTAGCCAAACTAATTTTTTCACAGTCCTCTTTACAATTGCTAGCTTTCGACCTACATCCTCAGGATCCCCAGTATCCCAACCGTCGCTCACTAAAACAAAAGTAGTGTCCCTGTCTAGTGCAAAACTGAATTCTGTAGAAAGTTGCGTCAGACAGTCTCCTATTCGTGTACCTCCCGACCAGTGTGCCACGTGCCCACTTATTTTATTAAGAGCCTCTGTCATAGTTTTAGATTTCATTTCCCTGGTCACTTCACTGACTTCGGTACTAAAAACGAACACTTTGACCTGGCTAGTTTTCCTGCACGTTTCATAAGCCAAATGAAGTAAATTACGAGAGTGCTTATCCATTGAACCGCTAACATCTAACATGAAAACTACATTAGGCAATCTGGGCTTACGGGATTTTAGAGGTATCCTGTATGGCTCCCCCCCCGCCCTAAAACTTTCCCTAAGCAGACTCCTCAAGTCTATTTTTCGCCCGCGGCGACTGCTTCGGTATCTCCGCCCCGGTTTATCGGCCATAGAGCGCACAAAATTGGAAGCTATTTTAGATATCTCTCCCGAGTTAGTTTCTGCCAAGTAAGTGACATCCCTATATTCTTGAGAGCTTCTGGAACTAGCACCAACAATATTGGGTTGGAAAAGTACGTTGCCAGAGGAAGAATCATGTTCAGGAAGTATTGATTCAGTCTTTCGCCTACTAAATTTTTTCCCTCCGGTGAACAAGTCCGATTTATATTCCTGCACTTCGTTGCTATTAAAATATTCAAACGTCCAAAACCTTCTAAAGGCCTGATCGAACATATCGATTTCAGGAAATCTGGTCACAAATAAACTTCTCAAACACCAATATACTGACGCGCGATTCATAATCCCTTGATTAATAAATACATTCATAGCATCCGAAATCTCAGTAGGACCTATCATAAGACCATAGGTCCGCAAATTACGCACGAATCTGGTCAGATGCGTTTCAAAATCATAATCCGAAACGTTATCTACATTAGGCATTTACGTAAGAGAACCAGTTCCCTCTCCAAAATCACGGGTTTCCCATCTCCCTTGCTGCACCAATCCTAAAAACTCTGAAATGACTCGATTGAAAAGGTCAGGCTCTTCTAGGTTGATAGCATGTCCTGACCTAGGAAATACAGCCAGTCCGGAAGTGGCAATATGTTGCTTCATAAAAAGGGATGGGTTAATACAGGGGTCATCTTCGTCACCGGTCATGATAAGGGTGGGGATCTCGATAGAACGGAGCTTACGTTCAAGTTCGAAGATTGGTGGGCGCTTCGACAAGACACCTTCAAACGTGTTAGCCGATCCTTCAGCTGAATGCTCCATAAATTGATTTCTAAACAATTCATATTCCTTTGGAGATTTGTTCTCCAACTGAACTCTGGCTGGGCCAGACACGTAGCTAGACATAAAATCCATTCCATTTTCTCTCATTCCATCAGCCATAGCTAAAACTCTCTCACGAAATATAAGAGGGTCATCAGATCCCGTTCCTGTACCAGCGATAACCAGCGATGAGGCCATATCTGGGTTTGCAATACCAAAATTTAAAGCTACATTGCCGCCCATAGATAAACCCACGATATGAGCTTTATCAATACTCAAAAACTTCATCAAGCCTTTCAAGTCATCTACAGATTGTTCTTGTCCATAAGAAGTGACGGATTTGGGGATATCTGAGGGCGGGTAACCTCTTGCGCAATAAGTGATCACCTCGTACAAGCGACTAAAATGTCCTACCTGCAAATCCCATGACCGATAATCACCGGCGAACTCATGGCAAAATATCACAGGATAACCAGATCCTGTCTTTTCATAAAATAACTTGACTCCATTTACATCAGCTAACGGCATATCGTCGCTCCCAATTATTCTTTTTATTCAGTCAAATGGTTATATCACACACCTTACCCTTTCCACATATTTCCGGACCTACAATAAAAATGGAATAAGCTTCGATTAGTGGCTATATAATTGTCAGGACAGCCACCCAACTAGACCCAATATAGCAGGAGACAATTTTGGCCAAAGTCAGAGTTATGTACTGGAAAGAAGTTCCGGTACAAGTACAAGCGAGTGATGAAAACGGTACTGTGTCCGTTCCTTTAGATGGAAGATTTCAAGAGGCTGCAGACGCTCTTTCTATGATGGATGGCAGCGCTGGAACAGATCAATATCTAATGGCTTGGGAATGGGGCGATTACATTTGTGAGAATGGAAGTGCGGTTGATCTATCCCGTCAAACTGCAGATAGAATTAATACAGGAATGCCGACTGACTTTGTTGCACGGATTCGAGACCTAGAAAATAATGGGAAAAGAATCCCCAGACCGGGAGCAATCGATATTTGGATAAAGGAATAGTTGCGACAGCATAATGGATAAAGAAAAACCTGAGACAAAAAATGATGCTCTGCAAAGGATAAATTCAGGAGAGACTTTGATATCCGATGGGGCAACAGGAACTTTCCTACAACAAAACGGACTTGAACCAGGTGGAGACCCTGAAGAATTTAATGCCACTCGACCAGATGTTGTCAAAAAGATGGCAAGAGAATATTTTGAGTCGGGGTCAGACTTAGTCCTAACCAATTCTTTTGGTGGAACCAAATATCGACAGGGTCACTATGGCTTTGGAGACAGGGTGACTGAGTTCAATAAGCTAGCTGCTGAACATGCAAAGAGTCAAGCTGCCGATGACAAATTCGTATTTGGTTCTGTTGGCCCCACCGGAGAATTCCTACAACCACTAGGGACGGTCTCAGAGGATGAAATGTATGAAGCATTTAAGGTTCAGATAGTAGCTTTAGAAACTGGAGGAGCGGACGGCGTTGTAATTGAGACTATGACTGCTATGGAGGAAGCATCTTTAGCAATAAGAGCAGCCAAAGAAAACACCAGATTAACTGTCGCCGCCACAATGACTTTCGACAAAGGTCCTAGGGGCTATTTTACAATGATGGGAATAACACCTGAGCAAGCCGCAGTTGGTTTAGGCGAATCCGGGGCGGATATAGTAGGAACCAACTGTGGAAATGGGATCGACAACATGATAGAAATCGCTCAGCGCATGAGAGAATCAACCGCCCTGCCGCTCCTTGTACATTCAAACGCCGGTATACCAGGAATGGAGAAAGGTGAAATACTCTACCCAGAATCTCCAGACTTTATGGCAGAGCGGTTCCTTCGACTGAAAGAAGTAGGGGTAAACATAATAGGCGGCTGCTGTGGAACCGGTCCTTCCCACATAAAAGCCCTCGCGAAAGTTTTGGGAAAGGGGTAACAATATGGCTTTAACCGATTTTGAAGGCTTGCGACCATCAGAAGTGATATCACGGTATGGGAGATGTATTGAACTAGTTCCTTTAGATAAACACTTTAACGACATTTCTGTCGGCCTTTATCTAAAAGAGTCTATATTTACAGTCTGGACTTTTAGTAACAAACCGAACACTTCAGACAGGATAAAAGCTATAAGAAACCAACTTATTGCCATCGGAGGTATGTCAGAAGTCCCAGGCACTGACAACCAGGTTAGATTTGAATGTGGTTCACTACATGAACGACCGGTGAAGTTCTTGCTCAATCAATCCGTTGGTAAGGCTCCAGACTTTGCCCCCTCAAGTGGTGAACTAGTGATAAAAGACAGCAAATCAGATTTGATGATAAATGCAGCACCTTTTCTACGGGAAGGTAGCTGGTTTTACAGAATCACAACAACAGGAAAAGCAAAAAATCCATCTATGAGACTGAGAATGATATTGGCTGGATTTTCTCGTTACGGTGAAATGGACAAAATAGGGGACGATGAAGTTGCATTTGAATGTAGAGACCAACATGACGGGCTGATGAGATTATTGATGCCATATTCTAGAAATATTAGTAGCGTTGAAACAATGATGGCCGCCGAAGATATGAGAGGCCAAATGACAACAAGTACACTGGGATTCAGTCAAACGTAGGGAGGCTTAAACACCATGACTACTAGCAAAAATGAAACTATGACTCCAAAGCAGCGGGTTATGAATGCTCTAGCAGGCAACCCAGTAGACAGAACCCCTGTGGCAAACCCCACGAATGTAGCGACAGTGGAACTAATGGACTTAGTAGATGCTCCCTTCCCAGAAGCATGTCAAAATCCTGAACTGGCTGCCAGATTAGCCGCGACGGGATACACAGAATTAGGTTTCGATAGTATTTCCCCCTATTTCAGCATAATTCAAGAGTCCTCTGCCTTAGGCTGTGAAATGCAATGGGAAGAAAAAGACAACTGGCCTACCGTACGAATGTATAACCCTGTTTGGAAAGATGCTGACGACATACATATTCCCAGCAATTTTCTAGAACACAGGGACGTGAAGGCCATAACAGAGTCCATAAAAATACTAAAACAGGAATACGGAGATGAAGTAGCCATTATTGGAAAAACAATGGGACCATGGACTCTTGCTTACCATGTTTTTGGAGTAGAGAGATTCCTCCTCGGTACTGTGGATAATCCAGACGAAACAATGAGAGCACTTGAAAAACTCACTGAAATCTCCGTACTTTTTGGGGAAGCCCAAATTGATGCGGGAGCAGACGTTTTAACGTTCCCTGACCATGCTACCGGTGACCTAGTAAGCGGAGAGTACTATAAGAGATTTTTGCAGGATATTCATACTGACATGGTTGAAGCGTTGCCCGTACCGTTAATCCTTCACATATGCGGCAGAACAGTGGACCGGATGCCTTATATTTCTCAAACAGGCATGGCCTCGTTTCATTTCGATTCTAAAAACGACCCGCAAGAAGCTATGGATGCTGTCAATGGAGAGATTGGGTTAGTAGGCAATATAAACAATCCGGAAACACTTTACGCTCGAGGGTCTGAAGAAGTCAGGCAAGAGGTATATAAGTGCCTCGAGGCGGGGGTACAAATGATAGCGCCAGAATGCGCGGTGCCTCTGGCAACAAAAATACAAAATCTTATGGAAATCCCTCTTGCAGTTAAAGATTGGACAGCTGAACGAAATAGTTAATAGTTCAACTCTCCTTTACTGGCCTTATAATTATAATTTGCATCTTTATTACAAAACTTGACCAAACACAAATAGAAGAATTGTTTAAAAATACAATCTCATAAGGAATACAAATGCCGGTTGTTAATGAGGATCTTGAAAAAGAATTAACATACGTGACTAATCCCTCAGAGGAGTCTCATATCCGATCGCTCTGGGATAATGCTGATCCACTAATGCAGAAAATTTCCGTGAACCTTATACACGGAAATAACAACGAAGTATACGAGTTGACCAAGGAAGCGTTAGATAAAGGATTCAGCGCGAACACCGTGCTAGATGATGGTCTGATCGCAGGAATGGCTATAGTAGGAGTCAAATTCAGAGACAACATAATCTTTGTACCTGAAGTACTTGTTGCTGCCAGGGCCATGAAAGCTGGAATGGAGCATGTTGAGCCTATTCTTTCCGCTTCCGGAGTAGAACCTATGGGTACTATAATCATGGGAACTGTCAAAGGCGATCTCCATGATATCGGTAAAAACCTTTGCATAATGATGCTTAGAGGAGCAGGATTTACAGTCGTTGACCTCGGAGTTGATACCTCTGCAGATGAATTTATTGAGGCCTTAGAAGAAAATGATGCAAGTGTTCTAGGAATGTCGGCTCTGTTAACTACGACCATGCCTAATATGGGAAGAACCATCGAAGCCATAGAGGAAGTGGAAATGAGAGACTTGGTCAAAGTAATGGTTGGAGGGGCCCCGCTTTCACAGGAGTTCGCAGATGACATGGGAGCGGACGGTTACGGAAAAGACGCTATAGAATGCGTTGATTTAGCAAAATCATTTCTGGGCCTTGGGCAAGAAACTGGCGTCGCTTCCTAAACAAAAAGGACTCATAAAGTGCCAGACAATATCGGCGATAACGAGCCACAGTTTGACAAGGAAAAATATGCTGCCAGCCTAACAAGACTGGACAGCATATTTAGAAATATATCTAAATCCGTTACCGAAATCTCCAAGTCTCGCTGCCCCTACAAAAATGTGCAGGACAGATGCACAGCAAAATTTGGCTGCAGAAACCAAAATATAAAGGTTCCGCCTGGAGAGATGTATATTTGCGTGGGTAGTGATGATTTAGATTATCGTGATGCTTGGGAGTCTGAAACACCGATAGTTTGAGTTATATCACCTCTAATCAAACTAACAATGTGTACCGTGGTTGTTCGCCATTCTATAAGCAGGTTCCTCGACTTTTCCCTTCATCAATCTGTATTCTCAATTTATTATTGATTTCATTTGTTAGGATTGAGTCATGTCTCCAGTAATAGCTGATGGCCGAAAGGTCCAATATAAAGAGAAAAATACTTTATTTGATTACGCGGACTCCCTTGATGTCCGGGTACCCACCTCATGCGGACGAACAGGAGAATGTCACGAATGCATAGTTGAGATCAAAAAAGGTATGAACTCATTAAATCCCATTACCAAGCATGAGGAGTTTCTTAGGGGTAACTATAGACTTGCCTGTAGAACTAGGTTGGAGGACCCACACGCAACAGTGGAATTTGCCACACTTAGAAGACAGCCACGCATTTTGTCTGAAAGCATAAATAGAAAAGTCCCACTAGATACCAGGGTAATCAAAGAGAACGATAATGTTGTTTTGGACGGGAAAATCATCGATAGATACAGAGGAGGTATCTATGGAATAGCTGGAGACATAGGTACTACAACAGTCGTTTTAAACTTGGTTGACTTGGAATCAGGTGAAATAATTCAAACCTCCTCATTTGAAAATCCCCAGAGATTTGGGGGAGGCGACGTTATGAACCGTATCTCTTATGATGGAGGAGCGTTTCATGGAGAATTAAAGCAAGTAATGCTCTCATCTATCAATTTCGAAATTGGTGCGATGACTCGAAATCCTAATTGGAAATCCCTTCATAGACGATGCATTTATGACGTAGTACTGGTAGGAAACACAACAATGAGGGACCTGCTATATGGGATAGACGTCCAACCTGTCGGCCAAAAACCTTATAAATCATTAATTCAAACGGAATTTGAAAACAAGGAGCGTGATTCCACAGCAATAGAATGCTCAGCTGCCGACATCGGTTTAAGAGTACACCCCAAAGCGAATGTATACAGTGGACCGCTAGTAGGATCGCATGTTGGAACTGATGTAGCAGCCGATATGTTGGCTATTGGAATGGATAAAGCAAAATCTCCAAGAATGCTCGTAGACATTGGCACAAATACTGAGGTCGTTATCGGAGATAATTCCGGGATGGTAACTGCCTCCTGCCCTGCTGGCCCCGCTTTTGAAGGTGGGGAGGTAACCTACGGTATGCCCGGATACGATGGAGCAGTGGAAGCAGTTACCATTCATGAAGGGAAGGTAAGTATCTCCACTATCGGCGATGTGGAAGTAGAAGGTATCTGTGGCTCCGGGCTAGTAGATCTCCTTTCTGAATTACGTAGAACGGAAACTATGGACGAACTTGGAAAATATTCAAATGATTCCAATCAATTCGCCTTCGCTGCTGACCGAGAAATGTACCTTTATAGATCCGACATAAGTGCTTTAGCCCAGGCTAAATCTGCGAATTATTCAGGACAGTTCATAGCCATGAGGCATTTCGGAAAATCAATAGAAGACTTAGAAGCTCTATATCTTGCGGGGGGATTTGCAAACTATATAAATGCTGATAACGCGAAAGCGATTGGATTCATAGCAGACTTCCCCACAGAAAAGATATCCAAAGTGGGGAATGCCTCACTGGAAGGAGCAACCATTATGCTCAAATCCGTCTCCTCAAGACGGTCCATAGAAAAACTGGTAAGAAAAGTTGAACACATAGAATTGGAAACAACACCTGACTTTTTTGATATTTTTGTCGAAGGATGTTTGTTCAAACCCATGCCACAAGAAATTTTTTGAAGCTGCCAGTCATAAAAGGGGTTATCTCATGAGTTGGAAGGTATTAATAACAGATCATGTCTGGCCGAATACAGATCCAGAAAGAAAAGTGCTAGAGGCTGCAGGTGCGGAAGTTTTGATATCGCCAGATGGTGAGGAAAGTACGCTTATTGAACTTTCAAAAGATGTTGATGCAATTATGACATGCTTCGCTCAAGTTACCGAAAATGTTGTACGAGCAGCTACAAAATGTGTTGTTATAGGAAGATTTGGGGTTGGAACAGATAACATCGCTGTTGATACAGCCACAGAGCTAGGTATAGCGGTAACCTACGTACCCGATTATTGTATTGATGAGGTTTCAGACCATGTCATAGCCATGATGAACACCTGGAACAGAAAAATCAGTTTATTTGACCAGTCTGTTAAGAGAGACGGATGGGGACATCTAGGTTTAACGATGCGAATCATGCGACTAAGAGGAAAAACAATTGGAATAGTCGGATTTGGAAGAATCGGTCAGGCAGTGGCGCAAAAAGCCGCGGCCTTCGGAATGAACATACTAGCATCTGATCCGGTTATATCTAAAGCAACAGCTGAAGAACATGGAGCGAGATTAGTTGACATGCAGGAACTACTCACAAGTTCGGACTTCGTGACTTTACATGCACCTTTGATTCCCTCAACACACCACCTTATCGGAGAATCAGAACTGAACTCAATGAAAGAAGAGGCTTTTTTGATTAACGCCGCCAGGGGGCCTTTGATTGATGAACAGGCCCTACACAAAGCACTGAACGACGGAAGTATCGCTGGTGCAGGCCTTGATGTGATGGAAGATAATGTACCTCCCAAAGACCATCCTCTTCTACAACTCGATAACGTAATAGTAACCCCGCACACAGCATTTTTTTCCCAAGAATCAACTCTGGAGCTTGAAGAACGCGCAGCTTCTGAAGTTGTGAATGTTTACCAGGGACTGATGCCAGATAACCTTTTTAATGGGGACGTCCTAGACCATCCATCACCCCGCAGAAAATTACAGGAATAATTTATTCTTTTGATTTCTGTACTAGCATGGATCCCATGAGGTCAAAGTGAAGTTGTGAATAGCACAACAGAATTATATTGGCTGGTAAATCTGTTTTTTACGAACTCTACAATTGTGTCTAAAGCTATAGTACTGGCCTGAACAAAGGGATATCCATACGCTCCTGTACTGATACTGGGGAAAGCTATGCTCTTAATAGCATGGTCTTTTGCCAAGTTAAGAGAGTTTCTATAGCAGGATTGAAGTAGCTGAGCTTCTCCGTCATTGCCTCCCATCCACACAGGTCCCACCGTGTGAATTATCATGTTGGCCCTCAGTTTATACCCTTTGGTATGCCTCGCTTCGCCAACCGAACAACCACCAAGTGATTTACATTCATACAATAGCTCTGGACCAGCTTCGCGATGTATTGCGCCATCGACACTTCCCTCCGAGGAGGGAAGTGTTAGCCGCGTTTACTATGGCATAGACTTCTAACTCTGTGATATTTCCGAGGGTAACTTGAACTCGTTTACTAATCGACTGATTCATATATATGACGGCCTGCAAGCTATATCATCGAAATACTTTGTCCACCGTCAATGACAATACATGAGCCTGTTATTAACCCAGACCTATTTGAAGCCAAGAATGCGACAAGATCTCCCAATGGTTCCGGCCATCCAAACCTACCCATTGGCAAGTTATCGCTGATAAAGCCCTCCACCACATCAGGAGAATTTTCATTCTGGAATCTCTCCCAACTCCCTTCAGGAACTTCGATCGAACCGGGAGCAATGGAATTCACCAATATTCCATCTTTAGCCAAAGAAATAGCAGAATGCTTCGTGGCAGCTATTAACGCGGCCTTTGCGGACATATAGGAAATATTACCTCCATACTCCCTTCCGTATATCGAGGCAATATTTATGATTCGACCCCAATTATTTTCCTTCATTTGAGGTATGACAAGTTTCATTAACTCAAATCCCCCAAACAGATTAAGATCAAAAGTTTTTTTGTAGTCTTCAAGACTTGTGCCTTCAATATCTTCTCTTGATAGGGACCCTCCAGCATTGTTGACGAGTATATCTACGGCACCAAGTGATTCACAGACCTCACTATGTAAGGACCCAATATCGGCTGATTCGGTAACGTCAGCGATGATACCTAACGAGTTAACACCGAGTTTCTTAATTTCAGTGACCGTTGAGCTTAATGACCTTTCTGTCCTGCCACAAATAGCTACATCTACACCCTCATGTGCAAGCGCCAAGGCACTTTGCCTCCCAAGTCCCCTGCTCCCGCCTGTAATCAGCGCCACTTTACCTTTTATACCTAGATCCATTTAACAATCTCCTTCTACTCGAAAATGATCTCCGTCAGGATGAGTCTATCTGAAGCAAACCATATATCCAAGAATAGCCATTCTGGCACTCTAAAAAATTCCAATTTGCACGAAATTCATAGACTTGAAAGCTTATACTTCGTCAAACTTATTTCTTGACTGAATAATCTTACTAACCTAGTATTTATTGCTATATGTTGTTGGATCTCCACACTCACTCAATCGCCTCAGACGACTCCAGAGCCAGTGTTGAACAATACGTTCGCTGGGTTGGGGTGCTTCGCAAGAAAGGCCACTGCATCGACGGGTTCGTACTTACTGAGCACCGGCAATTCAATCACGATGTGGATTACTCAACGTTATCAGAGGCAAATGAAATTCTAATTCTCAAAGGATCAGAATTAGATACTGATTGCGGTCACTTTTTGGTTTACGGTGTTACAAAAGAGATTACTGAACAAATAGATTTCTCTAACGTAAATATGCATGCCGAAGATCTCGTGGAAATTTGTGACCAGATGGGGGCAATAGCCATACCAGCTCATCCTGGAAGAAGCGGCATAGGCTTTGCAGAATATTTAGCTGGTGGACGTAAAGGATTTGACACAATCGAGATAGTTGAAGGATTGAATGGATCAAACCGTCCAGGTGAAGGAGAAAAAGCACAAGATCTAATCAAAAGCAAAGGGTATAAATCAATCGGTGGAAGTGATGCGCATATAGTCAGTGCAATAGGAACTTGTATGACTAGGTTCACCGAGGATGTTAAGGATGAATCCGATCTTGTAAATAAGCTTCGTGAAGGTTTATTTAGACCAGTGCGATTGGAAGAATCTAAGGAACAATAAACAAAAATCTCCACAAGGGGAGCGAACTATGACAACTGATGAGGGTATCAAGTATGACCGAAGCCTTTTAGGAGTAGAGCATCCCATTGGGACATTCGATGTGACAAAAAAAATGATAGTGGGATTTGCGAGGTCGACAGGTGAAACCGATACGAAATTCATCGGAACCCCTGACGGCACTGGAGAGGTTGTTGCTCCATCCACGATATGTAATATCTTTGTAAACGGAGTAACAAGGCCTGACATAAATCTGGAATTCGGTGATCTAAGTTTTTTCGCTGGACAATCCATCGAATGCAAATCGGAGATTAAACCTGGAGACACTCTCTCAGCGACGACGCGACTAGAAGAGGTCTATGCAAAAACCGGCAGATCGGGAAAAATGGTGTTTGCTGTATGGCAAACAACGTTTAGTAACCAGAATGATGAAATTGTAGCGCTCGTAAATGAGTCATTTGTACGGAGGAATCGTAGCAAGTGAGCAAAAAAAATATCTACTTTGAAGACGTCGAACTTGGTGACGATATAGGGCCTGTCACGAGAACGGTAAAAAGTGATCAAGTATTCGAATTTGTGTCACTGAGGGAACCTGACCCAAATCCATCTCGGTTTACATCTGAGGAAGCTGCAAAAAAGGAAGGACTTCCTAATGCAATAGTACCTGGGGCCATGAACATTGCTCTAATGTCACAGATACTCACAGATTGGTCCCCAACTGTTTGCCTGAAGAAAATCGATGTGGTCTTCAGGGGGATGGTTCCACATGAGAAGTCTCTTGTTTTCAGCGGAATCGTTACTGATAAAGATGAATCTGGCGACAGTACCGACCTTGAATGTGACATTGTTATGGAAAATCAAGAAGGCGTTAGACTTGTAATAGGGCATGCAGAATTCGCCCTTCCCAGCAGACCGTAAACTCGGTTACGATTGCCATATGATCTCCATACAATTTGAAAAAAGGACTCTTTCAAACGGACTTGACGTGATAGTCCACACAGATAATTCCGTACCCATGGTAGCTGTTAATGTGTGGTACCACGTGGGAGCAAAAAACGAAGAACCTGGCAAAACAGGATTCGCCCACCTTTTTGAACATGTCATGTTTGAAGGGTCTAAAAACCACAATAAAGATTATTTTGAGCCTCTCCAAAAAATAGGTGCCAACATAAATGGCTCCACCACAAGTGACCGAACCAACTACTGGGAAACACTGCCTTCAAACTATATGGATCTAGCTCTCTGGCTAGAATCTGACCGAATGGGGTTCTTACTTGAAGCACTTGACCAGGAAAGATTCGACCTCCAAAGGGACGTGGTCAAAAATGAGCGGAGGCAAAGCTACGAAAATAGGCCATATGGACTAGCATCACTCCAACTTCAAGGCTTATTATTCCCAGCCCCTCATCCATACAGCTGGCCCGTAATCGGTTCCCAAGAAGACCTTGATGCGGCAAGCTTAGATGACGTGAAAGACTTCTTTCGTAGACATTACCATCCTTCGAACGCAAGTCTAACTATCGCTGGAGATGTAAACTCTGAGGAAGCCTTCAGCAGTGTCGAGAAGTATTTCAGCGATATTAGACCAGGTGAAGTTGCCCCTAAACTTCATGAAATACGTTCACCGCTTGTAGGGACAACCTCTGTCACTTTAGAGGACTCCGTTCAACTTCCACGACTATACATGGTGTGGCCCTCCCCAGCTGACTTTACAAATGAACAAGCTGCGCTCGATGTGTTATCTGTGATATTGGCCGACGGAAGAAGTTCCAGGCTTGAAAAAAACCTAGTGTATGAGGCCCAAAAAGCCCATGACGTCAGTGCATTCAATCACGGTCAAGAAATAGCCGGTGAATTTCATTTGATAGCCACAGCAGCACCTGGCACTGAACTCGAAGACATCGAGATTGATTTGCTAAATCATGTTCGAAATATATCCATAACCCCTCCAAGTCAAAATGAGATGGAACGAGCCAGGAATAGAATTGAGAGCTACCACACTCGACAACTCGAAAAAATAGGAGGCTTTGGAGGTAGAGCAGACCAGCTAAATTTTTATAGTGTTCTCGGGGGTGATCCAGAACTAATAAACAATGACATAGAACGATACAGATCGATAACACCTGACGATGTTTCAAAAGCCGCTCTTTCGTTGGGTAACGATATGGTAAGAATGGCAGTCATGCCTAGGACAAGTAAAACTATCTCGGTTTCCAGTCTGGATAGAACCAAAATACCAAAAGAGTCCGGTGTAATATCCTTTTCACCACCGAAGCCCGAAAGAGTAAAACTCTCAAATGGGGACCAAATTCTTTATTTAAATAAGCCTCAACTCCCTATTACAAGCATCGGGGTTCTACTTGGAAATGGAGGCATCAGTGACCCACAAAACACACCAGGCCTCACCAGGTTTACAACAACAATGCTCGGTGAAGGCACTGGAACAAGAAGCAGCTCTCAAATAGCAGAGGAAATTGAATTTTTAGGTTCCAGCCTCTCTCATCGTACTAGTCGAGAATACTCAATAGCCTCGGTCAGTGGCCTATCAAGCCATTTAGGAACAGGAATTGAAATCCTAGCGGATATAATCACTAACTCAACATTCCCTGATAAAGAACTGGAAAGAGTTCGAAATGAAAAAGTGGCTGACCTTAGCACTTTCAAAGATAATGCCGACTTAATTGCTGATATAGCTAGTATGGGAATACTCTTTGGTCAGAATTCCCCCTACGGACACTCAATGTCTGGTTCTGAAAATTCCGTATCACGCGTAACCAAAAAAGATCTCCAGAAACACTACAGGCAAGACATTAGTGAAAATCGAAAATTATTTGTGGCAGTAGGTAGCGAAAAACTTGAGGCAGTCGTAGAAAAAATTGAGACCTCTTTTGCCAACGGAAAAAAACAACCGCCTAAAAATATCTTCGATAACGAAAGTGAAACACACGGGGAACCAGGTATATACATAATAGATAGGCCTGGTGCTCCTCAATCGGTCATACGCGCTGGACACTTAACAGTACCCAGAGATCACAAAGATTTCTTCGCACTCTCATTTGTGAATTATGTTTTAGGTGGAGACTATACAAGTCGACTTAATCTGAACTTGAGACAAGATAAAGGCTATAGCTATGGCTTTTATTCCAGAATCGAGTGGTTGCGAAAAAGATCGGTATGGCTTGCCCGGGGAAGCGTACAAACTGAAGTGACTAAAGAAGCTGTTCAAGAAATTATCGGTGAGTTCTCCAATCTGCATTCAGACAGACCAATTGAAGAAGGTGAGTTTGATAGAGCTAAAGAGGGAATATTGAAAGGGATGCCTTCAAACTTCGAAACCATCTCCCAGATGATGTCTTCTCTGGTTGGAATGGCAGCACATGATCTTCAAGATGACTATTTTCACCAAAGTCTTGAATCAATCACGTCTCTTGGCAGAAGTGAGACATTGGATGCAGCTATATCCCATGTGGACCCCAAAAGCCTCATTATTGTGGTGGTAGGAGATAAAGCTAACATAGAAAAAGGATTATCTGAAATAAAGCTTCCTATCACGACGTGTGATATGTATGGTAATCCACTCTAGAAATACGGCTAAAATCCCCCCGATCAGTCTTTCAACTTCTCACCTCAAAATTACTATCTTGTGACCCATCCAAGTGTGTTGCATCATTGAGAGATAATACAGACCACCCGCTTTTGTCGAAAACAAACCGTGATATGGAAGTGTTTCCAATTCCTAATCGGTAGGTTAATCTATCATCAAATCCCATAATGTATTGAAAAATAGCCCTACTGGTGTTTCCATGGCCAACTATGGCAACTTTCAAAGAAATAGGTTTCGAAGCCAATTCCCTGTTGTAAATTAACTCATCTTCCAACCAATTCGTAGCTCGCCTCTGAACTTCCCTAATAGATTCTCCATCCGGCCCCACAAAATCTCTTCCCTTTGTTGACATATATGCTCTAACTTCATTAGTCATCACCTCGGATATTGGTTTCCCTCTCCAGCCAGCCACTTGCTGCTCGATTATGGCATCCACTTTATGGAATGATCTGTCTTTTTGTCCCATACCTTCAAGCATCAACTTTGTTGTATGTACAGTTCTGGCAAGACTAGAACTATAGATACGATCAAATTCCCATTCCTGTCTCTTTATCTTTTCCCCAAGAAGATAAGCTTGCTGCTGACCACGAGGCGTTAGTGGAGCATCATAATTGGAACCAGCTGCCATACCTGGCGTAGCGTTGGATTCTGATTCTCCATGCCTAATAAAAAATAAATCACATTTGAAATCTTGATGAATCATATAAAGGCCTCTCCAGTTCATAACTTGAATACAAAGGGGGTTGTCACCCTATAATGTCGCAGAACAAACCCCAACTGGAACATCTAGTGCCAGCCACTAGAAAAGATACGCTTTGTTGAAATATTTGTAAAAGCAAGGAGACATTTAGATATGGGAAACAGGTTGGAAGGCAAGGTGGCCATAGTAACTGGAGGTGGTAGAGGAATTGGGAAAGGAATATCAAAGCTTCTCTCCGAAGAGGGTGCTGCTGTCGTCGTCAATGATAAAGGTACAGAAGTGGACGGGACTGGGTCGTCCAATACGCCTGCCGATATGGTAGTTGAAGAAATAAAGTCTAGCGGAGGCACTGCTGTTCCAAATTATGACGATGTTTCTTTGATGGAAGGCGGAGAATCGGTGGTACAAACTGCCGTCGACGCTTTTGGTAAGGTAGATATCCTTGTCAACTCCGCTGGCTCTCTCAGAGACAGAATGATTTACCAAATGACACCAGAGGATTTTGACTCTGTTGTCAGGAATAATGCAAAAAGTGCATTCACAACAACAAAATTTGCAGCGATTCTGTTCCGGCAACAAAGAAGCGGAAGAATCGTAAACATGACTGCAGATTCTGGACTGGGAGACGTAGGACGTTCAAACTATGCTGCCGCTTCAGAAGCAATTATTGGTCTAACGAGGACGACTGCCAAAGACCTTGGCAAATATGGTGTGACTGCTAATGCGATATCTCCCCTTGCAGAAACTCGTCTATACCCTGGGTCAGTCGAGGAGAAACGCACTAGTGTAGTCGTAGGACCAACAAGAGATCAGAGAGCCGGTATAGGGCCGTCCCCTGAGATCGAAATATGGGAGGGAGATGGATATCCTGACCATCCAGAAAATGTAGCTCCCCTGGCGGTATACCTTTGCACTGACGGGTCCCCGAATATCAATGGATACGTATTAGGTGTAAGAGGGGGAAGTTTATACGTATACTCCAACCCTCAAATTGAAAAAGTTGTTAATAAATGGGGCAATTTCACCATGGAAGAAATGGACACATTGTTTCCCAAAATGATGGGTACTGGATTTTAATTGGAACATTTGTAAGCGTTCGAACACCATCAATACTTAAAATGCACTAATAACGGAGAAACAAACAATGGGTGAGAGAGTAAAAGAAAGAGTAGCTATAGTGACAGGCTCTGGAAGAGGAATTGGTCGAGAGGTAGCCTTATGGTTGGCCAGAGACGGGGCAAAAATAGTTGTCAACGACCTAGGGGGATCAGTAGACGGAAGTGGAGACTCAGCAACTCCTGCAGATCAAGTAGTGGAAGAGATAAAGGCACTGGGAGGGGAAGCAGTGGCATGTTATGACTCTGTTGCGGATTATGAGGGAGCACAAAATATTGTTAAAACCGCAGTGGATAACTTCGGGGGAATAGATATTCTTTGTCACCCCGCTGGAATCTTAAGAGACAGAATGATATTTAACATGACTGAAGAAGAGTGGGATGCTGTTCTTCAGGTACATCTTTACGGGGCTTTTAACATGGTTAGAAGCGTGGCCCCGCATATGGTGAAACAAAATTATGGACGGATCGTACTCTTCTCATCAGGATCTGGACTAGGAGCTTCAGGACAGGCAAATTACGCTGCCGCCAAAGAGGGAATGGTAGGTTTCACCAGGGCGGTAGCTAAAGAACTACATCCGTACGGAATTATGGTAAACGCAGTATATCCAGGTGGCGCTACCAGAATGACCGATACGGTGCCACAAAGCACAACCGAGCTAAGGCAGGCCCAAAGAGAGGCGGCTGGACTACCACCCCAAACAAGACCTACTGAACTGCCCGAAGAAAGTAGAGACCCCGCAAACAACGCCCCCAAAGTTGTTTACTTGTCTTCGGAAGCTGCAGAGGGAATATCTGGCCAAGTATTTGGCACGAGTGGTTGGGCCCTTTCGTTATATTCGCCAAGACATGTCATAAAAAGTATCCATAAGAACGGAAGGTGGACCCTAGATGAATTAGATGACTTGGTTCCGTTTTCTCTGGCAGATGGACTGATAAACCCTGTGCCTGCAGAGCAACCAAGAACATAGAAATCCATAGCCTTTTTACACAATATTGAAAAATATCGAGGTACTATGTATCTGGATGGCAGTTAACCTATGCTAGACTCTGGCTAATATGAATTGGCTTGACGTAATAATAATCATATGCGTTGCGATATCCGTGTTTTGGGGTATTCGCAACGGTCTATTAGGAACTTCATTATTCTTCCTTGGAATGTTGATTGGCTGGTTTATTGCCGGAAGGGTTTCCGAGATGGTTGGAGACTCCTTAAAACTATCCAAAAGTATGGATGCGAGCATAACTGTACTAACGTATTTACTCATCATAAGTATCTCAATAGTACTCACACGTTCGGCCATTAGATTGATAAAACCAGTCTCAACAGTTGTTGACATAGCAACGCTTGGAATTAATAGATTGGCTGGAGTGGCAATAGGACTCCTAACAGGAATCATCATAGGAGCTGTTATTGTTATAGTGATGGCTAGGTTCAGCTATGAATTCGATTTACATGATTCGGTATCTGGGATGGCTCCTGGTCCTACGGCTTTAATTATCAATTCAGGTTCTGTGGTAGCAAGCCTAGAAAACACAAAAAATGTCACCGACAAAGCTCTGACCAAGTCCACAATTGCAGGAGCGTACGTCAAGCTATTTACCACGCTTCCAGGCAATTCCCTCGGTTTCCTACCTGGAGATTTTATGGCTGCGCTTGAAATAATGGATTCGAGGCGGTAGAAAATATGACTGCTTCAGCTATGAGTACAATCGATTCACCAGTGTTGGTACTGAATCAAAATTACCAGCCGCTGAATATTTGCAGTGCTCGCCGTGCATTGATTCTGATGGGCCGAGGAAAAGCAGAACCAATAATAAACGGCTCCGGCGAAGTACGGAGTGTGGCTGACATATTCCCACTTCCTTCAGTAGTCCGACTTTACTACATGGTAAAAAAACCATTGGTCAGAAGAAAATTATCTAGGCAAGCACTCTTTTACAGGGACAATTTTACCTGCCAATACTGTGGAAAAGGAACAAAAAAACTAACAATCGACCACATACAGCCGAGGTGCAAGGGTGGTAAGCACACTTGGGAAAATGTAGTCAGTGCATGCAGTAAATGCAACCATAAAAAAGCAGGTCTAACTCCAGCAGAAGCCAGTATGAGACTCAGAACCCATCCTAAAGCCCCCAGCCCCAATCCTTACTACATTTTTTATCATAGGAAACTGGAAGATGAATGGCGCCAATTCATCCCTTGGGAAAATTAGCTGGAAAGAGCATCCGTCATTGGCAACGTTACTTAATACACCCAAAACGGTTTTATAGGGCTGAGATCGCAACCACTGGAAGTTTCAGCATGAGGTTGTCACAAACAAGTCGAGGACTCACGTTCTTTTGAAGATTATCGACGGCTATTCTTATTTGGGATATTGCTTTTACAATCTGCGTTGTCGTGAGTGAATTCAATATTAATTTCATTGTTTCTATTCTAGAAATATTAACTATTCCCTCATCATTATCTACACTCAGCATCAATAAATCTCGCCACCAAGTCAGCATCAGGTCCATGTCATGAATTACTACTCTTCTATCCTCACGAAATCTCATTGAAACCATACGTGAAAATTCAAATTTTTCCTCAAGTGAGCCCATAACCGCAGATTCAAGCGAATCAAGATATTTTTCTATGTCTTCAACAACAGTGGAGTCAATTGAGGCTCTTATAGCCCATCCAATCCTACCTCTAGAAAGCCTTGCTATCTCTTTTTTTTCGATTTCTGTTGAAAACTCCCGATTCTCTATAGCCTCCATTACTTTTCTAGTACTAACCGGCTTAAGTTGGAGAAGCTGACACCTAGAAACGATCGTCTCAAGTAAGTTTTCCGTTCCTGACGCCAAAAGAATTATTATCGTATCGTCAGGAGGCTCCTCCAAAGTTTTAAGTAATATGTTTGACTGTTCGGATCTCATCAAGTCAGCCGACGTGATGATAAACACCCTGGTTCGACCCTCAAAGGGCTTTCTGTGTATTTGTTTGAGGAAATCTTCCCTAAGTTGCTCCATCGTAATCGTAGTCGATAGATTCCCACTCGCGTCCTCTCTCCTCTCTAAATCATATGTGAATACATCGGTATGATGACCCAACTCGATTCGTCGGCACTGAGAACATTCACCACAAGGTCTTATTATTACTTCGAGCGTTTCGCAATTTGCTGCTTTGGCTATATCAAGGGCAAGTGTCATCTTACCCACACCTTCCACTCCAGTGATAAGGAATGAGTGCGACAATCTATCCTGTTCTACAGCTTTACCAACCACTTCCATTATTAGATCGTGTCCTAAAGTGGCCCAGTTCCGAGTATTCATTAATTTCCATTGGTATGAATATTGTTAAAGGAATAAAATAGATACTATCAGAGGTTGTTCAGTTAACAACCAAAACATCTCATTTTGGCAAGCTATAATTAAGGGAATTGAATCGACTCCTATAATCCTCTAGAAATCTTTTAATCCTCAATGTGAGTAGAAATCTTATGAATGAACGCGGTAAAGCAATAGGAAAAGACTACGGGCTTACTGCCAGAATGATATTTACTGGGTTCATGCTTGCACTTACATACGTTGCCCTATTTGGAATCCTACTTATAAGTGGTCTGCCTTTCGAACTCGTAATTATTATGGGTATTGGAATGGTGTTTTTTCAATATTTTTTCTCCGACAAGTTAGTTCTCAAAACAACAGGGGCTAAAGTTGTTAGCAACACTGAAGAGCCTAAGCTACATGAGATAATGGAACGTTTGTCGAGAGAGGCCGGAATACCAAAACCCAAGAACATCGCTGTTATGGAGATAGATGTACCAAATGCATTTGCCACGGGGCGAAGCCCAAAACATGCCACAGTTGCAGTGACCAGAGGATTGATAAACAGGTTAAATGGAGAAGAACTTGAAGCAGTCCTTGGGCATGAATTGGCACACGTGAAAAATAGAGATGTTGCAGTTATGACATGGGCCAGCTTGATCGTGGTGATTGCTGGATATTTAATGCAGATGATGTTCTGGATGAGTTTGTTCGGAGGATTTGGAGGAGGACATCGAAGAGAAGGTGGAGGCCAAATTTGGGCCATGCTGATGATGGCCTATGTTGGGATAATCATCATATATTTTGTAAGTCAAATGCTGACAATGGCCTTGTCTAGATATCGGGAATATGCCGCCGACCGAGATGGAGCAATAATCACCGGGACACCTCAGGCGCTAGCGTCTGCTCTCCAAAAAATAAGTGGCCAAATAGCAATGATACCTGAAAAAGATCTTAGGCAAGTTGAGCACGCTAACGCTTTTTTTATAGTGCCGGCACTTCAAGGAATGTCTATTGCTTCAATGATGTCCAGCCATCCATCAACAGAAAGCCGAGTTGAACGCCTGATGGAAATTCAACGAAATAACTGGCATATACTTTCAAGATAACCAAAAGGTAAGTTGAATAAAGGTATATGTCTTTCCTAAAATCATTGTTTTCCAAGACCCAAAAACTGACAGCCACGGAAATACTTGAAAAATTGTCATCATTTGTAGCCATTGAAGGTAATCTTGTAACCCCGGAGACAAAAGCAGCCATATTACTGAGCCCAGATGATCAGGAATTTTTCAATAATTTTTGTAGTAGGGTGACTCACATGATGGATCAATTGGAGGATCCTCCAAAATTCACATTAAATGCTGATGATCATGGCACAAAATGGATTATTCTGGAGAAATATCCGTTTCAGAGTTTGGTCAAGACAGTGGACCGCGTAAGTGCGGAATTATCGATACAGAAAGTCGGAGACCGCATGATTGCAGCGATATTCAAAGGCCGGTTTAAAAAGGAAGACACCTACTGGATTTGCAACTATAGAACGTCAAATTTCTATCCTTTTGTTCCCCAAAAAGAAACTGGGTCAAATAGAGATCACGGTATCCCTGAAGGCTCTAGAAGCAGAAATCATGAAAAAGAAATGGAACTTGGAAAACTATTTAAATTGAGAGGCCTCCCCGTAGAAGCACCTGAAAACTGGTTCGCTTTGTGGGATGCTCCATTTTAATCAGCAGTATCGAAAAGCCTTCTTGAGATAACAATTGTAATTGGAATTAATATAATTACTATTAATAAAACTATTGAGATGGTGGTCAAGTCTCCTCCAAACACGTGGGTGAGCTTGTCTATCAGCCATGCCATAAGGTCAGGGTCGGCTGCTTCAGAATGATGTAGTGGGAAGGAAAGTAGAAACCCTGGCAAATTAAGAGCCTCCTAACGGCCACTGGCTGAGAACTATTAATTTTTCTACGACATCGGATGTTAATGGTATCAATATAAAAAGCTTTGATAACATTACGGAATCTAACTTGAATAATATAGTACAAACAAAATGGCTGTAATAGGCGCTTCCCAACTCGGACTTCACTACGCTGAAATGGAAATATTCAGCGATATAACTCTGCAAGTAAACGAAAAGGCACGGATCGGTATCGTTGGACCAAACGGTAGCGGAAAGACATCCCTTCTGAGAGTTCTACTTGGAGAGCAAGATTACGATAAGGGCGATATATTCCGTTCTGACCATCTACGTGTAGGATACGTGCCTCAAACTGCCATGCAGTCGGGCTCAGGCACGTTGCGTGAACAAGTTACAGAAACTTTTCGCCATTTGATGGATCTAGAAAACCAGATGGCAGAAAGTGCACTTGCTATTCAACAAAACAAAGGGACTGAACGCAAAAAATCAGAGCGAATATACTCCTCTTTGGTTGACAGATACGAGTCAGAGGGGGGCTACGATTACCATAACGCAATTGAGCGTGTAGTTGATGGCGTAGGACTGTCTGCAGACATCCTCGACACACTTACTGAAGATGCTAGTGGTGGAGAGAGAACCCGAACTGCCTTGGCCACAGCCTTGCTTGGCGAACCAGATTTGTTGGTTTTGGATGAGCCAACAAACTATCTTGACTTCAACGGTCTGGAGTGGCTTGAGGGATTTCTCTCAACCTTCCGCAATGCCTTCATAGTCGTCTCTCACGACAGGTATTTTCTAGACCGGGTGGTAACTGAGATTTGGGAAATAGACAAAACAAGGATGAAAAGTTACCCAGGTAATTACTCGAAATATAAAATTCTAAAATCAGAGGAAGATGAGCGACTTTCAAGAGAATACCGAAAACAGCAAGAACACATCCGTAGAGAAGAATCCTTTATAGCACGTTACCACGCGGGCCAACGGTCAAAAGAAGCTAGAGGTAGAGCTAGAAGACTCGATAAAATTGACATCATTGATGCGCCAACCGTAGAAGACACAGTAGCGATCAGATCTTCTGAAGCAAGTAGGACAGGTGAAATAGTCATCAGCACCACCGGTTTGAAAGTAGGCTACGCCGACAGTGATGGCAAAAAAGTACAGCTATGTGAAGTGCCCGACGTGACAATCAATAGGGGAAGTACAACTGCGATCATCGGGAATAACGGGATAGGCAAAACGACACTTCTAAAAACATTGCTCAGTGATATTCCTGCTCTTGAAGGAACATCACATCTAGGACACAACGTGAAAACAGGTTACTTTCGTCAGGGATCTGACGAAATACCTCCAAATCTGACAGTGATGGAAGCCCTTCTTCAAATAAAAAATATTCCGATAGGCGAAGCTCGTAGCTTTCTAGCACGGTTTTTGTTTAAAGGAGAAGACACATTAGATAAGGTTTCTTCCCTTAGTGGTGGAGAGAGGGGAAGGCTTGCGCTGGCACGCTTACTCCTACTCAGACCAAACGTACTAGTTTTAGACGAACCGACTACCCATTTAGATATCCAGAGTAGAGAAGCTCTAGAGGAAATGCTCAAAGATTTTAAAGGGACCATATTATTTGTATCCCATGACAGGCATCTAATATCCCTTTTGGCTGACAATCTTTGGATTATCGACAATGGCAAAGTTGATGCTTTTAAAGGTTCATATCAAGAATGGCAAAAGTACAACAATCAGAAAAACGTACAGTCAAAGGTTTCTAAATCGGAATTACAAGACGAGAAAATACGAATTCCTGAAAGAAGCAACCCGAAAAAGAAAAAGGCAAAAAAGAAGATCCAAGCCAAAAAAGAAGATATTGGGCCCAACCGGGAAGAAATAATAGATCGACTTGAAAGACGAGTTCAAGAAATCGAGATGGAACTCAATGATTCTACTGCACATTCCGATCTTGAGCGAATCAGAAAACTTGGAACTGAACACAGTAAACTAAGCGCTGAATTACAAGACGCTTTAGATCAGTGGGGAAATTAAAACACCTATATTAGTCGGCATAAAGAGATAGTGCCTTCTGATAGTCTTCATAAGTATTGAGGTCAAGATGTATCCGTGAGTCCGAGAATTGCACTTCGTTCACAACATTCCTGTACTCATTAAATATTTTTCGTAACCCTCCATCCACCTCATCTAAAGAGAGAATCTCTTTCCTTAATTGAGAAGAAAAAATAACCGGGTGTCCGCCCTTATTCTCAAATCTTGGAGAGGTTATAAGAGCTCCTGTTTCTATATGACTTTCTACTAATTTTGCTATTACGTCATGGGTCCTAGGCTGATCAACACCGAGCAGAACATAGCAATCAGCCTCTTGCGACGCAGATTGAACGCCACACTTGATTGAAGAAACCCTACCTGTCTTATAGTCGACATTTTTGGTCAGGGTTACATTTTGCCCAGAAAGCTCGCCACAAACATCATTGGATCTATGACCAAGAACAACCACAATCTCAGAACATCCGCCCTTACGCAGTGAATTTATCTGGTGTCTTATCAGAGAAATGCCATTCCACGGTAGAAGAGCCTTCATTTGACCCATCCTGCTCGAATATCCAGCGGCAGTTAATATAGCTGCTATATTTGGCACTTTTAACTACAGATTAATTGGTTGACCGAAAGGTTTTTCAGGTGTGGCTGCTACTTTCTTTTCAATCCTCTCAAGTTGAGAATCATCTAATTTCATTGGTGATCCAGTGCCACCAAGTCTGAACATTAATATTTCTGACATTATGCTTATGGCTATTTCTTCGGGTGTTCTTGCTCTAATATCGAGTCCGATGGGTGAGCGAATCTCTTTGATCCTGTCCTTAGTCAATTCGCTTCGCATTAAATCTTCATAAATTAGTATGGTCTTTCTCTTACTACCCATTAACCCTACATATTTGGCAGAAGTTTTAGCTGCGGCAAGGAGAGCTGTATTGTCATATCTATGTCCCCTCGTTGCCACAACAATAAATGTATTCGGATTTATAGGAAGAGTAGGTAATGCATCTTCAGGTTTGTCATTTACAACAATGTCCGCCTCAGGGAATCTATTTTGGTTTGCAAATTCCTCCCTATCGTCCGTTATAAACAATCTGAATTCCAAAGGTTTGGCCAGTGAAGCTAGGGCTCTAGACACATGTCCACCGCCACAAATCACAAGCTGAGGAGGAGTCGTGTAGGCCTCAATGAAATATTCGGCTCCAGTAGCCGTGATCACATATTCATTACGCCCATGCACCATCAATTCAAAAGCCTTGTCAATTGCCGCTACATCAATATCTTTGCTTCCCAGGGATCCTTCAGTATCTCCATTTTCGCGAATGAATAATTTGTCCCCAATGACTGAAATACCATCATCTCCTGACTTAATAACAGTTGCTACTGCTACTGCCCCTTTCCCGTTATAAGCATCTGAAATTTCCTCTGCGTAGGGAAGGTAGTCTTCGGGACTGTAAACTGGATCGATTAGAAAATACATAGTCCCCCCGCATACGAGTCCATCCTCGGCAGCGAGTTCTTCATTGAGTTCGTATTCCTTGTACTCTGCTGACCCCCCATCTTGCATAAGTTGCTTTGCAGCAAACCATATATCTCCTTCGACGCATCCTCCCCCCAGAGTCCCTACTCCAGACCCATCCTGTCTCACTAAAAGCTTTGCCCCGGGCTTTTGTGGTGTTGATCCTTTCGTCCTGATTACAGTAGCCAAGACTACAGGTTCACCGTTACCAAGCTTATCTACAGCGTCTTCAAATACCTCTTTCATAAGGCCAACTCCTAAACGATCTAGGCAATATAATACCTTGTTTATGTAGGCTTCATATAATTACCCTTCACCACTAGGGTACCAAGTGATACATTACTGTCAAACTTAAAAACACACACAATGTAGATCTCTAGCTTACATTGCATTTACTAAAAGTATCCCCAGACAGAGGGTTTGGCTAAGAATGACAACAGAAATGAGAAATCTCCCTCTTTTCCCTCTACACACAGTTCTTTTCCCAGGAGCGACTATACCCCTTCAAATATTTGAGGATCGATATAAGAAGATGATTAATTACTGTCTTGAATCCGATTCGATGTTTGGAATCGTTCTGATCAAGGAAGGTGATGAGGTGGGAGGCCCTGCAATTCCACACAATGTAGGAACTGTTGCGAAAATAACAAATACCAGAGAAATTTCGGGCGGCCGAATATACATTTCTGTATTAGGAACCAAACGCTTCAGAATAAACGAAATAGTGCAAGATACTCCATATCTTGTTGCCGAAGTTGAGGTTGGGGAGCCTGAAGATGATCCATACATTCCAGAAGATGAACTATCCTCAATTAAAAAAGCAACATCGGAATACGTTGAACATCTTTTGAGTATTAGGGGGGGATGGGCTACTGATACCCCGACTCCTCCTAACCCAGTTGAACTCTCCTATTTCCTGGCCCAACTCCTACAGATTGACATGACCAAGAGGCAAGACATCCTAGGAAACAACTCATGCCGCGACCGACTTGATGCTTGCAAGAAATACCTGGAACAAGCAAACGCTTCACTCTCGATTCAAACTAGATTAGAAGTAAACCTTAAATTCAGCAGGCACTAATAAAGTTTGCTAGGATTGCAGGGCTCCTTCCTTGGCAAGAAAATCTCCCAGTTTAGCAATCCCTTCTTCTATTTCCTCCGGCTTATTGTATCCATAGCATAGTCTGATGTAATTTCTACCGCTAACACCATCTGGGGAATAGTTAGTGCCCGGGTGGAAACCAACATCTATTTCTTCTAAAGCTTTGCTACTCAATGAAACCATGTCTGCATCATCATTCAACTTCATCCAAATGTATAGTCCACCGTCTGGGTCACTCCATTCAGCGCCAGTTCCAAAATTTTCACCAAGTGCTGCTAGCATCGCATCCCGTTTAACACGTTGGATATTATTGATCTTCTCAACGTGAGCATCCAGATACTTACGTGCATACTTTTCGACTGCCATAGCAGTAAATTCACTTATGCGTCCGCTCTTAACCATCATTGCACGATCCAAAATCTCCCCGGGAGCTGTCATGTATCCCAAGCTCATTCCAGGAGCAATAATTTTTGAGAATGAACCCACGTACATCACGCTGTTCTGATCATCCATGTTATACATCGACGTGACCTGATCTCCACCATACCTGTTGTCAGCATAGCAATCATCCTCAAGAATAGGCACTCCATGCTTGTGAGTTACTTTCAACAATTGCTCTCTACGGTTTCTCGAGATCGTGAACCCTTGAGGATTTTGAAAAGTAGCAATTAGGTACACGTATTTTGGTCTCTTCCCTTCCTGCACCGCCTTTGATATTTCAAAGTCCAGAGCATCTGGGTCCATACCCTCTTCGTCAGAAGAGACTCCACGTATGTCGGCTGAATGCCTTCTCAAGGTATTCAGGGTACCGCCATATACCCATTCATCAGTTATGACTACATCTCCAGGGTTGACTAATATGGCAGATATCATGTCAATGGGTTGACCAGATCCGTTTCCAAGTATGATGTCATCCGCAGTAGCGGAGATATCTCTTTCACGTCTAATTTTCTCGGCAACATATTCCCTCAAAGGCGTGTTACCTTGCGGATGAGGATAAACCGCTAACTCATCACCAGTTTCAGACAACGCCTCCCTGAGACACTCCATTATCTCGTCATGTGGCAAAGACACTGGATCAGGGTAGGCTACCGCGAAATCGTACTTTCCTCTGCGTGGGCGAGCTCCCCTGCCTCCATCTGGGATGTGGTCAGCGAGAAGTGAACGGAAATCGAGTGCCATGAATTTCTCCTTGCGATTAAATATCTCGGATATTCGAAGGATTCTATATCTATAACACGACATTCTTCAAGGTTAAGCTCCGACATTTGGGTGATAGAATCACCTAGGACAGAGTACTCATATAGCTATGTTTAAAGGGCGGTAATTTTGGCGTCGAGTGGATTAGCAAAAAATATAATCGTTAAAGGTGCTAGGGAACATAACCTCAAAAATGTTGACGTCATAATCCCTAGAAACAAGCTAGTCGTTATTACTGGGGTTTCAGGTTCCGGTAAAAGTTCTCTGGCTTTCGACACCATCTACGCTGAGGGTCAGCGCAGGTATGTTGAATCCCTTTCCTCATATGCACGGCAGTTTCTTGGAAGGATGGATAAACCTGAGGTTGACTACATAGAGGGTCTTTCTCCAGCTATTTCAATTGACCAAAAGGGAACTTCCCACAACCCTAGATCAACGGTTGGAACAGTTACAGAAATTTACGACTATCTTAGACTTTTATTTGCCCGAATAGGCACACCTCATTGCTACAAATGTGGACGTGTGATCCAGAAACAAACGGTGCAGCAAATAGCCGATTCAATTCTTTCGCTTCCTGAGGAGAGCAAGATTCAAATACTTGCACCTGTTGTCAGAAGGAGAAAAGGTGAACACAAAGAAGTCTTTGAATCGGCAAGACGTGCTGGATTCGTAAGGGTTCGTGTTAACGGGGAAACGCGTGATTTGTCAGAAACATTCGACCTAGACAAACAGAAATGGCACAACATAGATGTGGTAGTTGACAGATTAGTTATTAATTCAGATGTGGACAGTGGGAGGGTGACGGAAAGTGCAGAGGCAGCACTATCTCAATCAGATGGTCTAGTTATGGTTGACGTTCAAGGCGGAGATGAACTGATATTCTCTGAAGACTTTGCGTGTGTCCATTGCAATGTAGGTTTAGGAGAATTGGAACCGCGTACTTTCAGTTTCAACAACCCACATGGTGCTTGCAACACCTGCACAGGCCTAGGATTTAAACTGGTAGTAGACCCTGATCTTGTCATACCGGACAAATCCCGTTCAATAACGGACGGCGGTATAGTCGGATGGGCGCGTTCTGGATCAATGTCACCGTGGTATTCAAGTCAATTACTATCCCTAGCAGACTCAATAGGATTTGACCCCGACGTCCCAATAAACAAATTAACCGAAGATCATCTCAACATCATTTTGAACGGTACCGGCAGTAAAAGAATCCAGGTGAATCACAAAACAAGAAGGGGCAGAACTTACCGGTGGAGGACAAAATTCGAGGGAGTGATTAATAACCTGGAAAGACGACACACTGAAACGGAATCTGAAAGCGTTAGAAAAGAGATCGAACGTTACATGACCTCGCTACCATGTCAAAGTTGTCAAGGACAAAGACTAAGACCTGAAGCTCTAGCAGTCACTATAAACGAAAGCACGATAATGAACGTCACAGAGTTGTCGATAAGAGCATGCTATCAATGGACAATCGATTTATCTGATAATGCTGTATTAACCGACAGGCAATTATCCATTGCATCCCAAATCCTGAAAGAAATCAGTGCTCGCCTAGAATTTCTATTAAACGTAGGTCTCGATTATCTGACTCTAAGTAGGACAGCATCGACTTTAAGTGGAGGGGAGGCTCAAAGGATCCGCCTAGCAACTCAAATAGGTTCGGGTTTGATGGGAGTACTTTATGTCTGCGATGAACCCTCCATAGGCCTTCACCCAGCAGACGATGATCGTCTTATCAACACATTAAAAGGACTTCGAGATGTCGGAAATACTGTGCTAATAGTGGAACATGATGAGGCAATAATGAGGGCCGCTGACCATATTGTGGATTTGGGGCCGGGGGCAGGGGAACATGGAGGCCAGATAGTCGCATCAGGAACACCCAAAAAAGTAATGTCAAACACAAAATCACTTACGGGGCAATACCTATCGGGCAAAAAAAAGATAGCCATCCCAACTCATAGAAGGACCACCAACGGATCTAGTATCACAATAAAGGGAGCTTCACAAAATAATCTCAAGAATATAGACATAGAAATCCCGTTAGGTATATTTGTTTGCATCACAGGTGTGTCTGGTTCGGGTAAAAGTACGCTTATAAATGAGATCCTTCACAAGAAACTCGCTCAACACTTTTACGGCTCTCGCGATAGACCTGGATCTTTCGAAGAAATTGATGGGATAGACAATCTCGATAAGGTTGTAAACATAGATCAATCACCGATTGGTAGGACCCCAAGGAGTAACCCAGCAACCTATACCGGTACCTTTACGCCCATTAGGGAACTTTTTTCCCAAGTACCTGAAGCCAGAAGTAGAGGATATAAACCCGGCAGATTTTCGTTTAATGTAAAAGGAGGACGATGCGAAGCCTGTTCAGGTGATGGACAAATAAATATTGAAATGCAATTTCTTCCGGACGTCAGTGTACCTTGCGAAGAATGCGACGGAAACAGGTATAACAGGGAAGCTCTTGAAATTCTTTACAGGGGATTTAGCATAGCTGATGTACTCTCTATGACTGTTACGGAAGCGGTTGAACTATTCTCAAATATCCCAAGAATCAGTAATAAATTGCAGACATTAAAGGATGTAGGGTTGGGGTACATCAAGTTGGGACAACCAGCAACTCAATTAAGTGGTGGAGAAGCCCAGAGAGTTAAACTCGCTACCGAACTCTCTAAAAGAGCCACAGGACAAACGCTCTATATACTGGACGAGCCGACAACAGGATTATCATTCGAAGATTGTGCCCACTTATTGAAGGTTATGCACCGCTTGGTCGATTCTGGTAATTCGGTAGTTCTAATAGAACATCATTTAGATCTGATCAAAAACGCGGATTGGCTCATTGATATGGGTCCTGGGGCTGGGGACAGAGGAGGGGAAATAGTTTGCGTGGGAACTCCCGAAGAAGTATCCCAGATTAAAACCTCTCACACAGGGTACTATCTACACTCATTGCTGACTGATATCCCAGTGGGTGCCGTGGCAGATTGACCTGGGACATCTCGATCACAGAGATAAAGATGTTTATGCCATCCTATCCCATACCAATGTAGTGACTAATCAGGTTTATTGTTCACCTTTATCCCATATGTTAGACTGATCCGGCAAATCGGGCTGTCATATGGGGATAAGTCCGATTGCTTAGCCCATTGAAGTGCATTGCTTTAGTAATAAACATAAAAATGGACAATTAAGCGTGCGTAACGCATATTTCAGACGCAGTATTAAGGAGGCAGGCTTTTGAAGTGGATAGATTTTGAGAAACCAAAGACCGTAGAAGATGCTGTCAAGCTTCTTTCAGATTCTGGTGGAAATGCCAGACCAATGGCAGGTGGAACCGACCTAATAGTTCAATTAAGGGTGGGAGACCCACGGGTCAATGCTGACGTTGTCGTAGACATAAAAAGCATTCCTGAGCTTAATGAACTCAGTTACAGCAGTAGCAAGGGTTTGACTATTGGAGCAGCAGTGGAATGTTACAAGATATATGGCGATGCCAATGTAAACAGCCATTTTTCAGCTCTAAATGACTCTGCCACACTTATAGGTGGAACTCAGATTCAAGGTCGTGCATCATTCGGTGGAAATCTCTGCAACGCCGCTCCCAGTGGAGACTCGATCCCGAATATGATTGCGCACGGTGCGGTTGCCACAATCGCTGGTCCATCTGGCACAAGAGAGGTACCCGTAGAGGATATTTGCACGGGTCCTAGACAAACACTAATTGGAGACGACGAATTACTGGTATCAATTAACTTCCCCAGCAATGGAAGTGGATTTGGTGCTAACTACATTCGATTCATCCCAAGAAACGAGATGGATATTGCTGTCGCAGGCGTAGGAGCATCGGTAACGATTGAGGACGGCAAATTTACGTCGGCGAAAGTTAGCCTCGCTTCTGTTGCACCTACACCGCTCTTGGTAAAAGAAGCAGGAGAGTCTCTTGTTGGAGAAACAGTCAGCGAGGAAGCAATCCAAAATGCTGCAAATCTTGCAAAAGCTGCAGCTAAACCAATATCGGATATGAGAGGCACTGCGGACTACCGTAAACATCTCTGCGATGTACTAACAAGACGTGCCCTTAACACAGCAGTAGAGAGAGCACAGGGAGCAAGCTAAATGCCAGCAAAAACTTACGTACAAACAACTATAAATGGGGAACACGTTGATTTCCTGTGTGAACCTAGACAAAGTCTACTTGAATGCTTGAGGGACGAAATAGGACTCACAGGCACAAAGGAAGGCTGTAACGACGGGAACTGTGGCGCTTGTACAGTTAACATAGACGGCCGTATAGTTACTTCATGTCTAGTACTCGGTGTGGAAGCTGAAGGCGCCGATATAGAGACAATTGAAGGGGTAGCCGACGGCAGCAATCTTCATCCGCTTCAGCTCGCGTTTCTAGAAAATGCTGCCCTACAATGCGGGATCTGTACACCAGGCTTCATCATTTCATCCAAAGCCCTACTAGAACAGAATCCAAACCCGAGCGAACATGAAATAAGATTCTGGCTAGCAAACAATCTATGCCGATGCACAGGCTACGACAAAATTGTTAGAGCAGTCCAAGACGCCGCAAAAAGACTACAGGAGGCCTAGGTAATTATGACAACAGCCGACTATGAAAGGAATATGGTCCTGGCTACCGATACCGACTACAAAGTGATCGGGACGAGGCCTGTAAGGCACGACGGTGCGGACAAGGTGACGGGTCGAGCAATCTATGGGGCCGACTTTGATGCTGCAGGATTGCTACACGGAAAAATTCTAAGAAGCCCGCATGCCCACGCCAAGATAATCTCCATCGATACCAGCAAGGCTGAAAAATTAGATGGAGTGAAGGCTGTCGTTACTTCGAAGGATTTTCCGCAGAGTGAAAGTCGTAAAGACCAATGGCTCAAGGACAACATCCTTGCTAGTGACAAGGCGTTATATGCAGGACAAGCTATCGCAGGAGTAGCAGCCTCAAATCCTCATGTTGCGGAATCAGCCCTTGGGCTCATCGAAGTAGAATATGAAGTGCTTCCGCCGGTATTAACCACGCAGGAAGCCATGGCATCCAACGCATCGATACTACACGACTCACTCACCACAGAAGAACTCGGTGAAGATACCGGAGTGGTAAGTAATGTTGCCTCTCACTCTCAGCATGTGAAAGGTGACATCTCAAAGGGTTTTGAAGATGCAGATGTAATCATTGAGCGAGAATACAACACAAAAACAGTTCATCAGGGCTATATAGAGCCCCATAACGCCACTGCGCTGTGGAGCCCCGATGGGAGACTACACGTGTGGTGTAGTACCCAGGGATCCTTTGTTGTTAGGGACAGCCTCGCTGAACTACTCGACCTACCTGTGTCGATGGTAAGAGTAACTCCTACTGAAATCGGGGGTGGATTTGGTGGAAAAATCCCGATTTACGTAGAACCAGTAGCTGCCCTTCTGTCTCGAAAAACCGGAGCTCCCGTTAAGATTGTAATGAGTAGAAGAGAGACTTTCGAAGCATCAGGGCCTACGCCAGGCTCCCAGATAAAAATTAAGATAGGAGCCAAACACGACGGGACACTGACTGCTGCATATGCTTGGATGGCAATGGAAGCAGGAGCATATCCGGGGTCACCAGTGGGAGCAGCTGTTCAATGTGTTTTCTCCACCTACGATGTTGAAAACTCCACAATAGACGGATTTGACGTAGTCGTTAACAAACCTAAAACAGCTGCATACAGAGCACCCGGGGCACCGAATGCCGCATTTGGAGCTGAACAGGCAATTAATGAACTGGCCGAAAAACTTGGAATGGACCCGATAGAACTACGTCTAAAAAACGTCGCAAAAGAAGGAACGAGAAGACCCGATGGACCTGTGTTTGGGAAAATAGGCGCTAAGGAAGTGCTAGAAGCCATGCGCGATCATCCTCACTACCAGTCTGATAAAGCAGAGGGTACCGGGAGAGGAGTATCTATAGGATTTTGGTTCAACATAGGCTTCGACTCGGCCTGTAACATCGCCGTGAACAAAGATGGCTCAGTCAATCTGACAGAGGGTTCCACAGATATTGGCGGATCGAGAACTTCGATAGCAATGCATGCCGCCGAAGTCCTTGGAATTCCAGTCGAAGATGTTAGACCTTCCGTCGTGGATACGGACACAATCGGTTTCACAGCGGTCACAGGTGGCAGTAGAACAACATTTGCCACCGGTTGGGCAGCCTATGAAGCGGCCCAAGACGTGAAGAAACAATGTATTGAGAGAGCTGCCAAAATATGGGACGTAGATGCCAACGGCCTCCAGATGGAGGATGGCGTCATAAGCTCCAAAAGTGACTCAGAACTTAGAATGACCTTCAAGGAACTCGCAGAACAGCTTAGCGACACTGGCGGTGGAATCTCAGGGTCAGCCTCCGTCAATCCTTCAGGGGTTGGAGGATCGTTTGCAGGTAACATCGCCGATGTATCTGTGGACCCGGAGACCGGGAAAACTACCGTAGAGAGATTCACGTGCGTTCAAGACGTGGGCAAGGCAATCCACCCAAGTTATGTCGAAGGACAAATGCAAGGTGGAAGCGTTCAGGGAATTGGCTGGGCGTTGAACGAAGAGTACTTCATGAATGATGAAGGCACTATGACAAACTCTAGCCTGCTCGACTACAGAATGCCAACGTCACTGGACCTACCTATGATAGACACAGTTATAGTAGAAGTGGCCAATCCTGGGCATCCTTTTGGTGTCAGAGGGGTCGGAGAAGCCAATATAGTTCCTCCCACACCAACGATCGCAAATGCCATATACGATGCAACTGGAAAGCGTATGACCCAACTCCCAATGAGTCCTGGAGCTATACTGTCTGTGAGTCCGGAATAGGCCAACGTCTGTAATGGCACTGGTTTTCATCCCTTCACTGATGCAGAATCTCTCCAATGGAGAGCAGAGAGTGTCAGTGGAGGGTGCTAACGTGAGACAGATCATAGACAATCTGGATTCAATGTTCCCAGGGTTTAAAAATCGATTAGTGGAAGACGGAAGAGTCAAACCCAATATATCTGTCGCAATCGACGGTGAAATAACCCCTCTCGGAATGATCGAAAAAGTTACAGAAGATAGTGAAGTTCACTTCCTACCCGCGATCTCAGGAGGATGAAACTCAAAAGTCATTTTGTCGACTTAGATGATCATAGGGCACATTACACACAGACAGGAACAGGGGATAAGTCAGTACTTCTAATACATGGCGACATGAGAACGTCCAGAAGTTTTGACTCCTTATCTCGCAAATTAGCCCCTACCCACTCGGTCGCCGCTATTGATCTCTTCGGACATGGTGACAGCGACTGGCCATGTTCGGGATATAAATTTATCGAACGTTCACAAAACATCGAGCAATTTGTCAATAAGGTTTTTAATGGTCATATTGACACAGTTATAGCGCACTCAACAGGAGCAATCGCTTTAGCCCTTTATGCTTCCCGTAAACAGAGTGTTTTTAAGTTCATCGTCCTGATGGAACCTATGATAGTGGTGGACGAAAAATTTCAAAGAATGGTCTCATCTCGGGCAACTCGACCTAGAACTACATGGGCGAACAAAAAAGAACTAACCCAATTATTGTCAGTACATAATGTAACCAAAAAATGGACATCAGAAGTAATTGAGGACGTGGTTGAGCATGAAACATATGTCAATGAAAATGGCAGACTTGACATGAAATGGGCAACTCAGACTATGAGTTGGAAAGACCGTAAGGATGATTATCTTGACTTACTTCCGACCCTAGAAACATTGGAGGTTCCAACACTTTTTGTGGCAAGCGAAGCCCGACAAGACATATTTAAACCGATTGAAAACCTCTCGCAGATTAAAAATAACATTCACTTCTGTACCGTCATTAACACTGGTCATAATATTTATATGGAGCGCCCAGATACAGTCGCAATGCTCACAAAAACCCTTCAATCTGGAAAACCTATTCCAAAACAGGTTTAGATGGATGGTAACCCGAAAGTCCATTCAGAAGGTGTATTACCCCTAGATCCGTGTCCTGATCTAATACCTTTCCACGGGTGAGCCTTGGCGACCTCCTCATTGATATCGGCACCCCATCCTGGCCCTGACGGTACAGTCATATAACCGTCAATTATTTCCGGCTTAAAATAAAAATTTCAATATTAATAATTTTTATTTACGTGTTCCTTCATAAATGCATCAATTAAAATTTATTTTTCTATAGGGTAGCTATGACTCTCCCTCAAAACTCTTTTCAAGACTTTGCCTAGCGGATTTCTTGGTAGCTCATGGACTACCACCACCGACTCTGGTTTCTTAAAACTGGAAAGCCGAGATCTACAATATTCAATCACTTCGTTCCCATCTATTGTCTCTCCATCTTTGGCTACCACAATCGCACGTACCCGCTCTCCCCAATCAACATCGGGCACACCAATGATTGCCGCTTCATCGATAGAGGGATGAGAGTGAAGAACTTGTTCCACCTCCTCCGGAGAAACCATCTCCCCTCCCCTTTTGATGAAGTCTTTGGCTCTACCAGACAGAAAAATATAGCCATCCTCATCAAAGTACCCAAGATCTCCCGTGTAGAGCCATCCACCTCTTAGAGCTTCAGCTGTGGCTTCCTCTTGTTTCCAATATCCTTTCATCAACCGTGACCCTCGGGCGACAATCTCACCCGTTTCACCTAAAGCAACCGCATCACCATCTTCACTCACGATCCTAACCTCTACGTCATCCAATGGTTTTCCAATGGAAGTCAATCTTTTCAACTTTATCTCTACTTCCTCACTGGAACCCTCCAGGATATGGTCCTCAGGAGGTAACATAGTTATAGTTGCTGCTGTCTCAGTTTGCCCAAAAGCGTTAATAAAAAATGTCCCTGGTAGCATCTCTATTGCCCTGCGAATTACTTCTAGTGGCATAGGAGCAGCCCCATATGTGATCACTTCTAGGCTTGATAGATCATGATTCGGAAATTCCTCATGATCTAAAAGCATCTTCAGCATAGTAGGCACCATCATTGCCCTATTGGCTTTTTCATCTTCAACCAACGCCATCCACTCAACAGGTTCAAATTGTCTTTGAATGATGAGTGTCCTTCCTCCGTAAATAGCAGCCATTACTGCTTGTACCCCTGCGATATGGTAAAGGGGAACGGTTAATATATTTTTCTCCTCCACTTCCATGTCAGGTGGGGAAACATTGCTGAGGATATAAGAAGAAAAACTATCATGGCTTAACATAACGCCCTTGGGAGAGCCAGTGGTCCCAGCGGTAAACATCAGCATCGTCAGGTCGTCATCGTCTGACTCAGGAAACATCTCATCGTCCCGATCGGAATTAACCATCTGGTCGTATGTGTGCCACCCATCAGCAGACCCGTCTATAACAATTAACACTTTCAAGCTATCAATTTTAGTGGAGATAGGCCCAATCATGTCGGTATATCTGGATCCCGCAAGTAACACAGTAGGAGAGGAATCATTGAGCATGTATTCGAGCTCTGACTCAGTGGCTCTAAAATTTATCGGAACGTATATCGCGTCTAACTTAGCAGCTGCAAAATATGCCTCAATGTGTTCATTACAATTCACTTCCATAGTGGCAATTCGGTCACCACTCTTTACTCCCAGGTCCCGAAGCGCATTTGCAAGTCTAGCCACTCTCAACGCTAGTTCAGAATAGCTAATTCTCTTACCATCAAAAATAATCGCAGTCCGATCCGGAACGATTAAAGACGTTATATTTAG
Organism: SAR202 cluster bacterium; assembly: GCA_009392815.1. Classification (GTDB taxonomy): domain Bacteria; phylum Chloroflexota; class Dehalococcoidia; order Lucifugimonadales; family UBA826. Next base: position 45,415 of record VFFS01000058.1, read on the forward strand.
AAACTCAGATGTATTCATCCCTGAGTAAAACTCCCCTCATAGAATCCAACGAGTAATTTAACATCTGCCAAGAAGTATCGCCACGTTTATCACTTGTTCAACTACCTGACAGAAATTTTCTACCACCCAGCCAGAACCTATCATAAAAGCTGATCATAACCTATCTGATTAACCTGATGTGAACATTTGAACTGAGCCACATAATCCAGTTTGTTATACCCTATTAACCAAGTGGGTCGTTGACAGAGAAGTAGCCTGCTTTGCTACCATGGTTGTTGGATTAACGTGAAATTAGGGAGGATCTGCCTTGGCTAACGACGAAACTACTAAACTTCTACCGGCCGTCGGGACCTACACAGAAGGTTTAAAAGATAAAGACAAAACCCCAGCAGCCGTAAGAGAACTAAACAGATTCGTTAAACATTTTCAAGGGGAGACTGACCTGACAACAATAACTCCTTCTCAAATTGGCACTTACGCCGAGGAAGCATGCAAAAATAGTAGTGCCCCAGAGGCACTTGAAGGACTTCAGTCTGTAAGAAAATTTTTAAAATTTGCCTTTGACAACAGTAAGACACAGGTAAATCTTTCGACTCATTTTAGAATCAGAAAGCCACGAAATTCTCTTGATTCCAGAGGCGATGATGGATCCGGCCGTGGAAGCGGTCAGCAAATGACACAAGAAGGCTACAATCAACTCATCTCTGAAAAAGAAGGTTTAGAATCTAATCGAGTCGCAATTAGTGAAGCAATTCACACCGCCGCCTCAGACGGCGATGTAAGGGAAAACGCTCCTCTCGAGGCGGCGAGAGAACAACAAGGACGCGAAGAGGCAAGAATAAAAGAAATTGATTCAATGCTTCGAACAGCAATTATCGTGGATGGAACTGGAAAAGGAACGAAAAGTGTCCGGGTAGGAACTACTATACGGGTAGACGACGTCTCAAAAAAGAAGAAGTCAAAATACACTTTAGTTAGCCCATCAGAAGCCAATCCCCTGGAAGGAAAAATCTCTGATGCATCTCCCTTGGGTAAAGCGTTTATAGGTAAAAGAGTCGGACAAATCGCAGAGGCCGATACCCCGAAAGGAAAGGCAACCTTCAAGATATTAGATATATCGTAATTAGATTAACCTGTATCTCCTTTAATCCTAATTTGCCAAATATGAATAGTCACATTGTGGTTTTGAAAGTTAATCCCCAAACGACTGCAAAATTAGTGCCGTCCTTGTGCTAGTCTTTAGAGGGTTTCAACTCACATAATTGCCACGTCGTCCCGGAGGTAAATCCTAGTCTATGACAGTACAAGCTAGCGCTTCAGATACTCGGCAATTAGTCGATGAGCTCAATCTCCAAGTACAAGGAGAAGTAAGATTCGACAAAATGTCCAGAGCTCTCTGGAGCACCGATGCCAGCATCTACCAAATTGAACCAGTAGGTGTCGTACTACCTAAGACGAAAGATGACATCATAGCAGTACTAGAAACTGCCCAAAAATACGGAGTCTCAGTTCTTCCTAGAGGAGGAGGAACAAGCCTAGCAGGTCAAACAGTCGGAGAATCGATAGTTCTAGATTTTTCCAGGTATATGAGGGATGTTGTTGAAATAAACCCGGAAGAGGGCTGGGTACGCACTCAGCCAGGGATAATCCTAGATGAGCTGAACAGGATATTAGCACCCCACAACGTACTATTTGCTCCAGACCCCAGCACAAGTAGCAGAGGGAATGTAGGTGGAGCCCTAGGAAATAATTCGTGCGGAGCCCACTCAATTATGTGGGGGAAAACCGTAGATAACGTTCATGAACTTGACGTTATTCTCTCTAACGGAGACACGACAACATTTGGTCAGTTAAGTGGAGACTCTCTAGAGGCCAAAATGCGTGGATCAGGTTTTGAAGGCGATATATATAGATCGCTCTTTGAGATAGGTGAGGGTAACAGAGACGAAATCCTTTCCAGATATCCCAAAATACAAAGACGAGTATCTGGCTACAACTTGGATGAATTTGTCAGTGGCAGCAATTTCAATATGGCCAGATTTGTGGTTGGTTCCGAAGGTACTTTGGTTACGATTACAGAGGCAAAATTAAGGGTTGTTCCTGTACCAAAATATAAGGGACTAGCAGTTTTGCACTGCATGGAACTAATTGAGTCTATGGAGGCCACTGTAGCAGCTTTAGACCTAGACCCATCTGCGATAGAACTGATTGGGAGCATGATTATTCGTCAAGCACAATCCAATCTGTCATATTCTCGAATAACCGACTTCATTGAAGGTGAACCAGAAGCTCTGTTGGCTATTGAATTGGTCGCAAACTCGGAGAAAGAACTGGCTCACAAATTTGACTTACTGAAAGAGATGATAAGCAAGGGTGGATGGGGATATTCTTTGGTCTGGCTTACAAAGGACGCCGACCAGGAAAAAGTCTGGGATGTAAGAAAAGCTGGCCTGGGCCTGATGATGAATGTTCCTGGCGATGCAAAACCTCTCCCATTCGTTGAAGACACAGCCGTATCACCTCATGTGCTCCCAGATTTTGTAAGGAGATTCGACTCAATAGTACGAAAACATGGTACAGAAGCGGGATATTATGGGCATGCAAGTGTTGGGTGCCTCCACATCCGACCGCTCATCAATCTGAAAAACCAAGAGGGTATAGACCGCATGGTCGCAATCTCTGACGAAATCAGTGATCTTGTCCTCGAATTTGGTGGATCTATGAGTGGAGAACATGGAGACGGGTTAGTCCGGAGTGGCTACAACGAAAAGATGTTCGGAAGTCAAATCTACCAAGCCTTCAGGGATGTCAAAACTGCTTTTGACCCCAAGAAGATAATGAATCCCGGAAAGATAGTCGATTCACCACCGATGACAGATAATCTTCGTTACGGATCAACGTATGGAACTCTATCGCCACAAACAGGTTTTGCATTCGCAGAAGAAGGAAGTTTTGCGACAGCGATAGAGATGTGTAACGGGCAAGGCGCGTGTAGAAAGGTACATGGTGGAACAATGTGCCCTTCATACATGGCAACTCGTGACGAAGAACACTCTACTAGGGGACGTGCAAATGCCTTGAGAGCTGCTATGTCCGGTGCTATTCCCACTGACATGCTAACCAGTGAACGACTTTACCAAGTTATGGATTTATGCCTAGAGTGTAAAGCTTGTAAAGCCGAATGCCCATCAAACGTCGATATGGCTAAATTAAAATATGAGTTTCTGAATATATACCACCAAGAAAATGGCTATGGATTAAATAACCGGTTCTTTGGCAACGTGGATCTTCTAAGTAAGATGGGAGCCTTCTTTGCGCCTATTTCCAACTGGATGATGAACACGTCATTTTCGAAACAACTTCTAGAAAAAACCATCGGCATAGATAAGAGACGACAGTTACCCAACTTTGCCCCTCAAACTTTTCAGCAATGGTTTAGATCTCGAGTCGATACAGAAACACCCAAAAACCCGAAAGGTATGGTCGTTCTGTTTCCTGACACTACAACTAATTACAATCACCCAGAACTGGGAATTGCGACCGTCAATATTTTGGAAAAACTGGGATATGAAGTAATCCTCCCGAATTCCCGTTGCTGCGGAAGACCAATGCTTTCTAATGGAATGATGTCTCAAGCAAAAGCGAACGTAGATTTCAACATATCCTCTATTTATCCTTTCGTGGAAAAAGGAGCCAAGCTAGTTGGAATAGAACCAAGTTGTGCCCTTGGCTTTATAAGTGACTTTTCTGACCTTGCATCCGAACCAGAAAAGGCGAAAGAAATCTCTGAAAACACCATGTTAATAGAGGATTTTTTTCTATACGCGACCAAAGAAGAAGACTTTCAATTTACGAACCCACCCCAAAACCAGAAGGTAGTGTTTCACGGTCACTGCCATCAAAAAGCTCTTGTTGGGACAACCTCTGCCATGGAGGTACTTAAAACAATTCCCGGATTGGAGCCTGTAGAAATAAAATCCGGCTGCTGCGGAATGGCGGGGTCTTTCGGTTTTTATAAGGACCACTTCGACATCTCCATGCAAATTGGTGAAGACACTCTTTTCCCAGCCATAAGGGAAGAAAATGACGATGTGATCGTGGTGAGTGAAGGGGTCTCATGCAGGCAACAGATTGAACAGGGAACTCAAAGAAAAACAAAACATCTAGTTGAACTGTTGTCAGACTATATTTAACTAATGTCCCTGTTTATACAGGCCCTTGTTCTGGAATAATTCTGTCAATACTCACCGCCTTATACCCCCTGGTAGATCTTATCCTCAAGTTTTCTCCTATCATCAAAATACCAAAAGTGTATGGATCAACTTCTACCCGTTTAGATGATATGTATATGACAGTCCTTTCATTATCATCCAACACTTCTTTTCCTTCCAGAAGTCCCTCTATATAAACGTATGGGGGGCATGAATCCACGAATGAGATCGCCGCATGTGCAAATTTAATAAATGGGAACAAGAAAAAACGAACAACCGACATATCTAGAATATAAAACCTCCATCACGCTACAAAGAACGGGTATATCTTCCTTTTTAATTTCTTAACTTCTAACACAATTAGCCTATTTCTATACTCATGCAATTTTTGACGTGTAAGCAATAATATCTCAAGTAAAGTAAAGTTCTATGGTCATATTGGATTCTTAATTACCAAATCAGCAAAACGGAGAATAGTAACTATGAAAGTCGGTTTTATTGGCGTTGGGTTCATGGGAAAACATATGGCTAGACACATTATTGAGGGAGGTCATGAACTGACTATATATGACATCTCCGAAACTGCCGCTAAAGATTTGGTGGATTTAGGAGCGAAATGGGCCAATAGTCCTAGCATAGTTGCTACTAACAGCGAAGTTATATTCACATCCCTTCCAACTCCACAGGATGTTGAACAAGTGGTGATTGGAGAGGGAGGACTATTAGATGGAGCAATAGAAGGAACAACGTTTTTCGATTTAAGTACCACTGATCCTGAAACGATAACACGTATTTCTGAGTCAACTTCACAAAAAGGGGTAACCCTTCTCGATGCCCCCGTAAGTGGCGGCACAACAGGTGCCGAAGAGGGAACATTATGTGTAATGGTCGGGGGTGACAAAAGTAAGTATGACAAATATAAGTCTGTATTAGATCTTATTGGAACCCAGGTTGTGTATTGCGGCAATTTAGGTGCGGGCGCTGTCTGCAAGATTGTTAATAACTTAATCGGTATGACTCTTGGGGTTGTATTGTCAGAGGCGTTCAGTCTAGGGGTTAAAGCTGGAGTAGACCCTATGACTCTCTACAATGCCGTCTCAATGAGCTCTGGCGAAACAAGGCAAATGCATACATTTCCAACTGGGTTATTCGAAGGAAATTTCGAACCCGGTTTTAAACTTGACCTAGGTTCAAAAGACGTAGGCCTTGCCACTAATTTAGGAAGAAGTCTGAGGGTCCCAATGGAAGTCTCAAATTTAGTGCACCAAAAATATGTTGAAGCACAAAACAAGGGGTGGGGAGGACAATCAACAACAGCAATTGCTAAACTGCAAGAAGAACGTGCTGGAGTAGAAATTAGAAGCCTTGGACTCTAAATCAGAGAAGCTAAAGAGAAATGTTAAAAAAGACATTCTCAGCAACGGATTGACGATAATTACGGAAGAAATCCCTTATGTCGAATCAATCTCCATCAACATGGGTGTTAGATGTGGGTCAAGACATGAGGCCCCCGGACTAGAAGGCATGGCCCACTTGGTTGAACACATGCTATTTAAGGGAACGAAAAGCATCCCAAGTCCTTCGAAAATAAGTGAACTCATCGAAATAAGTGGGGGTTCACTTAATGCTGCCACGGACTACGAAACCACCGTTTATTGGTGCCGTGTCTTATCAGAAAAAGCAGAAGAAAGCCTCCAACTACTTTTTCAGTTAATTACAGAGCCTCTCCTCAGACCTGTTGACTTAGAACTAGAACGTAAAGTAATTATTGAAGAAATTAATAGTGTTAACGACTTTCCAAATTCAAGAGCTGATGTACTACTGGATGAACTAATGTGGCCCGGAACGTCCCTCGGAAGAGATATCGCTGGAACGATTGAGACTGTATCCAACCTATCTCATGAATCCCTAGTGAGATTTATAAAGGAGAAATATAACTCAAATAGCGTGGTAATAAGTGCGGCCGGCAACTTGAATCATAATGAAGTCATAGACATAGTAGGACCCATGTCTGAAACACTTAATGTTAGCTCAGACAATATATTTAACAAAATTAATTATACAAGTAACAAGCCAACATTCATTAGAGAAGATCGAGTTACAGAGCAGGCACATATTTCAATAGGTTTCCCAGGAACAAGTAGGGACAACGAAGCTCGTTATGCTCTGGATCTTCTTATTGCAATACTCGGGGAGGGAATGAGCAGCCGATTGTTTCAAGAAATTCGGGAAAAAAGAGGATTGGCTTATGACATAGGCGCAGGGACAAGTCATCATGCTGATACAGGAGTAGTAAATATATATGCAGCAGTGGACAGTAAAAAATATAATGACGCTGTACACGTGATATCAGAAGAAGTCCAGAAATTAAAAACCAACACGCATATTGAAGAGCTCGATAAAGTAAAGTCACTATATAAAGGGCGAATGAAGTTGAATATGGAGAATACAAGATCAGTAGCAACGTGGAACTGCAATCAACTACTCCATGGCAGCGCCAGCGGTTTTCAGTCCCCCGAAGAGTTTATAGAGAAAATTTCACAGGTAGACCTGGAAAATATAAGGAACGTTGCATCCCAATACCTATCTGAAGAAGATATGAATGTCGCAGTAGTCGGGCCAGTCAACCCCCATGATGACCCATACTAAATATAGTAATGGCAATTATTTCCTTGACACTCTTGTAAGCCCATTGCTAACATTTTTCTCTGATTCAAAGGGTATCGGACCGATATCCATATAAATGCCGTTTCCAGTCATAGGAGCGATCAGTTGCCACACGTAAAGTGTCTAAGGTGCCGTGAATGTGGTAGCGAGTACCCAATAGAACCGCTTAATGCTTGCGAGTATTGCTTTGGCCCTCTCGAGGTCGAGTATGACTACGAGTCTATTGCAAAAGCTGTGAGTAGAAAGTCTATTTCAAACGGGCCCGACACAATGTGGAGATATCACGATTTCCTACCTGTCGAAAAGGAGTCAGCGGTTGATATTTCAACTGGGTTTACTCCGCTAATCCACGCCAAAAATTTGGGAAATCAGCTAGGTCTCGACAACCTTTACATCAAAAATGATAGCGTGAACCCAACTTATTCTTTCAAGGATCGTCCAGTTTCTGTAACAACTACAAAAGCTTTGGAATTCGAATTTGAAGTCCTTGCCTGCGTATCAACGGGAAACCTAATGGGTTCTGTGGCCGCTCACGGAGCAAAAGCGGGTATGAAAACAATGGTTTTTTATCCAGCGGATCTCGAACAAGGCAAAATCCAGGGCGCGGCTGTATATGGCCCGACAATGGTCGCCGTCACAGGTAATTACGACCACGCTAACAGGTTTTGTAGTGAGCTTGCCGATAACCACCGTTGGGCTTTCGTCAATATAAACATGAGGCCATTTTACGCTGAAGGGAGTAAAACTTTAGGATACGAAGTCGCGGAGCAGCTCGGTTGGAAAGCTCCCGATCATTGCGTCGTTCCAGGTGCATCTGGGGAATTACACACCAAAATATGGAAAGGTTTACAGGAATTTAATGACCTCGGACTAATAGAAAACCTCAAAACCAAAATGCACCTAGCCCAGCCAGAAGGATGTTCGCCAATCGTAGGAGCATTTGAAACCGGGGCCGGCCATGTGACTCCGGTAAGGCCGGAAACGATAGCAAAGTCACTGGCAATTGGTAATCCAGCAGCAGGACCATATTCCTTGGAAGTGTTAAGGGAAACAAAAGGAACAGGAGTTTCGGCGGAGGAAAACACCATAATAGACGGAATAAGACTCCTCGCAGAGACAGAAGGAATCTTCACCGAAACTGCTGGGGGAGTAGTTATATCTAGTTTGAAAAAGCTAGTAGAACATGGAAAGATCAAGAAAGATGAAGTTACTGTGGCATACGTAACAGGAAATGGCTTAAAAACTATGGAGGCCATGGGGGACTTTGTGACACCTATTGAGACCACACCGGACTATGAAACTTTTCAAACTGCCTTGGCAGCATTCCAGAAGATGTAAGATATATCCAAATGACAACTAAAAGAGTACGATTTACGTTCCCATCAGAGTTGATAAAAGAACCCGTAATCTACAAGCTTGGAATTGATTTTGAAATCGTCACTAACATAAGAAGAGCTGATGTACGAGATTCAATGGGTTGGGTCATCTTAGAATTGGAAGGCGCCGACGACGTCATACAAAAAGGTTTAGACTGGGTTTCTTCAACTGGTGTAAGAGTGGACCCTGTTGGTGGGGACATCATAGAAGGCTAGTTTTACCCCCTCCCCGTAATATGCATAACTTAATAGAGAGGATAAGAAAATGAGTGCTACTGTCAGAATTCCGACACCGCTTCGGAAGGTTACTAATGGAGAGGATAAAGCCTCTGTAGACGCTGGAACTATGGTAGAAGTAGTGGAATCACTAGAGGAACAATTCCCTGGTCTCAAAGCTCGTATATGCGACGACGATGGGGAATTGAGAAGTTTTGTAAACGTGTATGTAAACGGAGAAGATATTCGTTTTCTAGATGGAATGGGCAGCGCAATATCTTCAGGGGATGAAATAAGCATCGTCCCAGCCGTGGCTGGAGGATCCTGACAGTAAATTCACCTCCACAGTCATCTCTCTAATCGGATGATTTCAGCCATTTTTCTCTTTCCTTGGCACGCACGGCCTCATCTGCCACACGATAATTGTCCAAAAACCCTTTCCTATATTCCGAAAAGGATCCATTGGATATAGCTGTGCGCATTTCCTCCATCAATCTGATCACAAACCTGAGATTATGTATGGTAGCAAGGCGATACGCGAGGTATTCCTTAGCCTTAAAAAGATGATGAATATAAGCTGCCGAAAATCGAATACATGTAGAGCAGTCACACTCGATATCAATAGGGTCGTCAACATTTTTAAATCTGGATGATGTGATATTAAATCTACCCATCTTCGTATAAAGAGCACCATTTCGGGCAACTCTGCTAGGAAGAACACAGTCAAACATATCCACTCCTACCGCCACACATTCGACCAAATCTTCAGGAGATCCCACACCCATGAGATATCTAGGTTTATTTTCTGGCAGTAAATCGGCTGTAAATCCGGCAGTGGAATATAGTTGGTTTTTAGGTTCACCAACGCTTAGTCCTCCAATTGAATACCCAGGCATATCTAAAGATATCATTTGGTCAATAGATTCCCTGCGCAAATCTTCATATATACCTCCCTGAACTATTCCAAAAAGGACCTGATTCTCTCCTTTACGAGCATTCTTGCATCTTTGCACCCAATCGAAAGTAGTCTCTATCCCGTCCGATACAGATGTATAAGCCGCATCTGAGGGAAGACAAACATCCAGAGGCATAGCTATATCTGACCCGAGGTTAGCTTGGATTTTCATTATCGATTCTGGAGTCAGTGTATGCGTACTTCCGTCTATGTGCGATCTAAAAGTAATCCCATCCTTATGCAAATCTCTCAGATGCTCCAAACTAAATCCTTGAAATCCACCACTATCTGTCAGTATAGGTCCATCCCAACCCATAAATTTGTGAAGGCCTCCCAAGCCATATATCAACTCATCACCTGGTCTCAAGTAAAGGTGATACGCATTCCCCAACACAATCTCTGTCCCAAGTTCTGTTAAATCCTGTGGATCCAGGGCTTTTACAGAACCTTGAGTGGCTACGGGCATAAACAAAGGAGTCGCTAATTTGCCACGTGCAGTACTAATGAAACCAGATCTGGCCGAACCTGAAAGTGCGTTAATATCGAAAAAAACCATAATTTACGTAGTTAGTGCGTTCCTGCAAAAATAAAAGTTGAAGGCCATAACCCCTGCAAGATCAACTGTATTCCCATTATCATTACCACCGCTAAGAGTATCCTCAGAATAACAACTCCCTTAACTATCTCCACCAGCCGTGCACCAATTTGGCCTCCTATAATTAACCCCAATCCAGACCAGACCAGCGCAGGATACCAGTCTACATGGCCAAGATAAATGTGAACTATTGCACCTACGGTCGCGTATATTGAAAGAGCGAATATAGAGGTGGCCACAGCTACTTGCACAGGAAACCCAAAAATAGATACCAAAATCGGTGTTCTAAGGAATCCCCCTCCCGTTCCGAAAAAACTGGAAATGAAACCTAATATCAGATTGAAAAGAACTGAAAGTGATTCGTTGAAAGTATATCTATATGTATTCTCTCTTTTTGTGACAATTAACCTATCTGTTAGGGTGAAGTTCAACCAAGTAGGAAGCACATTCATTACATTGTGATCATGAGTAATATCGAGTGAATCTGAGGGCGCTTCCGTTTCTCGGTATTGTGGTCTCAAAAGAATAATAACTGCCAACAACAATAACAACAGGCCAAATAATATTTTAAAAAGTGTAGGGGAGGCAGAATCCAATACCATCGGTGCAATGATTGATCCTGGAACGGCTGACAAAGCAAATACCCAGCCACTCCTTATATCGATAAGGCCACTTCTTTTATACGCAACTGTGCCTGAAATGCTGTTTATTGAGACCAAAGCAAGGGATGTACCGGCCGCAACGGTAGCCTCTATACCAAAGAATATCATCAGAGCCGGAGCGAGAATTACCCCTCCTCCAGCTCCAACTAGTATCCCATAAACTCCTGTACCAACACCGAGGGCTAAATAAGGGATAGCCTCAGACAAGTGGTCCAATTAACAGCCTATCCCCAACTCGTCTTCCTCACTACTATCTTTCAGAACAAAATCCAACGCTTCCATCACATAATCATCAGGAACACGATTATTAGTAACAGCATTACCTATTCCATCAAGCAACACCCAATTGATCTGGCCTCTAGAAGTTTTTTTATCTGACTTCATAGCTTCCAAAATATCTGCTGTATCGAGAGCCCCGACATTTATGGGTAATCCATAATTGGATAAAAGTGTTCTTTGTCTCTCAACGTCTGAAGCCTCTAACAAACCCATTGATTTACTTATGGATGCTGCAGCCATCATACCTATGCTAACGGCTTCCCCGTGAAGGTACTGCGTATATTGTGTCGCTGATTCGATTGCATGACCTATCGTATGTCCATAATTTAGCAAAATACGAATGCCAAGTGTTTCCCTCTCATCTTGAGAGACAATATTAGCCTTAATAGCCACACTATCTCTGATTATTTGAGTTGCTATCTCTGGATCGAGTGATTTTATCTCCCTAATATTTTTCTCGAATGTGGCCAGCAATTCCTTATCTAAAATTAGGCCATGCTTTATAGCTTCGGCCCATCCAGATGCTAATTCCCGGGCAGGTAACGTACCAAGTGTCTTAACATCAGACAGTACGAATCTGGGTTGATAAAAGGCACCTACTAAATTTTTACCTTGGGGCAGATCCACTGCCACTTTACCTCCAATTGCAGCATCCATCATGGCAAGCAGAGTGGTAGGAACCTGAGCGAATGGCATTCCACGTAGATAGGTTGCTGCAACAAAACCGGCTAAGTCACCTACAACTCCCCCTCCTACAGCCAAAATCATGTGCCCTCTTTCAGCCTTTCTGTCCGCAAGCCACTTGTACACATGTTGAACAGTTTCAAGATTCTTATTTGATTCCCCTGAGGGAATCATGAAGATGTGAGCGGGAATAGAGGCAGCTTCCAGAGCAACTTGAACCATCCTGGCATGTTCTGAAACTCGGTCGTCTGAAATGACATATACCGTTGGTGGCGTAAAGATATATTTTATCCTCTCCCCAATCTCCTCAATAATCCCCCAACCAACCCAAATGGGATGATCTCCACTAGAAGCTCTTACTCTGGCCGCCAGATCGCTATATTCTTTTGCTTTCATAATTCAAGGACCTTAGAAATTTCATTAGCTATCATTCTAGGAGATTTATTCTCTGTATCAACAAGCACATCCGCTTGTTCATAAGATTCCCTTCTTATTTCCAATAAATCTCGAATCCTCTCAGTCTGATTATCAGAAACTATCATGGGCCTATCTGCTTTTTCTCCGTCTGTAGCTGAGTGATGGGAGATACGTTGGGACAAAGTTTCCACACTGGCGATGAGACAAACAATTTTACCGGTACACCTCATTATCTTTACATTTTCAGGAATTGTTGGAACCCCCCCACCAGTTGAAACAATTTGATCTGTTTTTCTCGAAATACTATCCAACAGCCCTGTCTCTATACTTCTGAAAAAAGGTTCTCCGTGGTTTGTGAATATGCTAGGTATAGATTCATTCTGTAACTTTTCAATCTCAGAATCCATATCAACAAAGTCTCTTTCTAGAAGTTGAGCTAATTCTTTACCAGAAGTGGATTTTCCAGAACCAGAAAACCCTGTTATGTAAACATTATTATTCATGTTGGAAAGCTTACAAATTACGGCACAATACGTATGGAATCTAAGTGAAAAACTACTAACCAGTCTACAACAAACGATTCATAATGGTGTCATTGAAAAAGCACATAAACAATTCACCAAGGATATACCGATGAGGATAGATGGTAGGAAAAATGACGAACTCCGCGCCGTTGACATACAGCGAGGACCAATGGAATATGCGGCCGGCTGCGTAATCATATCCACTGGAAACACGAAAGTCTTATGCTCAGCTAGCATAGATGAAAGAGTGCCTGGGTTCTTGTCTGGAAGCGGACAAGGTTGGATAACTGCAGAGTATTCAATGTTGCCTGGTTCGACAATACCACGTACCTCTCGTGAAAACAGAAGAAGGGGGAGATCCCAGGAAATCCAAAGACTCATTGGAAGATCACTTCGCGCAGGCGCAGATTTGTCTAAACTTGGAGAACGTACTGTAACCATAGATTGTGATGTTCTTCAAGCGGACGGTGGTACACGAACGGCTTCCATAACTGGTGGTTATGTGGCACTCCACTTTGCCATTCAGGAGTTGGTTGTAAAAGGGGTTCTTCCCAACACTTTAATGCTAAAAAACGTAGCTGCAACAAGTATTGGCACATCCGGGGACCAAGTCTTACTTGACCTATGCTATGAAGAGGATGCAACAGCTGGAGCAGATTTCAATGTAGTGATGGCTGAGGGTGGAGAATTCATAGAAATCCAGGGAGGAGCGGAACAAAGTACGTTTGATAGGGCTACCCTTGAAAAGGTCTTGGATTTAGGAGAAATCGGGATAGAAAAGCTATTTACATTGCAAAACAAAATGATCAGAGACATATAGTCAATATTTATCACCTAAGTCTGATTGTTACTAAAAAGGAAATTCATGTTCAATTGCAAAAATCACCTTCAATTATCTAGTGCAAATAGGTCGCAATAGACTTATTTAATGAACAAACTTTTTAGTTACATAATGCTGGCTTTCATTTTGACATTAATAGTGGTGAGTATATATATCGCTATGACCAGACAAAGTGAACCTTTGAAAGAGGGCAGCCCAGAAAGAACGGTACAAATCTATATTGACAATATATTGAAAGATGAGCCTCTTAAAGCTTATGAATTAATATCCGAAGATATAAAAGATAATTGTCTTTATACGGAATTTAATAATACGTTTCACCATTCATACAATCGCAGTGAGGTGGAGACAACTAACCTTGTGAAAGTAGAAATCGTAGACGGTGAAGCAATAGTAACTGTTGAAACCTCCTCAATAGAGACATCGATACCTTTAGGATCAACTGAGCGAAAGAGTAGGCATACATACGTTTTAGTAAAAGAAGATATGGAGTGGAAGATTGTTGAAACTTCTTTCCCAATTTATTGCTCATAAAAATCCAATTTGCGATATTCCTGGGCTCAACCTCAAACTTGTGAGGTGGCTTAATTGATAGATTTTTTCGAACTTTTTCCTTTCCTGGTTATAGTCAGTGTTTCCGTTACATCGATATACCTCATATTTACTGACAGAGACAAAGGCGCGAGTGAAGGGACAGGGAAAATCCTTCAAAGGCTATATTTCTATTTAGTTTCCTTCGTGACATTAATTATGGTAGGAAGTGGTTCCACTATCCTCATCCAATTCGTCCTCCAAGAATTGTTCGCAGAGAATATTATGTCCTCTAGTACTGACAAAGTAGCTCTTGGAACCGCTCTAATGGTTGTGGGCATTCCTCTTTGGATTATCCATTGGAGGTTAATTCACCAGCAAATACAAAAAAGTTCCTGGGCGTTATCATCCCAAATAAGAAAAATATATAAATTTTTAGTATTGTCTGTAGCAATCAGCATTTTGGCCCATTCCTCAACTGGAATAATTCAATTCCTTTTAAACGTAAAAGACTCTTCATGGTACCAAGTCGCGACTTTACTTCCTTTCACCTTGATATGGATATATCACTGGCGGATTAATGATCAAACAAGTAATTCCCATACAAAACCAATTATTCGAGATATCTACATATATTTCACAAGTCTAATTGGCCTAATTCTTGCCGCGAATGGTGTTGGTGCGATTCTTCACCATATTTTCGAATATGCTTATCAAGCTATTACTAATGTCATGATAATAGTCGAACCCCAAAATCGAATCTTCTCCGATAGTGTTCGGGACAATTTATCTATTGCTGTCACCGGAATAGTTCTCTGGGGTTTACACTGGCTAGTATTGGACAATCGCAAACATGTTAGCAGGTTGAAATCTGCATATTTATACGGCTGGGCCATCCTTGGTGGGGGGGTAACAGGCCTAGTAGGAATATTAATGCTACTTTTCACATGTTTAGCATTTATATTCGGGGTTCAAAATGAGTCTAACGATATTGGACCAGTCCCAGGTGGACTAACTCTACTGATAATCGGAGTAATTCTATTTGGCTACCACAGATATATAATTAGGTCACCTAGAAGAAATGAAATAAACAACCAGAACGGACTTCAGGTATTAGATTATTCGTTTTGCTTTCTTAGTCTGATCATATCGGCGATAGGGATATCAACATTAACTCATCTCATACTAACCGCCATTACTGGCACTGGAAATGAGATCGTTTCCGAAGAGAACAGATGGAGAGTCACAACAGCCTTTGCATTATCAAGCTTGTTCGTAGGTGGTTCATTATGGTGGTATACATGGAGATACAGAATACCTAAATTATTTTCTATCAAAGAAGAAACCAAAATAATTTTTTTCACCGGTGTGGTTGGCTTGGGAATACTGGCATGTGTGCCTTCACTCGCATCAGTATTGTTCTTCTTTATTAAATCTATTTTATCGGCAGACACAATATTATCTGCCACAAATTCTTCGCGAATTCCTCTATCAATCCTCTGCGCAGCATTTGTCATAGTGCCATATCACTGGTTAAATCTAAGAAAAGAAAAATCAACCCTAACAGAATCCTCTGAAGAGAATGTTTACCACCAGATAAAAAATGTCACAGTGTTCACACCCATTAACAGTGAGTTCTTCATTGCAGCTCTTGAGGAAAACCTTGGATACAGAGTCTCATCCGTTGAATGGGCTGATCCAGGCTCAGAAAATGTTCTACTTAAAGAGGATTCCACGGAAGAAATTGCTGAAAGAATTCAATCCAGCAAAGGGGAATTTGTAGTGGTTCTCCCTGAACCAGGTGGAGTACGGATTTATTCCCATAACTAGATAATTTTAACAACAGCAACTTAGAGGACAACCTGATTATGACATCAATACACGTACTAGGCGCCGGAACCCCAACTCCAACTCCAACCCGTTTTGGATCATCATTCGCGATGAAAATCGGGGATGATCAAATAATGCTTGACTGCGGGCCATCAACTACACATAAGCTTGTGAAGGCCGGATTGTGGCCAACGGATATCAATCACTTATTTTTTACTCATCATCATTTTGATCACGATATCGACTACCCCTGTTTTCTACTTTGTAGATGGGACCAAAGTACTGGTAAAGAAGATGTTTTAAAAGTGTTTGGCCCCACACTTACGGAAAAGATTACACATGGTATTCTGGATGAAAATGATGGATTATTCGCTCACGACTGGATAGCTCGTGTGAATCATCCTCTGAGCCAGAAAATACATGTGAACAGGGGCGGAACACTTCCTCGAAAGCCTCCAGAGGTGATTGCAAAGGATGTCAGTCCCGGGAAAATTTATGAAGGCAAAAATTGGGAAGTCCATGCGGCTTCTGCGGAGCATGTACAACCCTATCTCGATTCCCTAGCCTACAGATTTGAAACCCCAGATGGGAGTATCGTTTTTACAGGAGATACGCAGCCTTGCGACTCAGTAACAACCCTAGCAAATAATGCTGACATGATGCTTTGCATGTGTTGGGATGAACAATCAGTTATGAATGAAACTGGAGAAGCAAATGGGCAATGTGGCACAGAGGGAGCAGCTGCAATGGCGCAAGAAGCTGGGGTTAAACGACTAGTTTTGGTACATATAGGCCCACATCTTTCTCAGCAAGAAGTAAAAGATAGAACCATGAAGGACTTAAACAAAATATATGATGGCGAAATCTTGTTTTCAGACGAACTTATGACTATAAATTTCTAATCCGGCCAAAACAACTATAGACCACTCATTCAGTCTTGCTTTTGATCTAGTAATTTATCAGGATCCCAGCCATCCCGAAGGACCTCCATAAGGACAAAATCTTGTCCACCTCTTCTAACGGGTCGCACTTCTGTGAACCCTGACTTTATGAATGAGGCTTGAGCACGATAGTTCCAAGCCAAGGTATGAAGATATATTCTTCTCAATTCCAAATCCGTAAATAGATAATTAATCAGCGTGACAACGATGTCGGTTCCGTACCCTTTTCCCCAATAATCCTTATCACCAATCATTATCCCTAGTTCAGCCTCAGAATTCCTTTTGTTGAAGTCGTAGTACATGACATTTCCGATGTGTAACCCGTCCAATGTATCAACAGCTAAACGCTTAGAGCGATAACTTTGAAACTGCATTTCTTCGCTTGTATATCGAAAAAAATCCTCATACGACATGGTGAGAGGTCTTGTCGCATCTAGACGAGACAATTCCTCATCCACTCTCCAAGAATATTCATCAGGTATATCCTCTGTTCGTTTCTCTCTAATTCGAACGAGAGTTCCAGAAATATCTACCTCAGGGAGTTCCTTTTGATCTTCTCTTGACCATGGAAAGGCCTTTTTGAACAATGTCTACCTCGTTATCATAAGTTAGCGTCGACGATATATTTATGTCTTTAACCCACTGTACGATATCAAACTCATTATCGTGTAGCGAAAAATCTCCTCCTACTGGACGCATAAGAAAGTAATACACCCTTTTAGGGGATTTCCCACTCGCCCCACCTTGGTTCACATCGTACTCTATGAAGCCGACGTATTCTAATATTTCTACTTTGAGTCCAGTTTCCTCTTCCACTTCTCTACTAGCGGTCTGCTCCAAGGTCTCTCCAGGGTCAGGGGTTCCTTTTGGTAAGTTATTAGAGAAGGGAACTTGCCTAGAACAAACCACAACCTGCAAGGATTTTCCACAACATCTGTAGACTACACCACCCGCAGAAACGAGGCCAGAAAACATTTCTTCGGGAATCATCGTTTTTCCTATTCACAATTTGGAACTAACTAATGCCAGGGCCCATATAGTACATAAACTAACAACTATGCCCGAAATATAAATAACCATTATATTTTAGTAAACAGTTGAAGTATTTTGCCATATACGTGTAATATCGATGCAGGTATTTTCACACCGTCCTTTAAGTTGGTCCAAGAGAGTCTGGCAAGGAAAGTGCAAGTGCTGGGGCGTTTTCCAATTGCGCCACACCTGCAACTGCCTTCTGTCCAGAAACACAGGAGGTTTATACGGATCATGTGCCCACTTTCAATCGGTATAAGCACTTTGTCATTTATGGTGTATTTGTGCCGTTAATTGAGAAACGCATACAGAATCCGGTCCAAATAGAAAGGGCATTAACACGTATTTCTCACGAAATACTTGAGAGAAACGGTGGCGTTGCCAATCTAGTTCTAGTTGGTATGCATTCAAGAGGTGTACCACTCGCTCATAGAATATCCTCAGCCATCGAGCGCTTTGAAGGCGTCAAAGTGCCAGTAGGCAAATTAGATATTGGTATGTATAGAGATGACATATCCGAAAAGGGTAGTCCCGTCATGAAACCAACCGATATCCCATCTGACATCAATGACAAAACCGTAGTAATCATTGACGACGTTCTATACACCGGGAGATCTATCAGGGCAGCAATGGATGCCATAAGTGATTTCGGACGACCCAGCCAAATGCAACTAGGAGTTCTGGTCGATAGAGGTCACAGAGAACTTCCGATAAGGGCCGACTATGTTGGTAAAAACGTACCAACTTCTAGAGAAGAAGACGTACAAGTACGACTGCAAGAAATAGACGGAGAAGATGCGATTGTAATTACCAGCAACAGTGACAACACGGGAGATGTGATTTGACCTTGGAAACCACTGCTAGACAGACTTTTAGCCAACAAAATATTCTTGACTTAGACAGCTTCACAAGTCAGGACATCACATATGTTTTAGACAATACATTGGCCATGGAACAGGTTTTGGACCGAGAAATAAGGAAGGTTCCCGCCCTCCGTGGCAAAACGGTTGTCACTCTATTTTATGAATCTAGCACTCGAACAAGAGTTTCTTTTGAGCAGGCTGCAAAGATTCTAAGCGCCGACGTTATAAACGTAACGAGTGGAGGAAGCAGCAGTAAAAAGGGAGAGTCTCTTTACAACACGGCGCTGACAATACAAGCGATGCAGGCCGATATCATTATAGTAAGACATCCTCATTCGGGTGCTCCTCACTTTCTAGCCCGGCAATTAGAAGCCAAAGTCATCAATGCAGGGGATGGAACCCATGCTCATCCCACCCAAAGTCTCTTGGACTTGTACACCATTAGGAAAAACATAGGCACGATAGAGGGCAAGAAAATTGTTATCGTGGGAGACATATTATATTCCCGAGTGGCCCGTTCAAATCTGTGGGGGCTCACTAAAATGGGTGCAAGAGTCGTGATTTGTGGACCTCAAACTTTAATCCCGAACGATTTCCTTAACGGTCATCGTACGGAAGAAGGTCATCCTTTCGCTGGAGTAGAGGTACAAACAGACTTGGATGCCGCCCTAAAAGATGCCGATGTGATTATGACTCTCAGACTTCAACTGGAAAGACAGAAGGCAGGACACCTTCCTTCGCTCAGAGAGTATTCCCAAACCTACGGTTTAAATGCTCGCCGTCTTGCAATGGCCAAAGATGGCGCATTGGTAATGCACCCTGGACCTATGAACGAAGGCGTTGAAATAGAAACAGATATAGCCCATGGGACCCAATCTGTTATAGAAGAGCAAGTAAAAAGTGGGGTTGCAGTACGAATGTCACTACTGTATTCGATGGCAGCCAGTCAAAATTTAGAAATTTAGTTCTTTAACCAACGGAGATTCAAATTGTCGAAATCAATTCTCATTAAGAGTGGCAGGGTTATAGATCCCTCTTCTGATATTGACGAAATCACAGATTTATTAATTGTGGATGGGAAAATTGCAAAAGTTGGCTTGCTAGATTTAGAGAATCCACCTTCAGAAGTTTATAACGCCGAGGGAATGATCGTCACACCAGGATTCATCGATATCCACTGCCATCTAAGAGAACCTGGGGAAGAATACAAAGAAACGATTGAAACAGGGACTAAATCGGCTGCAGCAGGTGGGTTCACCACAGTTTGTGCAATGCCAAATACAAATCCTCCTATCGACACAAGGTCAATAGTAGATTTCGTAAAAAACAAGGCTCTAACAGAAGGGGTTGTAAGAGTATTACCAATAGGTTGCGTGACTAAGAAAAGCCATGGCAGAGAGCTATCCGAAATGTCTGAGCTTGCTGACGCTGGAGTAATCGGATTCAGTGATGATGGCAAACCGGTATCTGACGCAAATATTATGAGGCAAGCCCTAGCCTATAGTGCAAGTCTGGGTTTGCCAATAATAAATCATTGTGAAGTACCAGAATTGGCGGACGGAGCATCCATGAATGAAGGCTGGGTTGCTACTAGACTTGGATTAAAAGGCATGCCCAACACCGCAGAAGAGGCTATGGTAGCCAGAGATATCTCTCTTTCCGAACTCACTGGAGGAAGAATTCATTTAGCCCACATCAGTACGGCGGGAACATTAGACATGGTAAGAGACGCTAAAGAACGGGGCATTAATGTAACCTGTGAAGTAACACCACACCATCTCACGCTCACTGATGAGGCTGTATTATCAATTGGTGATGGCAACACATCATTCGATGCTTTAACTCCGCATGCATACAACACAACCGCAAAAGTAAACCCTCCGCTGCGAAATATCACTGATATGTCAGTTATGGCAAGGGGAATCAAAGACGGCACCATAGATTTCATTGCCACCGATCATGCCCCACACAGCAGTGTAGACAAAGTATGTACATTTCAAGAAGCGGCCTTTGGAATCAGCGTCTTGGAGACAGCTCTCGGATCTGTACTCTCCCTTTACCACAACAGCAAATTAGACTTAACAACCATTATAAAGAAACTTACTTCCGACCCTGCCGAATTCCTTGGGAGTAACCTCGGCACTTTGAAAGTAGGTAGACCGGCGGATGTAACGGTTTTTGACCTGGACGAAGATTGGAAAGTTGACACAAGTTTGTTTTTATCCAAGGGAAAAAACACTCCGTTAGACGGCGCGACGCTAACAGGGAAAGTTAAAGCGACATTTTACAGTGGTGAAAATGTCTATCGAAGCAAATAATTCATCGCCAAATAAATTAATGAGAGGGTAACTAAAATTGTCAAAATCGGCTTATCTAGTTTTAGAAGATGGTTCTAGATTCAGAGGTGTCCCGTTTGGTTCCGCTAGCGAAGCTTACGGTGAAGTAGTTTTCAACACATCCATGACAGGATATCAAGAAATGCTCACCGACCCATCATACGCGGGACAGATCGTCGTACCAACCTACCCGATGGTAGGAAATTACGGGATCAGTAAAGAAGACAATGAATCCAAAGAGGTTCAAGTGTCTGGCTTTGTAGTTCGACAGCAATGCCAAGAACCCAGCCATAGGGAAAGTACATCAACACTCACAGACTTTTTACTTGGCCAAGGCATACCTGGTATTAGTGAAGTGGATACCCGTGCTGTCACAAAAAGAATCCGTACACATGGGGTCATGATGGGAGCAATGGCAATTAATATAAGTCCTGAAGAGGCTCTATCAGAACTCAGAAAAAAGCCCCAGTATGGAAATGTTGACTACGTAAAGCAGGTAACTGCTGCTGAGTCGTACAATTGGACCCAATCCTTAAAACATTTAGCTCCCGAAACCACAGATATTAAAATACTAGTATCCGACTTCGGACTAAAATACAACATACTAAGAATATTAAGATCCAATGGATGTTCTGTAGAAGTATTTCCCTCCAACACAACGGCCGAACAGCTTCTTGAACAGAAACCAGACGGAATAATGTTGTCACCAGGTCCGGGCGATCCTGAATTACTTGAATATACAGTAGAAAGTGTGAGGGGGTTATTGGGACGAGTGCCCATAATGGGTATATGTCTAGGTAATCAGGTATTAGCACGAGCCCTGGGGGCGAAAACATACAAACTTAAATTTGGCCATCGTGGCGCCAACCATCCTGTTCAGGATATTTCTACCGGACGGGTATATATCACTGCACAGAATCACGGTTACTCCATTGACCCAGAGTCTTTGCCTTCAGAGGTTGAAGTTAGCCATATCAGTATGAATGACAACACCGTTGAAGGAATACGACACAAATCCTTGCCTGCAATGAGTATCCAATACCACTCAGAGGCTTCCCCCGGGCCTAAAGACAATGAATATATATTCAACAGATTCCTAGACATGGTCAGGGAGTCTAAGTCGTGAGCGGCAAGCGACTTATCAATATTGCTCATCGCGGAGCATCTTCTTATGCTCCAGAAAACACTTTATCTTCTTTTGACTTAGCCCTGGATATGGGAATAAAGGACATTGAGCTTGATGTTCATTTCACCAAAGATCACTCGATTGTGGTCATTCATGACGACACTGTCGACAGAACTACCAACGGAGTCGGATATGTCTCAAACATGACTTTATTCCAAATCCAAAAGCTAGATGCTGGATCTTGGTTCGGAGGAGATTTTTCAGATCAAGGCATCAGTACCCTTGCCGAAATATTCGACAGATACCTCGGTAAATTAAATTTTCACATAGAAATTAAAGCCCGTGGTGCGGCAGACTTAGCTAGTAGGACCTGCGATATGGTTAGAGACTATAAGGCTGAAAACAATGTGGTAATTACTTCTTTTTGGAAACAATGGGTTGAAGAGTCAACGTTATACGCACCAGAAATAAAAACCGGCTGGCTGGTTCCGATGGGACCTGGAAGCATGTGGGAAGACAGGTTCATAGATGAAGCTGTTGAAGCTGGATTCGACCAACTATGCCCCAGAGCTGAACTGATCACGCCAACCCTCGTGGATAAGATTCAAAATCGAGGGCTAGAAGTGAGATGCCATGGAGTATTTGATGAAAATTTAATGAAGATGGCCGTTAATTGTGGGGTAGACGGTATGACCATCAATTTCCCTGACAAACTACAAAATTATTTATCGGAGAATGATTACCTAATTGACTAAAGAATTACGAAAAATACTCGTTATTGGATCCGGTCCAATTGTTATTGGCCAAGCTGCCGAATTTGATTATGCGGGAACACAGGCCTGCAAATCACTTCGTGAAGAAGGAATCGAAACGATTCTTGTAAACTCCAATCCAGCGACTATCATGACTGATACCGATGTCGCCGACCGAGTTTATGTCGAACCATTAACTGTTCCCGTGCTGGACAGGATAATGGAACGCGAAAAACCGGATGGTCTACTTCCAACGTTAGGAGGTCAAACTGGTCTCAATCTTGCGATGGAACTGCACGAAGCTGGAGTATTGGACAAACATAATGTCCTGTTACTAGGAAGTCGCATTGACACAATCAAAAATGCGGAAGACAGAGACCTGTTCAGAAAAATGCTCGCTGAGATTGGGGAACCCGTACCTCCCAGCTTCACAGTTAACAATATGGACGAAGCCATATCAGCGAAACGAGAAATTGGTCTTCCATTGGTTGTCCGTCCAGCATATACGCTTGGAGGCACAGGAGGAGGAATAGCCACTAACGAAGAAGAGTTTGAGGAAATCGTGAAAGGAGGTCTCGCAGCTAGTCCGATAACCCAAGTTCTCATCGAAAAATCTATAGTTGGTTGGAAAGAACTCGAGTACGAAGTAATGCGAGATAGCGCGGACAATTGCATCACAATATGCAATATGGAAAACATTGATCCAATGGGAGTACACACAGGAGACAGCATCGTGGTAGCCCCCAGCCAAACTCTTTCAGACAATGATTATCAAAAATTGCGTAGTGCGAGCCTAAAGATAATTCGGGAACTGGGAATTGAGGGTGGTTGCAACGTGCAGTTTGCTCTCGCGCCGGGAGAAGTTGTAGGAGAAACCCTCCCCGACAAAGGAACTGAAGGTGAAGGCTACTACGTTATAGAGGTTAACCCTCGGGTAAGTCGTAGTTCAGCATTAGCAAGCAAGGCTACTGGATATCCCATTGCTCGAGTGGCAGCAAAGATAGCCGTGGGACGTACCTTAGATGAAATCCCCAATGCAGTCACTGAGAAAACTATGGCAGCTTTTGAACCCGCGCTAGACTACTGTGTGGTAAAGATACCCCGATGGCCATTTGACAAATTTCCAACTGGTGACAGAACACTAGGTACACAGATGAAAGCCACAGGGGAGGTCATGGCGATAGACAGAACTTTTGAAGCAGCCTTCCAAAAAGCTGTTCGATCACTAGAAATCACAAACAGGTCAATTCTATGGGAGGACCCTGATTGGTCGACTACCGACCAACCTTTATTCAGTACATTACCGATATGGCCTAATGATGAACGTCTCTGGGCTGTTCTGTCGGCATTGAGAAGAAATGTTAGTCCAGAAGAGCTTTCACGCAGAACAGGAATAGACCCATGGTTCCTCAGGGCATTTGGCCGAATCACCACTATGGAAAATCGCCTTATACATGAACATCTTGATGAAAATTTAATGTATGAAGCGAAAAGGCTTGGTTTCCCAGACGACCGAATCGCAGTTCTGACCGACAGAACTACTGAGGAAACGAGACGATTAAGAAAGAACTACGGTTTAAAACCTGTTTTCAAAATGGTTGACACATGCGCCGCCGAATTCGAAGCTCTGACTCCCTACTTTTATAGTACATACGAAGAAGAAAATGAAGCGGAACCTCTACCTGGCCCAAAATCTCTGGTAGTTGGAAGTGGCCCAATAAGAATAGGACAAGGTATTGAATTTGACTATTGTTCAGTTCACGCAGCTTGGGCCCTGCAAGAAGAGGGTCTTGGAAGCATTATGGTCAACTCAAATCCTGAGACTGTTTCTACTGACTTTGACACGAGTGACAGGCTCTATTTTGAACCGCTTGATGATGAAAGTATTCGAGACATATTGGAAAATGAAGAACTAGAGAATGCGAACGGCCAGATTGACGTGGCACCCACCATAGTTCAATTTGGTGGGCAAACTGCTATCAACCTGTCCCAGACACTGGATGCAGCTGGCCTACCCATACTTGGTTCAACGGCATCTTCCATCGACACGGCCTCGGACAGACATCTTTTCGAGGAATTTCTAGCCCGGGTAGGTATACCTAATCCACCAGGTTCCGCTGTGATAGACCTTGAGGGAGCATTGAAAGTCGCTCAAGAGATCGGATACCCAGTTTTGGTAAGACCAAGCTATGTTCTAGGTGGAAGAGCGATGGAGATAGTACAAAATGCAACTGAGCTAGCACGTTATATGACCAATGCCTTCGAAGCCGGAGGTGGAAGAAATGTCCTGATTGACAAATATTTTGAAGGAAGAGAGGTAGAGGTAGACGCTGTTTGTGACGGTGAAACCGTGTTGATACCAGGAATTATGGAGCATGTTGAAAGAGCCGGAGTGCACAGTGGAGACTCCATGGCAATATATCCGGGATTAACATTATCCAGTAATGAAATAAAAACTGTAGTTGACTACACAACACGCATCGGTCAGGCGTTAGATGTTCGTGGACTAATGAACATCCAATACGTCATTGTCGGAGGATCGTCTTATAGAAGTCCCGGAAGTAACAAATCAGTGAATGAGGACACTCAAGTTTACGTCATTGAGGTCAATCCAAGGTCAAGTCGAACAATCCCGTTCATATCCAAAATAACCGGGGTACCCATGGTGAAACTAGCTGTAAAGGCAATGTTGGGCAAAAAACTCAAGAATTTAGGATATGAAGGAGGCCTTTGGGAAAAACAAGAATTGGTAGGCGTTAAAGCCCCAGTTTTCTCTATGTCGAAACTCGCAGGGGTAGACACTTTCCTAGGTCCGGAAATGAAATCCACCGGCGAAGTAATGGGTCTAGATAAAAATTTTGAGTCAGCAGCGGCTAAAGCTTTGATGGCATCAAATCTAATGCTTCCTAAAAATGGTGCAATACTTCTGAGCATCTCTGATGAGGACAAATCAGACAGCATATCGTTAATAAAAAATCTTGATGAAGCCGGATACAAATTGTTTGCCACAGAAGGTACGGCAGCCGTCATAAACGGTCTTGAGATACCCGTGGTGATGGTACCGAAGAGACTTGATGACGACGGCCCAAACGTTGTAGACATAATTAACAATGGCACTGTGAATGCAGTTGTAAACACGGTAACCGGAGCTCGCGAAGTGATGCAAGATGGATTTCACATAAGAAGAGCGGCGGTGGATAAAAGGGTTCCTTGCTTTACATCGCTTGATACCGCTCGAGCAGCAGTAGAAAGTCTGTGTAAGGGTGGAGAAAATTATAACGTACTTACGATCCAAGAATATCTTCACCAAGAAGGGAAGTAGTATATGCCCAGCGATATATCCCAGTCAGTCGTAGGGAAAGAACTACCCAAAGGAAAATTACAATCTACGGTTTCAGTTAAGTGCGAGCATATTGAAAAAATGCTCCACAAGGGAAATAGAGATAAATTCACTTTCTACTCTGATGAGCCGTCAAGGCTTGGAGGAGATGACAATTACCCCTCACCCCTTACTTATATAGCCGGAGGGATTGGGTTTTGACTTCTTACAAACTTGAAGCGGTACGCTTCAATGAAGGGCATTGAAATTAAATCGGCACAAGTTAATGTAGAGCTAGATTATTTTCTACAGGGCTCCGTTATCAAAGGCACAGTGAATAATTCGGTGACCGAAGTTAGAAGTTTTTTTGAGGTCGACTCAGAGGAATCTGACTCAAAGGTTTTAGAGGTAATAAAGCTTGCCAAGCAAGGATGTTTTGCCGAAAGCCTAGTTAAAGAAGCCGTCCCTCTGGTGAGTACTTGTCTATTAAACGGAAATAAAATATCGGTGACTTGATTTTGGTTTGGAGGATTGAGACTTGATACCGCTCCGACTCACACTCGAGAATTTTATGTGCTATAGGCAAGGATTACCCACTCTGAGTCTGGAGGGGATACATGTCGCATGCCTATCGGGTGACAATGGCAATGGAAAAACAGCCCTTCTCGATTCAATCACTTGGGCGCTCTGGGGAAAAGCCAGAGCCAGGACTCAAGAGGAGCTAATACACCAAGGGCAGACATCCATGAGTGTTGAATTGGATTTTTTAGCCAATGGCCAAGAATATCGCGTTACAAGAGTGCATAGCCGAAGTAGAGGCTCAGGTTCAGGCAAAACGGAACTCAATTTAGCAGTGCTCAGTGGGGATCAACCCACTTCCATAATGGGAAATACTATTAGAGATACGGAGCAGCAAATTGTAAATTTGTTACACATGGATTACGACACGTTTGTGAGCACATCTTACCTACGTCAAGGAGATGCCGATCGTTTTACTAAGAGCAATCCAGCTGACCGCAAACAAATATTGGCAGACGTTCTTGCTTTGGACTATTACCAGGAACTAGAGACGTCGGCCAAGGAAAAAGCTAAAGAGCTTCAGATTAAGATAGACAAAAGTGACACTGCACTTGAAATACATTCGTCAGAATTATCTGACAAAGAATCCTTAGTGACCCTATTACATCAGACTAGCGATAACATAGACACAGTTACTCCTCAAGTGGCGTCTCTCCAAGAGCAATTGACCAAACTATCAGCCATTATTGAAAGTGCCGTGAGAGACCATGATCAAAGTCAAACGTTTAAATCATCCCTAAATCTGGCGGCAAAAGAAATCAGGCAGGCTGAAGAACAGGAAACTTCCCTATCCCATGAGTTATCAGAGCTAGAAAGTTTAACTTCCCGAACCAATGAAATAACTGAAGGCAAATCCAATCTTGACCAAAATGCAAAGATGCTGGCAAAAACCGAAGAAGACCTTCGTAATTTAAGAGAACTTGACAGCACTGCTGCCGAGATAAGTCAAGCTATTGCTGTGGAAGACGAAAGGGTAACCGTCGAATTAAATCTACTCAGAAACCGTCTTAATTCAGAGATGCTGCCTGCAGTGGCAGAGATACCCAATATAACCCGAGAGTTAGAAAATCAGGAAAGTGAGTTACATAACTTAAAAAATAGAGAGGTTGAACTTAAACCCATTGGTGAAAAAATATCTCAATTAGAGAAAGAAAAAAATCGTCTTGAGCTCGAAAATATATCTCTGATGAATGAAATGACAGAAACCAGAAAAAGATTCGATCTTCTCAAAGAATCTGATGCTTCATGCCCTGTTTGCAATCAAGATTTGTTAGTACAAGGCAAGAATCATCTACAAAATGAACTGAGACTTGTTGGCGAGAAAAGTAAAAAATCCTACGAGTTAAATTCCGTCAAGATTTCTGAACATAGAGATTTAATCACTAACCAATCTGAGCGTATTGCAGGGGAAAATAAACTTATCCAGGACGAACAAACCCGACTTAACGTTGGAATAATATCTTCGAGATCAAAGCTAGCCAATCTGAATAAAACAGCACAGGAAATTGGAAATATTCGTAATAAGATCGGCTTGATAGAGTCAAAAAGAACCAACAATGCATTTTCAGTTGAACATAGAAAGGAACTAGGCCTTGTTCAATCACGAATTAAGGCAATTGGTTACGACGAACAAGAGCATAAATCATTGCTAGAGAATGCAGAGAAATATCAAAAATATCTTCGACTCTACAGTCAGCTTGAAAATGCCGAGACTAGAAAAAATGAGATAAATAAATTCTCTACTTCAAATCAGGTTCTGATTAAGAACCGCAAAGAACAAGTATCGATTTGGACTAAAGAACTTGATCAGATTGATGCTCGTCTTAAGCAGAGTCAAAAAAATTCTGAAATGTTTCAGAGTGTTTCCCGCAATCTTGAATCTAAGCGTTCAGAATTGCAAAGCACAATTTCACAAAGAGACATCCTGAAAAATCGCCTACTAACAATTGAACAGACGGAAGATGAGGTTCGGAAATTAAAGACCTCCATTAGTACTCATAAACAGGAAAAGGATTCTTACGACGAATTGAGTGCCGCCTTCGGCCGAAACGGAATACAAGCTTTCATGATTGAAAGGGCTGTACCTCAAATCCAAGAGATCGCCAATGACCTATTATCAAAGCTTACCGATAACAGGATGGCTCTAAAATTGGAACTCCGAGAAGGAAGGTTGGACAGACTGACTGGGGTTCCTTCTGAAGAGTTAGACATTCGTGTTTCCGATGAGGTCGGAACTAGAAGTTATGAAACCTTTAGTGGAGGAGAAGCGTTTAGAATAGACTTCACACTTAGAATCGCGTTGTCAAAGCTTCTCGCTTCAAGATCTGGCGCCCCATTACCTATCCTATTTATAGACGAGGGATTTGGCTCACAAGATTCAAAAGGACAAGAACGCCTAACCGAAGCAATCCAATCAGTGCGAACAGAGTTCGAAAAAATTATAGTAATCACACACGTTGAACAAATGAAAGAAAATTTCGAAGAACAGATCGAGATAATAAAAACTGAAACCGGGGCAACATTCCGAGTTGAAGGAGTATTTAATTAAAGTGAAATATTCCCAACATCAGGTGCAATGATCAACTTTGCATCTGTCTCTGCCTGAACATCTTCAACCGACCAGCCTGGAGCGGTTTCCTTCAAAATTAAACCTTCCCTCTGAACTGAAATTACAGCGATATCTGTCACTATCATGTCAACACAAGCGGGGCATGTAAGAGGAAAATTACATTCCTCAACAATTTTGGGATTACCCTCACGATCAATATGCTCCATAGAGACGATAACTTTTTTCGCTCCAACTGCCAAATCCATTGCCCCACCAACATTACCAATACCCCTCGAAGGTATCATCCAATTAGCAAGATCCCCTTTTCTGGAAACCTGTAATGCCCCTAGCACTGTGACATCTATATGCCCACCTCTAATCATGGCAAACGCAGAACCGGAGTCAAAAAATGACATCCCATGCATCGGAGCTAAAAATTGCCCGCTGGCGTTAATTAGATCTTGATCCTCCTCCCCTTCCTCTGCCATGGGACCATAATTAAGGACACCACTTTCGCTATGATAAAAAATAGTTCTGCCTTCAGGTACGAATTGTGAGCATAACGAAGGAATCCCTATTCCTAAATTAACGACATCTCCGTCTTGCAATTCCTGTGCCACTCGCATGGCAATTACTTCTCTAGGCAATCTCTCAGCAACCAAAATTAAACCTCAACAATCCTGTTTACGTAGAGTCCTGGCGTATCTATCCTGTAGGAATCAATTTCCCCCACATTAACAATTTTGTCTACTTCGACGATAGAAACTGTCGCTGCTGTAACCATGACCCCATTGAAATTCATAGAAGTTCCCCTAAAACTGAGGTTACCCATTGTGTCGGCCTTATGGCCTCTTATTAGAGCATAATCCGCCTTGAGGGCGCTCTCAAGCACGTATTCTTTCCCTTCAAATACTCTAACTTCTTTCCCATCGGTTACAAAAGTTCCTATTCCTGTAGGTGTGAAGAAAGCTGGGATCCCTGCCCCTCCCGCACGAATACGTTCTGCAAGTGTTCCTTGTGGTACAAGCTCAAGTTCTATCTCCCCCCTCTGATAGGCCTTCTCGAAAGAAGTGGGACGCGAAGGGGACGGAGATACCGGGAAAGATGCTATAACCTTAGCAACCTGCCCGTTATCAACCAGAATGCCAATGTCTATCGGTTTTTGCCCGGGAATGGTTCCAAATCCGATTACACTAGCGAGTCCTGCTGTATTACTTATTATTGTTAGATCACGCGCACCTTGGTCCCTAAGCGCTCTTATAAGATTTTGAGACGTGCCACCGGGACCAGCAAATCCATCAATCATCAAAGTGGCACTATCTGGTATATCTGCCACAGCCTCGCTAAAAGATGAATAAACTTTGTTCAATTACTTGGTGACTCCTTTTCAGGTACGAAGCCCATTATACGTTAGGTAAACTCTGACTGAATCTACCCAAATTGATAAAGTTAACATTGATATATATGAAGCCATTGTCATCCAAATGTAATAAAGTTTTCAGAATTCTACTACCCTATGGAGTCTAGTTATATGGATAAATTAATTACTAGAAAAGGGACACTCGCCGACACAGAAACAATAGTCCAGTTTCAAAAAAACATGGCTTTAGAAACAGAAGGGAAAACCCTTCAGGAATTCGCCATTAAATCAGGTGTAACTGAAGTAATAAAAGACACCCAAAAAGGCACTTACTTAGTCGCAGAGTATGAAGGACATATTATCGGTAGCCTTCTGATAACTTATGAATGGAGCGATTGGCGTAATGGCTGGTTCTGGTGGATACAAAGCGTATATGTAAAAAATGAGTGGAGGCGAAAAGGCGTATATAGTCATCTTTACGACGAGGTTAAGAAGCTATCCTTTAGCGTAAAAAATATTTGCGGCATCAGACTCTATGTAGAAAAGGAAAATATTATCGCGCAAACTGTTTATAAAAAACTCGGAATGCATGACACAAAATATCTACTTTATGAAACAGAATTTTAGGAGGAAGTAATATGAAATTTAGTGACGCTGCAAAATTTCTACAAAATAACCATGACGCAGTACTAACCACCTTCCGCCGTGATGGGGCCGCTCAAATGAGCATAGTCACCGTAGGAACTCTGGAAGATGGGGTGGCTTTCACCACAACCGAGGGCAGAGCTAAGCTACTTAATTTGACAAGAAATCGCCGCTGCTCAATCCTAGTTTCTGGATCTTCATGGAGACCATACTTAGTATTGGAAGGGTTCGCCAAAATAATCTCCCAAAACAATCATGACCGGCAAATCTGGCTTCAAACATTACGTAAAATATACACATCTGCCAGCGGGCAAGATCACCCT
The DNA here is from genome assembly GCA_009392815.1 of SAR202 cluster bacterium. Classification (GTDB taxonomy): domain Bacteria; phylum Chloroflexota; class Dehalococcoidia; order Lucifugimonadales; family UBA826. Next base: position 77,027 of record VFFS01000058.1, read on the forward strand.
GACTGGAACGAATATGATGAGGCAATGATCAAAGACAGGCGAGTCGGCGTGAAGATAGTAGCGGAAAAACTCTATGGGACACTTTGATATGTCTACTTCTTGAGTTTAATCGCCCCACATTGAGAAACCCCTTCAATTCCTATCAAGGATTCGTAAGCCACTGCAGTAACAGACGACTGTAACTTTTGCCCTGCCTTTACTAGTAAGGCTGTACCATTATCCACGGCAGTACCAAGCCCTTCATTCGTATAACTAGTGAATGGCTCCAATCCAATGTTGTAGGTCCGTCCGTACCACGGATATCCTGTACCTCCACCAAGCGACTGCCAGTACCAGAGATATTTGTATATTTCTGAAAATGCCACACCAAAACCTACTCCCAGTTCCCTGTTTGTAATTCCGTACCAGCTGTCAGGCATATCGGTAATATACGATTGATCATATGAAAAAAAATCTTGCCCAGGCACTATGCTGAGATTATGCGCAGTACCATCCTTTAAGCGGGTCATAGGCCACTCAGTTAACGCACCAGGAGCCAACTTGTTATTCACGTGAAACTCCTCCGGGTGATTAATGATTTTTCCCCCAGGAAGATCAATGAGGCACTTATCGCTGAGGAAAGGTGATCCAAGAGCAATATGTTCCCCCCATATACAGTGAACTGCTTCCGCTCCTTCATTAATCAAAGTTTGTTTTATAAATAAAGCCGGCTTGGATTTTTCGATAGTAAGTGTTTTTTCAAAGAAAAACGGGGTCCTATAGGTCCTCACAGAAAATCTGACTGAAACCCTTTCAACCGAATCCTCCATGATCGTGCAATCCCAAGGAAGTGTGTTCACTTCGGCATGAAGTCCCATATCCGCATCTCCATATACAGAAGGGAAACCTCCTCCTGGTAACACCGTCTGCCACCCCCCCTCATAGGTGTCCATCCACATGCCTACGCCGTCTCCTGTCGTGGGAATAAAGGTGGAGGGGTCACGTACTCCCCAAGGGGAACGCCATAGAAAATCAGTATCTGTTTTTTTATATACGAATTGATAAATATCCGCCCCTTTATCCGCCAATATAACTATCCTTATGAGTTCGTTTTCCATCACCACCGTCTTCAAACCTCTGTACATCCATGAATCGGAAACTCTACACCCAAAATTGCGTTCTTCTTGGTAATGCATTATTAAAACTAGTCCTCCTTCTAAAGCCCACGTAACCTTCTAATTATTCGAGGAAGTACCCACAATAAAAGAGCTTGACCAAGAGTAAGTACCACAATAAATACAGTTGCGTCGAAGAAAAATCCCTGGGGAAACATCATAATAAGATAATCTCGTGTCGGATCCAAAATCCAAAGATCGTTATCAAAACTGACCAAGTGAAAAAAAAGAAATAACCTTTGAAAACCAAAAAGCGATAATATTCCTACCACTGCCGCAATCCCCAACGTTAGCCCTCCACCCCAACTAATCGGATCAATAACATTTGAGAACTTTCTTAGTCTTATTGATAAAAATCCAATAAGAATCAAAGTGATAAAAAGTAAGAGACTCCAAATCTGTATCGAATAAATCAACTGAATAAGATTCTTTACATCTTTCATATGAAGAATTTCCCTCTGGTTATAGAGGTTTTTAATCTTCTGACCCTGTCGTTCGATATCGATAACAAGGTAATCCTGATCATTGGAGAAATAATCTCTTATCTTTTCGCCAGCAAGTTCCAACTGTCCCATCTCTATCCCCGTTACTGACTCGATACCATATTTTTGAAATCCATAGCTGTACAGGTATGGAGAATCCGCCACCAAGCGCACATTAGTTGTTACCAACAATAATGGAACAATCAAAACGATAAGTGTTGAGCGTAGAATACAAAGAAATCTTAAGATCATTACAGTAGCTTATTTTCATAAATAAAGAGGTGTCAACACACCGTGACAGATTCGGAGAGGCAAATGAAAAACGACAATCTTGCGAATAATCGAGCTTACCCTGACTCATTTAAAGGTATTCAGAAGCTAGTCGAGCGTCTTACTGGGCCTGACGGTTGTCCTTGGGATAAAACACAAACCATGACTACGCTTATTCCAATGCTAATAGAAGAGTGTTACGAATTGGTAGACGCAATAGAATCCGATGATGTCGAAGAAATTGTTGAAGAAATAGGAGATGTCTTATTCCACATGGCGTTCCAAATAGACATTGGTGTTAAAAATGGGTCTTTTAAAGATAAAGACATATTCGCCTCAGTCACTCAAAAATATATAAGAAGACACCCACACGTATTCGGGGATAAAAAGGTAGGTAGCATGAAGGAATTGACGGATACATGGGACGAAATAAAGAGAGAGGAAAAAGAAGACAGAACATCAGTACTGGATGGCATTCCGAAAAGTATGCCATCACTTTCTCACTCACATTCAATCCAAAAAAGAGCCGCGAAAACAGGGTTTGATTGGGAAAATGAAGAAGATATCCGTGAAAAAGTCATAGAAGAATTTGACGAGCTTTCAAACGCTCACACATTAGAACAAAAAATAGAAGAATATGGAGATATTTTATTTACCCTAGTGAACGCGGGGCGCCGAATGGGTATTGATCCAGAGCAATCCCTCAGAAACTCCAACAAGAAATTTGAAACCCGTTTTCGATCGATGGAAAAAATCAGTTCTTCCATGGGTGCTGATTTCAAAACCCTGACAATCGAGGAAAAAGATTCCCTATGGAAGAAAGTTAAGAAAGGGGAGCGTCGAGATGGATCTTGAAGAAAAACATCTTTTCGACTTAGTTTCTACGAAATACGGACATTTTATAGAAGCTCATGAAATAGCTCATATTAAAGATTCTATAGCTGACATAGTTAGCAACGCCCGAGCACTAAGAGAGGTTCATTTAAGTAACAGTGTTGAACCATTTTCAGTATTTTCGCCTTTTTCCGAACCTACGGAACATAACTCAGGAGAAATTAATGATGAGTGAATCTCCTATATTTATGTCAGTTAGGGAACTTGGATACAGAATTAAATCAAAGGACATATCTCCGGTGGAGGTCACCAAGATTTTTCTCGCCCGCTTGGAAAAATATGGGCCTGAATATAACTCCGTAGTAACAGTAACTACGGACCTTGCATTAGAACAGGCACAATTAGCGGAAAATGAAATAATGAGTGGTGAATACAAGGGCCCACTTCACGGAATTCCTTATGGAGCCAAAGACCTACTAGCAACATCAGGAGGAATACCAACAACATGGGGTGCAAAGCTATTTGAGAAACAAACCTTCAATTATGACGCCACGGTAATTTCTAAATTGCGGAAGTCCGGCGCTATCCTTGCAGCAAAACTGTCAATGGTGGAGCTTGCAGGCGGCATGGGGTATAGGCAACCAAATGCCTCTATTAGCGGTCCTTGTAAAAGTCCCTGGGACAAAAGCAAATGGGCTGGAGGCTCTTCAAGTGGATCGGGGTCTGCAGTAGGATGTGGGTTAGTTCCCTTTGCTATTGGCTCTGAGACATGGGGTTCCATTCTTTCTCCAGCAAATAATTGTGGCATATCTGGGTTAAGACCAACCTACGGAAGGGTAAGCAGACATGGGGCCATGGCTCTCTCATGGACTCTTGACAAGCTTGGCCCATTGGCATTGTCGGCAGACGACTGCGGATTAATACTTCAAGAAATCTCCGGAAAAGATCAAAAAGATCCATCTTCATCAAAGAATGCATTTACATATAACAGAGATACTCCTCGAAGGAATAAATTAGGAATTATAAGAAATGTTCTGGATGATATTGACGATCAGGTTCGATCTAACTTTATTAAATCTATAAACCATCTTAAGACGAAATTTGAAATCGTTGAAGTAGATATTCCAGACCTACCATACCAAGAAGTTACTAGAACAATAATGTTGGCCGAGTCTTCAAGTGCATTTGAGTCATTCACCGAAAAGGGCCTAGCGAGGAACCTGACCGCGCCAGAAGATAGATATGGCCCCTACGCCCGAACTTCAGTTTTAGCAAAGGACTACATAAAAGCTTTAAGAATTCGAGCTGTTATGGCCCAACAAATTCACGAGGACATGGCCAAATTCGATGCCTTTATATCCCCTACCCGCAACACTCCTGCATCCCCAATAGATGACGAATTTAGAGGTGCTATAACGGGGGCTTCGCGAGACATCATGGGAGCCGTGGGGAATGCACTTGGACTCCCCTCAGTGTCAGTACCCAATGGATTTACATCCAATAAACTTCCAACTGGAATTCAATTTATGGGCAGAGCATTCCAAGAAAATAAAATTCTGTCTATCGCTTCAGACTTTCAGGAGGAATCCGAATGGCATAACCAGCATCCCATTGAATTATTGCCAAAAACAGAACCATAAGACCGAAGAATTTTAGCTCTGCAAGGTTTTATAATCCTATTTGGATAGAATGAAAAACATGCTGGGAGTATCTACAAATGATTTCTATATTCGTTACGATTCGAATCAAAGAAGGGTTTTCTGATCAATTCACAGAGGCAAGTTTCGGGGATTCTCAAGGCTCTGTTAGAGATGAACCAGGATGCTTCCGTTTTGACATCCTGAAGAACACTGAAGAACCTAATTTATTCCATTTATACGAAGTTTATGAGGATGAAGCAGCCCTAGATGCACATAGAAATGCACCTCACTATAAAAAATGGAGATCTACGGTAGAGGATTGGTTCGATGGGGACATCGAGCGTGTAATGATGAATACTGTTTTCCCCTCTGATGAGGGTTGGCGACAACAAAAATCTTCACTATTGGATTGGTAGATTCAATCAGTCGATCGGCCCACTTATTCGGACCTATGCCAAAAAGTGAAGGGGTTTCCTAATGGCGACATATTTCCTATTGCTCAGCCTTAACCAAGATGGAAGAAACTTAATGCATGAAGATCCAGAAGTGATACTTCATGCAGCACATTCAAGCGATCTCCCAGATGTCCAGTGTATGGGACTTTATGCTGTCTTGGGAGACTATGACTTTATTACTGTTCTAGAAGCACCGGACAACGAATCAGCCGCCAGGTTCTCATTGGAGCTTGGAGTTAAAGCTGGGGTGGAAGTACAGACTGTCCCGGCCATACCAGTATCGAGGTTGGATCAGCGTATTCAGTGGCCCCCTCTCGGGGAAACAGACCCTAAAGAAAGTGAACAATCAGAACCTTCTGGAGAATCTCCCGACGAATTGGAAGCGTGACACAGTGGCCCTGATAGAACTATCCAATGTTTCCAAAATTTACGACACCGGTAGCGTCACGGTTAGGGCTCTAGACAAAGTCACATTATCCATCGAAGAGGGAGAGATGGTGGTTATCCTTGGCCCATCTGGTTGTGGCAAAACTACTGTGCTGAATCTAATCGAGGCTCTCGACACACCCTCAGAAGGAGATGTTTACCTGATTTAATTCCGAATCCATTTTTTCTTGTTTTCATTAATCGAGATCTTTTCATCAGCCTCAGCCTGGGTTAACCTCCCGTCTTCCACCGCCATTTGGATTATTGCACCTATACTATCGACACTAAATCGATGTTTACCTCGTTTAATCCCGAATCCATTTTTTTTCTTGTTTTCAATAATCGAGATCTTTTCATCAGCCTCAGCCTGGGTTAACCTCCCGTCTTCCACCGCCATTTGGATTATTGCACCTATGCTATCGACACTAAATCGATGTTTACCTCGTTTAATCCCAAAGTCTCTTTCAGTTTTCTTTTCAGAATTTTCAACACTAGCTTCATCGGCAAGCGCCTCGGTAACACCCGACATTGACAACAAAGCCACAAGCACTGGTAGGAGGCCGAAAACTATCGTCTTCTTCAG
>VFFS01000059.1 GCA_009392815.1 SAR202 cluster bacterium
CATTGGCGGAATCTTCAAATATAACTTCCACGTCAGCCCCTAGAGGGACATCATCAACAGGGGTACCGGGTAGATGTGAATACATCTGAATTCCTGGATCTTCATCTAGCATAATGACAGCTACATTGAAAGGCTGGTCATCCTGAAGTAGCCTAATCGGACAATCGTGAACAACGCCATAGTTGTATATCCGTCCTTTTCCACTCATCTCCTCCCATACGAGGTCCCCACCGGATCCGCATCGTCCACATTCTTGTGCTGGTGGATGCTGAAGTCGACTACATTTTCCACATTTCTGGATAACAAGCCTTGAATCATTGGCCGCTTCCCAGAATGGCGCCGTAAGTTGATCTGGAATTACACCTTGTTTCACAAAACGCCTCCTAATCACTTTAATCTACAGCGGCATATTAACACCATTTCATCAAGTTTCGACAAAAGGCCTATTTTTATGTAGATACCCAGAAAATTCTCTCAATAAAGTACCGGAAATCTCTGACCGTCCATACGACTCATTCGACTCAAGGTATTTCAAGAAAGATTCGTTACTTTAAATGCGTTTTATCGTCGCCTTTATAAAGTCCTCATGAAGCAACGCTGAGGTAGCAATAATGCCATCAGAATTTAATTTCGCCCTATATCCATAACGGTCCGTAGCAAGACCGCCAGCCTCCTCTATTAAAAGCAACCCTGCTGCTTGATCATAAGGTTGCAGTGAATGATGGACATAAATATCCAGCCTTCCGGACGCTGCATAGGAGATCCCAAGAGCGGAAGATCCGATCATTCGCACCGAACTTAGTCTAGGCCATAATCTCCTCAGCATCTGCAGAGTTTTTTCGGTGCCATTATCCTCTCCATAAGCAGCATCTGTGCCAATGACAGAGCCATCGAGGGATTCTCTAGATGACACTTTGATTTTATCCTCTCCCAGAAAAGCCCCACATCCCAACGCTGCGTGAAACATCTCATCCCTTAGCGGGTCGTAATTAACTCCTGTCACCACCTCCCCATCTTTTGCAAGTGCCACTACTATGGAGAAAAAGGGTATCCCCATCGCATAGTTTCTTGTGCCATCAATGGGATCTACCACCCAAACAAACCCGGATTCAAGGTGATCTCCTTTAAGCTCCTCGCCATAAAACCCATGGGTGGGAAATTGCCTTGCCAATTCATCCCGTATCAAGATCTCCGCAGCTTTATCTACGTTCGTAACAATGTCATTATCGCCCTCGTCAGAGATTTCTTTAAGTTTTGGCCACCATTCAAGAAGAAGTTCACCAGCAGATCTAGACACCTCACGGGCAACAGTCCACGCATCTTTTCCTGAAAAACTGGATACCGGATTTATTGAAGATTCTTGAGACATAGAAATCGACCATCCCGAATTTAATTTAATGATAACTATAAGGCTTCAAAAGGCTCAGAAAATTTCACCTATTTATATTTCAAGTAAGAATTCCGGCCATTATTTTTTACAAATCCATGAAAGTGATTGCACTCAAATGAACAAGATTTCTTAGATCCTATTCATTTCAGGAACAAACATATAAAAAACAACATTTATAACAGGTGAAGTATTTTTCATGAACTGGAAATTCTGCCTTTAATGGCTGGAAAAATATTGCTACTAAAATTCGCGACTTACCCCCTTGCGGAGGTACAAATATCGGGTGTACAAAATTACTACATCTTCATAAGTGAAGATTGGAGCGCAGAAGAAGACTCTAAAAATTGGAGTCTCTAAGTGCGGAGAGGTAGGAAAGGCGACCCGCTTACAATCTCTCTAATGGATATTCGTTTGAACACGCTGTAAAAGAGTCGGCAGATATGCCGGGATGACTGGAGAAATAGCAAACGCTACAGTTCCAGTGGCAGCCGGTAAAGGATTAAGAATCTATAAATTCAACTCTCTCGATACGGCCTTTATGGCCGCTTCCATCCACCGGATGGTCGAAGCCGGGGGCAAGATTCCAATCCGTTTACCATGGCGTTTTGAGGATAAAACTCCTCTAATCGCCGTGCTGTAGGTTCAACGATAGAAGCCAGCTCTGCTCTTTGAAAAAAGGAGCATCTAAACCTTGGGTTGCTTTGTGCCAAAAATAACGGGCACAGCCTGCGAAAACGCGGGCAATAACATTGGAAATAAATGCTTCCTGGAAATACCCAGCAGGCCGAAAAGGTGTGGAGTGCGGTTCTCGGCATTGTCGAGATGACCATACCTCGGTCGAGCTATAAAACATGGTTAGGAAATACTCGTGCTGTATCGTTAGCGCGAGATGAACTATTAGTTTCAACCCCTGATGCATTCACGGCGCAGTACATTCAGGAGCGTCTAATGGTAGTGCTTGACACTGCTCTTAGAGATGTTGCTGGCGACGGATTCAATATCACCCTTTCAGTAGATGGTGAAAAAGATACCTCTTTACTAACCACTGATACGTCTACGCAAACTGAACAAACTTATCTTGACGCTCGACCCGTGGAACAAGAGTTAGAAAAATCTGTTAGCTCTGCTCAGCAATTTAATCCAAAATATACTTTTGAAAATTTCATAGTTGGAGATTCAAACGAACTCGCATTTTCCGGTGCCAAAGCCGTCGCGGAATTTCCTGGGGTACATTTCAATCCTCTCGTTCTATACTCTGGAGTTGGCTTAGGAAAAACACATCTTCTGCACGCCATTGCACAGGAAGGGTCAAGAAATGGCCTAAATTGCGTTTACACAACTTGTGAGGATTTTACTAATCAGTACGTCCTTGCAATACAAAGCGGTAGTACAGAATCATTCAGGGAGAAATATCGATCTTCCGACATCCTACTCATCGATGACATTCAGTTTCTAATTGGTAAAGAGCAAACCCAAGAGGGATTTTTTCATACTTTCAACGCCCTACACATGGCAGGAAAGCAAATAGTGATCAGCTCTGACAGACCTGTTACGGATTTAACAGTACTGGAGCCAAGAATAACGTCTCGCCTCGCCGGTGGGTTAGTTACTGATATACAAACACCAACCTTAGAAACCAGGCTAGCCATATTACGTTCCAAATCATCTACATTCGATTGTGAGATTCCCCAAGAGGTCACGGAGTATCTTGCGAAGCGGGTTCAGTCAAACGTTAGGGAACTGGAAGGTACTCTTAATAAGGTTGTTGCATTGTCGCAATTTCGGGGAACCCAAATCTCATTGGACTCTGTCAAAATAGCGATGGCAGATGTCAGAGGACCGTTACAACAAAAAATGGTCAATGATGAAGCAATATTAGCAGCGGTATCCAACCACTTTGGTATCCCTAAGGACCATCTGAAAGGTAAAGGAAGACGAAAATTAACCGTGCAAGGACGGCAAGTCGCAATTTATTTGCTTCGCCAGGAGACAGATTTAAGTTTGTCTGCCATAGGAAAAATACTGGGAGGTCGGGATCATTCTACTGTCCTACACGGCTATGATCGGGTTGCATCCCGTATAGATGTAGACGAAACCTTACGGGATGATGTTTTAAGAATCAGAGCTAAAATAATGAAAACCAGATGAAACTTCTTTTAGTCCGACATGGAGAAACCCATGCTAACCTTGCGAACCGATGGTCTGGGTCAAAGGATCTCGACATTACTAATTTGACAGACAGCGGACGTGAGCAAGCAATTAAACTGGGCCGATGGTTCAAAGAACGCAGGTTCACTCCAACCCATGTCTATTCCAGCCCACAGCAAAGGGCCAAAGACACTTGCGAATTGGCCGGCGGACACTGGGGACTCCACACAAACATTGATGAGAACCTGCGTGAGACAGGGGCCGGTATATTTGAAGGATTGTCATGGGAAGAGATCGAAAACCAACATCCGACTGAAGCGAATCTTTTCCGAGAATCCCGAGACTGGGCTCACATAGATGGTGCTGAACAGGAAGAAGACCGAAGAGAGAGAGGAGCAAAAGTTCTAAGAAGCGTAATAGCGAATCACACCAATGATGACACCATCGTCATGTTCGCCCATGCAGGAATAATCCAGCAGATAGTATGTGCCATTCTGGAGTCTCCCAGACTATGGGGACTAGCAGCCAAGAATACAGCTCTATACGAGTTTTCCATAGATGTTGACAACTGGTATGAGACATCAAGAACACTGTTTAATCCCACCGCGTGGCGCATAATCAGATTCAATGAACAACCTCACCTATGAGGAAGCTTCCTGGGGAATATGCAGATGACTTGCATCTGCAAATCTTCGGATCTCAAAAGAGCCTGCCCCCTGCCTAGCCCCCCCTATGGGGTCAACCGTATCCCATGCATTAGGGTCAATTCTAAAGTCAAACACAGCAGTATTAGGTATTCTCAATGACCACACCCGACTGGTTCCCATTATGACCGCCATTATGTACATCATCGTTCCGCTGTGAGTAAATACTGCAATTTCATCATCACGATTATGACCTTTGATAAAGAAATCAACCGCAGTCTTGGCTCTCTTACGAAGATCGTAGCGTGACTCTGACTCCGGGACGTTATTGAAAGTTTTTGTTCTTTCAAAAGTCGCCACTGCTTCCGGGTGCTCGATTCGAAGCTCATCCATGGTCTTGCCTTCAAAAACTCCGGCACCACCTTCTTTCAAATCATCTATCGTAAATACTTTTTTCTCCGGAAAAGTGATTTCTGCTGTGCGAAGAGCTCTTTTAAGGGGACTTGAATAAATTAAGTCGGGCGTGAATTTCTCCATTATGAATCTCTCTTTTAGTTTTTCTGCCTGGGTTTGGCCCTCCACAGAGAGTTCATAATCTAGCTGCCCCTGCCACCTACCCTGGGCATTAGCCACAGACTGACCATGTCGCACAATAACTATTCTCATTGTTCTATTGACTAGCTCCTCAAATTTAGTTTTCGGAAGTACCTGGCTTTACTGTTTTTTCTGATGAAAAGACACCCGCTCCAATAGCACATACTGTCGCAACAGCCATAATAACTGTAGATATCTCAAATGCTCTGCCCATAGATGTAGCATATGCAGACCTAAGACCAACATCCTTCAGTGCTTCTGGATCTGACAGATCAGCGTCATAGCCAAGAGAACCCATAACTATTACAACTATCGCAGTCGGCATTGCTATTCCCACAACATGCGCTGCATTTCTAGTTAAATTTAGGAATGCAGACACAATCGCATATCGTGACCTTCCCGCACTTCCCATAATAGAACTGGTGTTTGGAGCCATAAATATACTCATGCCTACTCCAGACAAAGCAGCTATCCCAGATACAAACGCAGGATTCGTATCTATAGTAATCAGGGAGAAAAGATACATTGAAATTGTGGAACATACCATCCCGAACACTGCTGGAATAGTTGTCCCAGTTTTGTCTGCAATCCAACCACTTAGTGGAGCCATAACAACCATGCAGGCGGAACTCGGGAGAAGGTATAAAGCTGCGACAGCAGTGTCTAGTCCTAGTCCTGAAACCAAAAAGAACGGCATAAGAAAAAAGACTGCGCTGCTGGCAACAAAAGAGAGAAATCTAGCCGCCGAACCAACAGAAAAAGCAACCGACTTGAACATAGCCAGAGGTAGCATCGGTTCTCTAATCCTACGTTCCCAAAATATAAAAGCTACAAACAGCGCCACAGTCAAAACAAATCCCGCAACTATAAATGGTGACGTCCACCCAAACTCTTGTGCGAATGAAATTGCGAGCATAACCGATAACAGAAACAACGCCGAAAGAACGGTTCCAGTCCAGTCGAATTTCGCAAGCATTCGAATATTACTGCCCTGAGATTCATCATCGTTCCGTATAACCAAGCCTGAAAAAACCCAGCTGAGTATGCTAAACACAGAAATTGCTAGAAATATAGCTCTCCAATCCCACAGCCCCTCAATCACTCCACCAAAAACAGGTCCACCAACCGCCCCGATACCTACCGCAGTCATATGGAGACCAAGCGCCTTGCCTCTTTCAGAATCGGGAAAAGCCCCTGCAGTCATTGCCATACCATTGGCCTGCAAAGCTGAAGCTCCGATGCCCATAAGAATTTTTCCCACTATTACCATTTTGAATGTTGGGGAAAATGAAGTAATGAGTGCTGCTATTGCAAATATAAATATTCCCCACATCCAAACATTACGAGTTCCCAGGGTTTTCGCTATAGCCCCTGCTGGCATTATCAGAGCACTTACGACAAGCATATAAGATACCGCAAGCCACTGTGCTGACGGGATATCGGCACCAAAATACTCTGAAATCGTAGGAACGACAATCGCGGTAGCAGACATTTCCATAACGGTTATAAACGTTGCCGAAGCTACAGCAGCATAAGTCCACCAGCGGAAGAAACTACTCTCGGTAATAGACTTAATTGGAAGAGTCAAAAGGTGGAGTTCCTATTCGCCTCTGAGGATAGAAAAACGTCCATTGCTAAACGACTGAAATATTGCCGTCATTGTCAGCAGCAAAAATACTCAGAAACTCATATCCGCGCCGGGCACATTCCTCACTTCCACCTGCTCGTCTATCAAGAATCGATAAAACCTTCACAATTTCGCAACCTTCTTTCTCAATTTCCGCAATAGCATGAAATAGGCTTGCACCAGAGGTGCATGTATCATCCACGACAGCTACCTTCATTCCTTCCCTAACAGGACCCTCAACCGATCTCTTCCCCCCATATCCCTTAGCCTCTTTACGCACGATAAGGGCTGGCACCGGAGTGCCTTCTAAATGCGATATAGCCGCTATGGCTGCCACTATTGGATCCGCCCCCAACGTCGGACCCGCAATTGCATCGGCCTCACAGTCTAAAAGTGTCGGGAGAAAACATTTTGCTGTCAGATAAGAGCCCTCGGGGTCCAACGTAAGAAGTCTTCCGTCAAAATAATAAGAACTGGTGCCACCTGCAGACAACTGAAACTCTCCGAACAGTAAGGCTCCTTTCTCTTTCGCTACTTCAAGAAGCCTCGATTTGGATTCAAAAGAGTCTTGCATGTTCATCCTCTCCAATGCATCAGATATCTGGGGCTATCAAAATTGTATCTCACCTGCTTCCACGCTTCATTTATACAAGGCCTGATCTCTAATTAGTTCTTCAACTGCTGGACATAACATCCCCAGCGGCGGAAGGTCAGTATCAGAGTTAGAAATCTTTTTCCTTATTTCGCTGGCGGATATATCAGGAGTATTCGCATCAACAATCTCAATTGCATTGGGTTCATTATTAAGAGAAAGTTTCGGAAGTTCTGACTTATCAAACCCTGGCCGTGTAATAGCCAAAATTTTAAACTCTGAAAGTAATGAAGTAGGATCTTTCCAGAGAGGCATGCCCAAAACAGCGTCCATTCCAAGTATTACCACAACCTCACTCTGCGGATTAGCCACAGATAGTAAACGTGCCGTATCTAGAGTGTAAGAGGGACCTTCACGTTGCGTTTCCATCTCTGATAATTCAAATCTCGAATTACCATGATGTTCCAGTGCGAGACGCACCATTTCCACTCTATATTCCGCGGGAGAAATATCCCAATCTGGAGAATCAGATTTCAAATATGGATCCCCAGCCGGCACAAATATTACTCTGGATAAATCATGGGCTTTCATCGCAGCTTCAGCTGATGACAAATGTCCTTCGTGAATAGGGTCAAAGGTTCCTCCAAACAAGCCTATGAGGCTGGGAGTCACTTCACAATCTCCCCAAGCACCTTATCAGCCGCAGAAAGAGTGAAATTTATGTCTTCCTCGGATAGTGATTCAGAGATAAACCACATACCTCTACCAACGATACGGACGCCCTCTTCCATCATTCCATCAACAAATTTACCGTAGAGTTCCATGTCGGAATAAGCTGAATGACTCCTAGCATCCGTAATTTCCTTCCCACCTGTAAAACTGAGAGCAAACATGGGACCAGGCCCTTGCAATGACATACCTAGCTCATACTTCCTGTCCAAATCCTTCAATCCCGCCATCAATCTTTGCCCGAGAAGCGAGAGTGAGTCCGTTGTGTTTTTATCTCTTATTCGCTCCAGCGCCGCTTTTCCAGCAGCCATAGACATCACGTTGGCGTTTGCAGTACCGCCATGCATCACTTCACCAGTACCTATTAGATTCATAATTTCACGCTTACCACAAAGCATGGAGAGAGGATATCCACCAGCCATGGCCTTCGCAAAAGTGGCTAAGTCAGGAAGAACCCCAAAGTATTCCTGGGCTCCACCCTTTCCTAAACGAAAACCTGTTATTACCTCATCAAAAATTAATAAAGATTCATTCGCCGACGTTATATCCCTCAAATACTGCAGATATCCAGGTGCGGGCATAATACAATTTGTATTACACATAACCGGTTCAGTAATCACGGCAGCTATGGCATTGCCACTGGTCTTAAACACCTGTTCAACAGCTTCAAAATTATTCCATGGAAGTACAGCAACGTCTGACGAAGAACTTTCGGAAATCCCTAACGAGAGTGGTTGGGACTGCCCCTCGCCTGAGTGATCGTTATCAAAGAACAGGCTATCTGACCAACCATGGTAGTGTCCCTCAAACCGAACGATTATATTTTTCTTTGTGAACGCCCTAGCAACGCGAACAGCGGCTTGTACGGCCTCCGTTCCAGAACTTGCGAAGCGCACAATTTCCGCAGAAGGAACCAATTCACGGGCTAATTCGGCTACTTCTATCTCTAAGAGATGTTGTCCTGCAAATAATTGTCCCTTTTTTGATGCTTCTGCAACGGCATCCAACAGAAATGACGGCGAATGGCCAAAAATCATCGGTCCTTGGCCCAAAACATAATCAACGTATTGATTTCCATCTACATCTGTAATGTAAGAGCCCATCGCTGATTCGAAATAAAGGGGATGTGGACTTTCAACCAAACGTACGTTAGAACTTACTCCTCCAGGCATGGAACGACGAGCTCTTACATACATTTCTCTACTTTTATCTAGTTTCATAATCACTAGGATACTGGATAACTAAAAATTTTATCTGCAGACTTCCTGCCTTGCTGATAAACTGCCTCTCAATTCTGCTCAGGATGGTGCCAAATTGTCACCCAAAATCAAATTAGCCCTTGTGGGTCTCCACCATGAAACAAACACTTTTTCTTCTGTCCCAGCAGACTTAGATGCCTTTTCCATGTTCAGAGGTGAAGAAATTGAGAGAGAATATGGCAATTCATTGACTACCAACGCAGGTTATCTCGCAATCTCGTCATCCTATGAAAACGTAGATGTTGTACCTCTTGTATTTGCAATAACAGGGCCTATAGGCACCATAACAGAAGACGCATTCGACAAGATCGTCGGGGAAATCATGGAGTCGTTGGAAAACTATGGCCCCTGGGATGGGGTACTTCTCTCATTACACGGAGCAGCAGTATCAGAGAAATATCCAGACTGCGATGGAGAGATAGCATACCGTGTTCGGTCACTGATGGGACCAGACGTACCTATAGGACTTAGTGTGGATATGCACGCAAACATATCCCAAGAAATGGTTGATAACACTGATGTCATTACTGTTTATCGCACAAATCCCCATTTAGATGCCAAGGAAAGAGCACAGGAATGTGCCGACCTTATCGTCAGAACAATCCAGGGGGATATTGAACCTGTTATGTGGTTAGAGACGCCCCCAATGGTTATAAATATTGTGAAGCAATTTACGGGCGATGAACCTATGAGATCCATAATGTCTGATCTCCAAGAAATACTTGGAAAACCACACGTGATACACGGTAGTGTCGCTGAGGGCTATCCATACGCCGATGTATCTGAAATGGGTATGGGATTTCTAACCGTTGTGGACTCGAGCAAAATCGGAAAAAGTGAAGCGAAGAAAACTTCAAGAGAAACTGCCCAGTGGATGGCTAAAAGAGCTTGGGCAAAACGACACGATTTCGATAATGACATACCAGACCCAGATAAGGCGCTTCTACTAGCAAATAGCCAACACACTCCAGGAGACGGACCTGTAGTGATGATGGATGTGGGGGACAATATTGGGGCAGGTAGTAGCGCGGACTCAACTCACATTCTGGCGGAAGCGCAGAGATTAGGCATACAGGGCTACTTGCAAACCCTGTACGATCCTGAATCCGTGGAAGCCTGTATAAAAGCTGGTGTAGGATCTGACGTGGCACTCAGTGTTGGGGGCAAAACAGATCGTCTGCACGGGTCCCCTGTCTCGGTCAAAGGCAAGGTAAGAACCCTGTTCAATGGAAAATTTGAAGACCCTACCCCCACGCATGGCGGATTTCGATTTTACGATGGTGGCATAACAGCTGTTGTAGACACGACTGATGGACACACCATACTACTGACTTCGTTGAGATGTGGTAACACAAGTCTTGAGCAGATGTACTCGGCTGGAGTAGACCCAACCAAATATAGAGTGGTTGTCGCGAAGGGGGTCGTATCCCCAAGACCGGCATATCAACCTATCGCAAAAGAGATAATTCTGGTGAATACACCGGGGCTCACAACATCAGACCTCGGTTATTTTGAATACTCTCGGAGACGGGGAGATTTATTCCCTTTTAATAGAAGTACAGACTACCAACCCTGTGGGCAGAATCAATGAAATACGACTATATAGTGATCGGCGCAGGGTCCGGGGGAGCAATTGTGGCCTCTCGACTTTCAGAAGATCCAAGTACATCAGTTCTTCTTTTAGAGGGTGGACCAGATTATCCAGATTTTGACAACTTGCCTGAGGATATCAAGTACGGTTATTCGACTGGTACAGACCTAGCCGTTGAAGATCGTCACGACTGGGGTTATACAGCCAGAGTCTCAGAAACATATAACCCAGAATCTTTAACAGAAACACCACCGATTCTTGAATTGTATGGGCCAACAAACGGACAAAGAGACCGTATGTTAAGAATGCCTCGAGGAAAGGTAACGGGTGGAACAAGTTCAATTAACGGTCAGATTTTTTTGAGGGGCTTAACCCATGACTTCGAACTTTGGGAGAACATGGGCATAAAGGGTTGGGACTACGAAAGTGTGTTGCCTTACTTCCGAAAACTTGAAACCGATACAAACTTCGGTGGAGATTTTCACGGTAAGGAAGGGCCTATCGTTGCTCATAGATTTCCTGAAAGTGACTGGACAGATCCACAAAAGGGGTTTCAGGCAGCTTGCCGATCTCTCGGCTACCCATATGCGGCAGACCTTAACTTACCTGACGCAAACGGTGTAGGTCCTTTTCCATGTAACAACCCTCGTGGAATTAGAATGAGCACTGCCTTAGGATATCTGGCACCTGCAAGACACCGACTAAACCTAACAATAAAGGCAAACTGTAGAGTAGAACGCTTAATAATAGATCGCTCCCGTATTTCCTCCGTTCAGGTAGAAAGTAACGGTGAACTATTTACCGCCGATGCTGAAACTTTTGTCTTGTGCGGTGGTTCGTTGGCAAACCCCCGGATATTAATGCACTCCGGGATAGGACCTGCTGATCATCTTGAAGAACATGGAATAACAACCCTCATTAACCTGCCTGGAGTAGGGGAAAATCTCCGTGATCATCCCCAGAACTTTGTTAACGCAACAGTTCATGATGTTGGATCGCTCGACACAACCGCACCTAGATTGCAGGTAGGACTTCGATTTACCGCTACCGGCTCATCCCTGCCAGATGACATGCTAATGTGGATGTGCTCATACGCCACAGATGGTGACTATCGTGACTTCATTCCATCCTTCCAGGCAAGAAAATCAGAGCCAAATATAACGGGAATCCAGATTACTATTTCCCTTTATCTAGCAAAAAGCAAAGGTAGCGTCAGGCTACGCTCTTCAAATCCAACTGACATGCCTGACATTACTCTCAATCTTCTTAAGACAGATACGGATGTGGAAAGAATGGCTGACGGAGTCAGAATTGCCTCCTCAATAATGGACAACTCAGAACTTGCTGAAATTGTTCGTAATAGAACATCACCCACCGACGAAATACTATCGTCAGAAGAGTCACTTTATTCATGGCTAAGAGCAAACACAACAACAGGCAATCACCTAACAAGCACATGCGCAATGGGTTCAGATTCAAACCCTATGACAGTCGTTGACAACAGGTGCCAAGTTCTAGGGGTAGAAAACCTATATATCGCTGACGCATCTGTTATGCCAGAATGTGTAAGGGCAAACACAAACACAACGACCATGATGGTCGGTGAAAGAGTAGCATCTTTTCTAAGAGAATAAGAGGCAAAAGGAGTTTTATATGGCTCAACAAACCGACAAAGACATTAAGGAAAATTTCGACAACTCCTTCACCAGAAAGTTCGGCTTTCCAGTCAGACGTCCAGTCGACAAAATTGTTGACGAACTCAGGGACACTCATATTGAGTTTATTCAACAATCACCTTTTTGCGTCATGGCTACAGCTGACACGTCAGGTCGCTGCGACGCATCACCGAAGGGAGGGCTCCCCGGTTTTGTAAAAGTTCTCAACACCCGTCAGATCCTAATCCCAGATGTTGCGGGAAACCGACTTTTTCAGTCCTATCAAAATACTTCCGAAAACCCACATATTGGCCTCATATTTTTTATTCCAGGAGTAAATGAAACCGTACGTATTAATGGATCGGTGGAGATTGTTTCTGATCAAGAATTAAAGGAATTAGAAATAGCACTCGAGGTACAAAACCCGGACGAAAAGGCCAAGGTTTTACAGGGTATGTTAATAACAATTGATGAAGCTTACGGACACTGCCCCCGAGCATTTACATTTGCTGACCTCTGGGATAAAGACCAGATTGATGAAAACTCAGGCACACCAAAAAAGCTGAACGACTAAGCCTAAAACTTCGAAACTTATATTCTACTAAGACCCACTGTACTGGCGAGAGTTAGTCCTGCTATCCTGTACAGCCACAGTTTACAATCCGAAATAGTCATAAGAAATGACGGAGACTAGATTATGGTGCTAACAAAAGCAGACACCAAGATAGATATGATGGCACATCTGATGAGAAGAGCCGGTTTCGGTGCTTCTCGGGAAGAACTAGAAAGTCGGTCCCTATTGGGATACGAAGAAACTGTGGAGGAATTGCTCGCCCCTTCTTTACAAGACCCAGTCGACCGGTACCAGTTTCTCAGATATTACCCCATGTGGTGGAAACCTGGAACAATGGGGGGTTTAGGGCAGGCGGAATGGGTTTGGACCATGATTAGTACCAAGGCCCCTCTCCAGGAAAAAATGTGTCTTTTCTATCACAACATCTTTGCTACCGGAGTAGCCAAAGTTGACCATTACGACGAAATCCAAGACATGATAGATATGTTTCGCGACAAGGGTCTGGGTAAATATAAAGAGATCCTAATGGAGGTCGCAAAAAGTCCCGCTATGATCTACTGGCTAGATAATAATGAAAACCACGCTGATTCTGTCAACGAAAACTGGGGACGGGAACTTCTTGAGTTATTCACAATGGGGGTAGGAAACTACACCGAGACGGATGTGCGCGAATGCTCAAGGGCATTCACAGGTTGGACACTGGAACACAAATTACCTCGATTCCACATGGGCCGATGGGACTGGGAGTTTAAGTTCATCCCTGAAGATCACGACTATACCGACAAAGAATTTCTTGGTCATACCGGAAACTTCGATGGTGAGGAGATAATTGATATTATTCTCTCAAAGCCAGCCACGGCTCAGTTTATTGCACGTCATCTATACAGTTTTTTCGTCGCAGATGAACCTCAGGTGCCAGCATGGTCCGTTACCCCCCCAAACGATCCGAAGGCCGTTGACTTTCTTGCTGAAGCCTTGATGGCTTCTGATTACCATATGGGGACCGTCCTTCAAAAACTTTTCACAAGTGATTTCTTTAAAGAACAGCGTTTTTCCAGAGTTAAGAATCCTACAGAGGTCGTGATTAGTACCCTGAGACTAGTGGGAGGCACTGACAGGCCCTCTCCAGAAACATTGGACTGGACAGGTCAGATTGCTTACATGGGCCAAGATCTTCTAAATCCACCCAGTGTTGAGGGTTGGCACAATGGCATTGAATGGATAAATAGCGGAACGTTAATGAAGAGAACCAATTTCGTTTCCGAACTCATATCCGACACTGAAAGACCCGGTGTGAGAAACATTATCGATCGAATTAAACTTGCTGGGTCTATCCCCAAAGACGTTATAGACGCATGCCTGGACATCATGGGCCCCATGGATGTCTCCGATCAAACACGGAGAGAGCTAATTGACCACTCTGAGAAACAGGGGGATTTTGACTGGAACTGTGACGGTGAAGAAAGACTAATAGAAGTTCTCCAGTTGCTGGTTGCAACTCGTGAATATCAATTTGCCTAGGTTTTATATGCTTACGACCATTTTAAATTAAGTTTTGTAAAGAAAGTCATTCAAGGAAAATATATATGACTGACTCGAAGAAAGACCCGGTTATTGTCGTTATGCAACTGAGTGGTGGCAACGATTATATGAATACGGTTGTTCCTCACTCTAACTCACAATACAGGGATTACCGTCCTAACGTAAACATACCTGAGGATGAAGTACTACATCTCAATAACGACATTGGTTTTCACCCATCGATGGCACCTCTTGCTGACATGTATCGTGAGGGAAACGTGGCCATCATTCATGGTGTTGGATATGAGAATTCACCTCGATCTCATTTTCGATCTATGGATATATGGCACACATGTGAACCAGAAACTCTGGGTACTGAGGGATGGCTTGGGAGAGCTGTGAGACAAATTGATCCCGGCAAGAAAAATGTAGTTACTGCCGTCAGTATGGGCCCATCACTTTTTCGGGCATTGGTTGCTCCTGGAGTACCAGTCGCAACAGTAGAGAATCTAGACAATTATGGTTTGTTGACAGATATATCCCCCGAGGAGAAACGAGATCGCGTTCTAGACAGATACAAGCGAATCTACTCCCCCATGATAGGCTCGGGGCCAGTTATGGATTTCTTGGGACAAACAGGCCTTGATGCACTTAAAGGAGCGGACATACTTAATATTGCGCCTGAGCAATACTCCTCGACCGTTGAATACGGAGATAACTCAATATCTAAGAAGTTGAGAAGTATCGCTCAGATTCATCTTGCCGACCTTGGAACACGTGTTTTTTACTGCGATCTAGGAAGTTTTGATACTCATGCTGATCAACTCGCAACTCATGACAAACTATGGACAGCCGCATCCGGTGCAATTCGTGATTTTTTTGACGATCTTGAGGAGCACAACGCAGCAGATAACGTAACTATGTTTTTATTCTCCGAATTCGGCCGTCGGGTCTATGACAATGGGGCAGGAACAGATCACGGCGCCGGAGGTGTCTGTCTAGCTATCGGGAACCAGGTCAAAGGTGGCGAATATGGACAATACCCATCCATGAAAGAGTCGGATCTTGACCAAGGAGATCTAGTACCAGACTTAGACTTCCGGGGTGTTTACACCACGCTGGTTGAAGATTGGATGAAATTAGATCCTGTGCCTATCGTTGGTGGTCAATTTGAGAAACCTACCTTTATTTAATCCTCCGATTCATCATAAGTAGTAGAGAAAAGCCAACATGTTAACAACTTCAGTCAAAGGGAGAGCATTAGATTACTCTCGTGTAGTGGGAGGAAGGGCTTTCCGCGGTATCGTATACGTTGCTCTCGGGGATGGAGACGATGTTTACGTTGTAACTCGAGACACGTATGCCTCTGGAATAGCAAAAATCACTATTGGTTCTGAACTTGATGACGAAGAAGAAGTAATAACTTTTGGGAATATCTCAGAGGGTGTTTTTGAAAACTCCTGGCCAACTTGCGCTGCTTTTCATGGTGGAAAACTATACGTTACCGACGAATTGAAAGATTGTGTTCGTATTTTCGACTCAGAAGGCCACCTTCTTACAGAGTTTGGAAAGTCAGGAAAAAAGCACGGAGAATTTGATCGCCCATCTGGTAT
Organism: SAR202 cluster bacterium; assembly: GCA_009392815.1. Classification (GTDB taxonomy): domain Bacteria; phylum Chloroflexota; class Dehalococcoidia; order Lucifugimonadales; family UBA826. Next base: position 15,938 of record VFFS01000059.1, read on the forward strand.
AGCTATCGATGCAGACAATAATATTTTCGTCTCCGACACCCTAAATCACCGAATCCAAAAATTCTCTTCTGACGGGATTTTTATGAACAGTTTTGGTTCATATGGTACTGACCAGAGTAAATTGAACTCACCATGGGGTCTCGCAATCGATAACGAAGAGAATTTATTAGTTGCAGACCACCTTAACGACCGCATCCAGCAATTCTCTCCAGATGGAACACATATAAAAACCTTTGGAAACTCAGGAAGTAACGCTGAAATACTTGATCACCCCTCAGACGTTAGTACCGATCCCGAGGGTGATATTTATGTTTCAGACTGGGCAAACAATAGGGTACAGATTTTTGATGGATATGGAGCACATATAACTGCTGTCCATGGTGCCGCATTTGAGCTTTCAAAATGGCAGCAACAATATGTACGTGGTAACCCAGATGTGCACAAAGCTCGCCGGCGTGTTGCAACACTGGAACCGGAAAAATGGTTCGCATTGCCCACCGGTGTCTCATACGACACCAACAAATCTAGGTTACTAGTGGTAGATTCCCAGAGATGGCGAATCCAGATCTTTGATAAATTGGCAAACTATTCAGATCCCCAGTTCAACATCTAGTCGAGCAAACTAGCAGTCTGCTTTAACAGACACAATCTCTCCAGTGTCCTCATAATACCGCCAAAAAGCCCCGGAAGATTGATCCGTAACTGTCCACTCATGCCCTTGCCTATAGTGATGATCATTCGTCCAAGGCCTACGCATCCACACTGCCTCAAATCTGTGTGAATTTGCTAAATACAATTCCCCATTAGCACATTCTTCTTTTAAGAATTTCCTAACCTGAAACAAAGCTTCAGAGCGGGGTTGTCGTGGAGTATTTCTTGCGGTGGCGGTGGCTTGTGTCTCGGCACTAGTGGCTAAACTTTTCTCGGTAAACGGGATTTTGCCGTAGGAGCCAACAAGTATTATTCCAACGGCTATTGCACCTATAACGAACCATTTCAGCAAGCTAGTTTACCCACTTCTAATAACCTGTTCTTTCATAGGAGCATAACCCCTCAAAATTAAAACCTAGAACTTAATGATCAACAACTACAACTCTAGTCGTAACAATTATATCTGTCTCAACCTCGGGTCCCAACGATCGCGAAGCCAGTCTCCGACAAAGTTGAAAGACAGAACAGTCAGGAATATGGCCATTCCTGGGAAGAAAGCAACCCACCAGGCCGATCCGAGATACTCCCTTCCGTTGGAAATATCTGCACCCCAAGATGGCGTCGGTGGTGGAACTCCTGCACCCAGAAACGACAGAATACTTTCCGACAGAATTGTGTTGCCTACTTGTAAGGTAGTTGCAACGACTACAGTATTTCCTACGGCCGGCAATAAGTGCCTTAGCATAAGCCTTGGTGTTGAGGCACCAGCGACGCGGGCCAATGCAATAAAGTCGAAATTCCTGACCTGCAGGGTTTGGCCACGTACTAAACGTGCTATTCCCGCCCATGCCCCTAATGCCAACACAAATGCAACTACGGTGAAACTCTGTCCCAAAACAAAGACAAGTGCTATTGCCAGCAGTAGATATGGAATAGCATTAAAAACATCGACAATCCGCATAATTACTTCATCTATAATGCCACCATAATATCCGGCAACCAATCCCACCAAGGTACCAAAAAATGTTCCAACGGCTATAGCCACCGCTGCAAGGCTAAGAGACAATCTAGCCCCATATATGATCCTGCTCAAAAGATCGCGTCCAAGCTGATCCGCTCCCAGAAGAAAATGGTAAACCTTTTCATCCCTTCCAAGGGGAACGCCATTTGTATTACAGGATTCAAATTTATTGGATAACTGGCCCTCCTCGCAGGGTTCGCCCCAGGCTGGGGTGGCCAAAACAGCCCTTAATTGATCCTTTTCCGGTTCGTAAGGAGCAATCAAGGGGGCAAAAAGAGCGCAAAGGATCAAAGTACCAAGAATAAGAAAAGGAATTAATGGCCAGCGTCTAAAGACATAGGTTGTCCTACTAAAGAAGGAGTCTCTATTCGCATTGTGTAATTCTTCCAGAGTTTGCTGGCCAGCAGGAGTTGTCAAAGTAAATCCTTAGTTATAACGAATTCTTGGGTCAATAAAGGCATACAGAATATCTATTACAAAAACGGCAAAGACATAAACAACGGTGAATACAAGTACAGCTCCCGTCATAAGTGGAAAATCGTTATTTAAAATGGACAAATACGTCATCATGCCAAGCCCTGGCCATGCAAAAACCGTCTCGGTTACAACCGTTCCTCCTATAAATCCGACGAGAATCAGGGCAGAGAAGGTTAACGGAGGAATAAGGGCATTTTTAAATGCATGTTTCCAAATGACCGATCTATTCTTAACCCCTTTCGCTCGAGCTAATTTAATAAATTCGGAGTCTAGAACATCCAACATAGAGGATCTTACAAGCCTCATTAAGCCAGCAGAAGCCAACCATCCCAGGGTAATTGCGGGCATTACAAAGTGTTTGAATTTCTCGAAAGCGCTTGCGGCATCATGTCCCCGTGTTCCGGAGGGCAACCAGTCTAGATTCACAGAAAACACTAATATCAACATAATGCCAAGCCAAAACGGTGGTAATGCCTGTCCAAAGACAGCGAAAGTTCTCCCAAAGGCATCAAGGAGAGTTCCTCGTTTAACCGCTGACATAATACCTATCGGAATCCCAGTTATAAGTACAAACAAGGTCGCTGACAGCCCAAGTTGCAGGCTAGCAGGAGCAAACTGTACAACCATTTCCATCACAGGCTGTCCCGTTTTGAGGGAAGTTCCAAAATCTCCCTGGAAAATTCCTTTCCCGATCCATATCAAATACTGAACCACGACCGGCTTGTCGAGATGAAACTGTTTTCCCCATGCCTCCCATTGCTCGGGAGAAACATATCCAACGTTTAGCATCACGTTTCTGGGATCTCCCTGAAGACGAGAGAGCGCAAACACAATGAGGGTCGCAGCGAAAATCGCCAATATCAAAAAGATAAAACGGCGAATTATAAATGTTGTCATTAATTATTCCCAGACAGAACACTCTAAAAGTTCTATCACTCTATTTATCTACACAACGTGTCGACGCTCCCTCTAAGAGGAAACGCCGACACATTAACATCCTACATATTGCAGGTTAAACTTACTTACCTGGAAGGATTGTCTCAAACGAGTTGGGGAGATCATAAGGACGAAGGTCCCAGCCTCTTATGGTATCCGGGTTAAATCCGATAAGAACCGGAACTTCCACCGTACCAATAGTCAAAGTCTTATCAAAATAATCGTCCCACATTGCCTCACGTGAGGTAAGGTTGTCCGCAGAGCCTTTCGCCTGCACCCTAGTCTCCTCACGATTCGCCCAGTAAAGATTATCTTCTAAGCTTGGGTTCCATCCCCCCGCCGGTAGAGGCCACAGACCTCCACCCATAGTACCTCCACCATCACCTAGGCGACCATCCTTGCTTGTTGGTCCCCAGCGAGTCATCCACGGTACGTGAAGTTCTCTACCCAACATAGTAGGACGCCTGGAAGAATACTGCGTACTATCTATCCACGGCTCAAGGCCCAGGTGCTCCTTCCACTGTCCTACAACAGCCTCACAGACCTCAAGAGAGGTCCCGTTGCCCTGAGAACAGAAGAACTCAAACTCAAACCCGGGCTCCACTCCAGACTCTGCGAGATGTGCCCGAGCTTTATCTGGATCAAAGGAGTAGTTCCACCTGTCTTTATACTCAGGATGGAGCTGATGAAGTGACATGCCTGGCTGGGCCCCACCGTAAACAGCACCACCATAGCCACCTGTCACCGATGAGGCGATGAGATCGCGTTCAATAGAGTAAGCCAAAGCCTTTCTAAAAGCCTTAGCACTATTCATTCGTGGTGTGTCGTAAGAGAATCTGTCAGTATCTGTGTGATCGAAACCAATAGAGTCATCTGTAAATTGTGCGTCAAAGCCATCGAACGTGAAGTCAAAGTTAGCGACGTCGCAACCAGCACCCGCCGTATCTTGAATACCGTCGGCTGCGCGGTCAATCCCCACACACTCAAGGCGCGGGTCTCCAATCCAAGGATATTTATCCGTCGGGATGAATCCCGGTCTTATCATCGGTGATCCTGATAGATCCTTATCAGGGAGTTGAGAGTTAGGCGGATAGGCAAAGGACCAGTTATTTCCGGCGAAATACATGAAGTTACCGTTTATTGTGTCCAATCCTTCGTGAAAACTAAATCCAGCCTTGTCAAGCCTACCAACATCTTGAATGGAGGCCGCCGCAATGTCAGCTGCTCCTGTTTGGAGCATCGCGGAACGCTGCTGAGCTTCATTTGCTTGCAAGAAAACAATCTTGTCAAAAGCGGGGCTCTGCTTCCAGTGGTCAACTCTAGATTGAGCTTCAATTCTCTCAGCAGCCATCCACTCTTCTACAACAAATGGCCCAGATCCATGGGGCACTCCAAATGTAGTTCCTAGTTCATCATAGAGTGTCTTGGATTGCATCCAGACAGCATCCTGACAAATTGAGGATGCATCTTGGAGTCCATCACCTATGAAAGCCCTGTTTGGGGCCTCAGCAACATACCTCGAAGGAGCACTCCACTTCTTATAATACTCATATGCCTGAGAGGAGTTTGAGTGGGCTGACTCTATGTTGTCAGATCCTGCATCATTGAAAGACCAAGCAAAGTCTTCAGCAGTCAACTCACCTACATTTACCATGTCTCCGTCAACGATTCGATAAAAATCAATACCTTCTCTTATATGCACACGTATTGTGCCTTGCTCGTTCGGATCTGTTAGATCCGCCTGGTCAAGTTCAGCAAGAGCTTTACCTTCCATGGTTAGCTCTCCTCCACCCTTCTTGGGAACAATCATTTCCCAACCGGTGGCGACATAACCTGCGTGGCAAGCCCGGTCGGTATTTACCACCGCGTTACCCTGGTCATCAAAGGTAGGCTCCCAACCTAGCGCAGGCTCCTGGAATCCGAAAAAGCCATGGAACATAACATCCGGCCATGTTCCTTTTCCGTTAAGGAACTGAGGGCTGCCCACATTGTCGAGCACAACAGTAACGGTTGCACTCACCTGTTCAACGGGTTCTAACGTAATAGATGCACTTGAAGCTGTGCTCCCGGCACCTCCTGACGCTGACCCTGAAGTCCCCTTCACAGCAGCCAATGCTGGGGCCGCTGCTGCAGGTGACGCTGGTGCTGCTGGGGCTGCTGGGGCAGATCCTCCTCCCCCTGCTGCAGGTGCCGCGGCGGCGGCGGCGGCAGGAGCTTCTGGTGCTGCTACATCTTCTGAGGATCCACAGGCACTCAAGGCTAGCGCTGTAAGAGCGACTAACACAAGTACCAAAATCCCATGTTTTCCTCTAAGTATCATTAAAATCCTCCTATATCCATAACCGAGATATACCAGATCTCAAACCTGTCAGCACAGCAGTGCCGACCGCGAAAATAATGCTTTACTTTAGGTTGACGCACAGTGACTATTATTACGTTTAGTAATGTCGTTCATAGTAGAACGTAATTTTTCTATGTCAACGTCTGATTCAGTTAAGTAAAGATAAATTAAGATAATTAGTAAAATAGTGTTGGCCCTCAAGTCTTCTGAAGGCATCAATTTATAGCTTCTCTTTGTTCTTAAATTCTGTGGCCAAGTACTATTTTTTATACAACAATCCACCCAAAAAGGAGGCTCACTTTGCTTGTCGCAACACTGATTCTTTTTTTCAGCTAGGATGTGGGGGAGTTCTCTAGATAACTTAGTGGAAGGAGTTACTATATGAAGCTAGCATTACAATATGAAATGCAGAGACCGGAGCTAGATGATCATCTTGTCATTAAGGAAACGATGGAACAGTGTGTTCTTGCTGACCAAGCTGGTTTTGATTACGTATGGTTTGTTGAGCACCATTTCCTAACAGGATTCTCAGCTTCACCCTGTCCTGACGTATTCTACGGAGCCTTGAGCCAACGAACTAAGAATATTCGTCTTGGTCTTGGTGTAGTCATTCTTCCTTACCACCACCCGGTCCGTGTAGCGGAACGCGTCGCAATGTTGGACCACCTTTCAGACGGTCGAGTAGATTTTGGCACAGGCCGATCAGCTCCATACGAACTAACAGGAATGGGTCTTGACCCAAGAGATAGCAGAGAAATGTGGGAGGAATCCCTCTCGATGGTGCCCGATATATGGAGCACAGACTGGTATTCACATGAGGGAAAATATTGGCAGGTGCCCGAGCGCCAGATTCTACCAAAACCTTTCCAGGAAGATCACCCTCCCATATGGGTTGCAGCGCTTCAACCAGCAACTTATGAAATTGCTGCCTCAAAGGGAATTGGTGTTCTGTCATTTGGTTCCAGTGCCCCAGACTCATTAGCTCCCTATGTGAAAAAATATAAAGAAGATATCAAGAATGCGAAGCCCGTAGGAAAAGAGATCAATAATCAATGGGCCAGTTCCACATTAGGGGTCTGTCTCAAGGATGGGCAAAAGGCAAGGAATATGGGAGCCGAGTCCCTAAAGAATTTCTTTGGACCGGACCGGCCATATGTGCAAGGCCAGAAAGATATTTACGCTCAATTACTTGAGAAATGGGGAGGAGTTCCTGACCATCTGAGACAGAATTTTTCCAGATACATCGATGGAGACGATGGACCTGAACTTGACAACGCCTTGGATTTCTCTGGTGGTGAAGCCATTGCCCACAAAGTCTGGGAAGACTTAGATGCCGACACCTTGTGCGAGAGAGGGGTTGTCATAGCCGGAGACCCCGACGACTGCATCCGAGCACTAAAAAAACACGAGGAAACTGGAATCGACCAGATGATGGTAATGATGCAAACAGAAACTGTCCCTCACGCTGAAGTCATGGAGTCAATTGAACTATGGGGCAAATACATTATCCCAGAGTTCAATAAGTGATCTGCTGGGACCCTAATTTAAGAAGCTATATGAAGCTAAGACTGAGAAGCCTCTTTATCCATTTTTAAAGCTGTCTCCGACACGGTCTCCATACTTTGCAGAAGGATAGTTGGGTTTAACCGATTGGCATGATCCACATATCCTGCCTTTTCAAGCATAGGCCCAAGTTTTCCACCGTTTAATAGGTCAAGGGCCCATTTTAGAGAATCGGGAGATGCGGTGTGATCAAGATACATTCTCTGATTTTTTGCTCGCGGTCCGTAATGGTAATGGGGAGCACGTTTGAAACAATCGAAGGTGAGCAACTCAATTTCCTCACCGTTCACATCGCCCAGGACATGAATGGCAACCCCTTCATCATTAGAAAGATGCCTATATTCAATACCGAATCGGATTGGACCAGCGTCTACGATAACATCCCCTCTGTCATGCAAGACCGTCTTTCTTCCGGACACAGATAACTGTTTTGCAGTTGTCGAAAGCTCTCTTATAACGTCTGACATGTCCGTACTTTGCGCGTATTCTGACAATTCCTGATAACCGGCTCTTTCAATCATTTCCGGGAGGCGATTAGAGAATTTATTTAGAACCCAGTCCATTGAATCCCCTTCAGTGGTTGGGTCCAGCATCAGGCGTTCATTATGTTTCTCGGGACCATAATGGTAATGGGGTTCATGATCAAAACAATCAAAGCGCAGTAGTTCGACGTCCTCTCCATCTACCTCTCCGAACACATTAATACAAACACCCTGATCAGAAAGCAAATCCCGGTATTCCAAACCAAATTTCACCCTGCCGGTACCTATGATATTTACATCGTCCACATTACTCATATCCAACCTCCATATCTTTTTACTCTATTTCTCCGGTTTATCTTTCACATTCCCTTGCTGTCTACTATTTGCCATTTTTCCAATAAAAGCGAACGCATCCATAGACAAAATATCCGTCGAATCATTCCCACATTGATTACTGTCTTTTACAACGTCAATTTTTTCTTCTTCTTCAACAAACCCATCACTTTTTGCTGAATCGTCAGCAGGCATAAATTTTCCTCATTTTTTATGATTTTTTATAAAATACTTTGTGCGATACTTTAACCTATTTCACCCAACAACCCCATCATACAGTCGTGATTTATTCAAATTTCAGAGAATAAAACAACAGACATGTAATACCCCATGATTTTTGCATCTACCGGATTCCAAGTTTCGATTAATCGATCCCTAACCAGATTTTCTGCACCACGATGTTGTTAATACCAACACAACCAGTGCTCATGGAAAAGATTTTGCAAGATCAATCAAACGAGGACTCGCATGTTATCTAGATTTATCAGAATGTCTAAAAGAAAGGCGGCAGAATCGCCATAAATTTCTAACTTTAAGTGGAGCCGACGGTCGGGTTCGAACCGACGACCTGCTGTTTACAAAACAGCTGCTCTACCACTGAGCTACATCGGCGCCTTTATAAATTATATCAATGTGTATTACCTGTAGAAGAGTTTCACTCCATAAATTCTTAATTTTTTTCTCTGAATTCAGGTAAAACCTCTTTTCCAAACCATTCCAAGTCTTTTCGTATAACACTTGGTGGGATAGCAAGGCCTCCTAAGCCCACAGATATTCTTTCTATCTTTGGAAATCTTTCCAAGATCCCATTTAACTCTTCTTTTATTTTCCGAGGTGGACCACAGATCCATGTTCCTTCGGCCACCCCATCTTCCAAAGTGGGTAGCCCCGCAGAGGGGGCCTTTCTTGAATCAGAAGTGGCTTCAATTTGATATTCCGACAAATTCTTTATCATTCCTAAAGGTGCTAGTACCTTCAGTTGTTCTTCGAAATATGGTCTTGCTTCCTCAATGGCCTTCTCCTCAGAATCTGCCATATGAATTTGAACACCCAACCCGAGACGCTCTCCTATCTCCACTTCTTGTCCAGCCTTTGCCAATGTTTCTTTCCATCTGAGAGCAGTTTTTTCAGCGGATCCTCCTGGTGCAGTTCCTCCTGCTATGACACCCTTTATTCCATTTTTAACCATGAAGTCCATTCCTCTTTGGCTTCCACTTGCAATCGGCTGCCAGAACTCCACAGGCCTGCGAAGAGGGCGGGGAACCAATGTGATTTCTTCAAGTTTTTCCCCTCGGTGCATTCCATCAGCAGGTATTACATAATTCTTTCCTCGGTGGGAAAACGAGTCTTTTTCCCAAGCCTTGATAACGATTTCTACCTGTTCTTCAAACAAATCCCTATTTGCCTCATCATCTTCGAGGGGAGATCCTAACGTTTCTACCTCTCTTAAGATATAACCTCGGCCTATCCCAAATCGCACTCTACCGCCGGTCATAACATCTGCGGAAGCAAAATCTTCGGCCAACCTTAGAGGATGCCAAGCAGGAACAATACTGAAGAAAGCACCAAAATTCATATTTCGAGTAACTCCAGCTAAGTAAACACTTGTCATATGAACATTAGGAATACCTCCGAATCCTTCAGATTGAAAATGATGTTCAGACATCCAAAGAGTGTCATATCCCAGGGGGTCCATAACCTTCGCCATAGCCTTGGCTTCAGAAAATGAAGAAGCTAATAATTCTTCGGACAGGTTTCTCTCCGCCACGGGAGTAGCCAAAAAACCGGCATCTTGCATTTCAACATGTCCACCATAAAAATAATCAAATTTGACCAATTTCTACTCCCTTCACATATATCTTTGGCTTAGGATATTGATTTATACCCAGTTAAACTAGATTGCTTCTACTTCCTTCAAATGCGCAATATCCTCTTTGTCATATCCTAATTCACCGAGAATCTGTTCGTTATGCTCACCAAGTTTAGGAGCAAAACCCGGATTACTTGGTGTTTCAGACATTTTCCACGGTGTCCCATGTATTTTTATGTCTTCATCCAGATCTGGATGACTTACAGTTTTTACGTACCCACTTTCGACTATATTCGGATCCTGGGAAGCCTCTAACATTGTGTTAACGGGTGCAGCCACTATATCGGCAGAGCGAAGAATCTCTATCCAATGTTCTCTTGTGTTTGTCGCAAAAAGTTCTGCAAGTTTATCGAGTATCGCGTTTTTCTTTTTCTCAGATTCAAAGGCCATTCCTAGGTCCGTTAGTTCTGCTTTCTTCATTGCATCGATAAATCCCAAACTTTCTAGTGCCGGCAGCCAGTGTCTGGCATCTAACTGCATAGCTAAAGGCCTACCATCAGCATCATTGAAACATGCTGCTATCCCTGCTCTCTTTCTGCTCCCATTTATTCGAGCACCGGTGATTGGAGGTTTGTTTTTCCACATAGTTGTTGCCATGGTCCAGCCCATGAGACGAAAAGCACTACCAACTAAAGAAGTTTCAACTTTTTGACCTATTCCTGTTTCCCTTGCATGTATCAACGCAGCAAGTACACCACCAAATGTTAATATTCCGCACGTTTCGTCCGCTACGGAGGCCACACCTGTTCGCATTGGTTGACCTGGTATTGAGAAAGCTTCCGTAACACCACCTATCGCCTGTCCCACCGCATCCGTTCCGGGAAGAGCCGCATCGGGCCCATCAGGTCCATAACCTGATACTGAAGCATACACCAGAGCAGGGTTGATCTTTTTTAGTTCTTCGTATCCAAAGCCATACCTTTCTGCGGCTCCAGGTCTAAAGTTTTGACCAAATATATCTGCTCTTTCGACCAATTCATGAAGTATCTTTTTTGCTTCATCTGTCCTCAGGTTAAGCGTAAGGCTTTTTACTCCCCTATTATTAGTCTCAAAGAAAGAGCTCACATCACCCTTAAGCTCTCCGGCTCTACGTGAATTATCCCCTCCATTCGGGACCTCAATCTTTATTACATCGGCACCCAGATCTGCCATCAAAGCGTAAGGTACGGTTCCTGCTTGTGCCGTCGAGCACGCTACAACTTTCACGCCGGATAAAGCCCCTTGTAATTCTGTCATTTTTCAGCCTCCTATTTGTTAAATCTTTTTCCCGGCCCGCTTAGCGTACGGAATTACATACTTCTAATGAGCCTATATATTTCTCCAAGATGGTTATCCGTTCACCATTAACCACGACGCCAGGCAATAACCGACGCTATCGTCGCCCCAAAGGCTATAGCCGCAGCGGCGAAGTATACCAATTTAAACGCGGCCAGATAAGCGACAACAGAATCTGTCGTTGTCGACGCAAGCAGTATATCTACTCCATGATTTTTTGAGGTGTAAGCACCTGTGAATAAACCTCCCAGAACAGCAACAGCAACTACGTTACCAATTCCCCTTGTTATTGAAGATAAAGCCCCTCCTGTTCCCAAGCTTGTCTTACCTGCTCCAGTCATAACCAGATTTAGATTGGCACTCTGAAAAAGACCCATGCCAGCCCCAATAATTGCCATTCTCACGGCCAGTGCCATCACAGACACCCCTATCGCAACTGTCTGATATGACAGTAATCCCAAAACGATCAATATCGTTCCGACTATAGTAACGGGACCTGGACTAATTCGATCGGAAAGATAGCCTCCCAGAGGCGCGCACAGCGCGAGTGCAAGTGAGTTAACAAGCAACAAGACAGCGAGTGATGTTGTAGAAGCACCCATTATCTCCGAGACAAAGTAAGGCAATATGAAAACATTAACAAACGTAGACATGAACATACATAGGTTGGCTACAAGAGCGCCAGTTACCACTTTGTTATTTAGGACCTTTAAATCAATAAGTGGTGGCTTAAATACTTTCTGCCGTCTTATGAATATCACCCAAATACATGCACCAACAAACAAAATAAGAACCGGCTCGATCCTAACCCAGCCGATCAGGGCTCCGATGTTCAGAAAAAGAACCACAACCGTCATTGCCGCAAAGACTAAGCTGGCACCAATCCAGTCAAATACTCTACCTTCCTCCACCTTGTCACCAACACCACGAAGAAAAAATAAAGTCCCTGCAATTGCAGCAATGCAAAAGGGTATCCGGAAGAGAAATATCCATCTCCAAGAGACTATTTCCAAGAGAGCACCCGCCGAAACTGTGCCCAGTATCATGCCTAAGGTCCCAATACCAGTCATTATTCCTAGCGCTCGTCCTCGGATTTCTCTCGGAAACATCGAGGTGACCAAAGCGGGAGCAATAGCAGCCAAGGAGGCATTACCAAACGCCTGGACCACACGGAAGCCTATTACTGAATTAATCGTAGGAGAGAAACTGATAGCTACCATAGCTACTGTATAGGCGACAAGACCAACTAAGAAAATTCGCCTAAGTCCAAATGTGTCCCCTGCACCTCCCATTCCCAACTGAAGACCTATAGTAGTTCCCAAATAAAACGTGATCATGAGATACACGATTCTGGGCTCCGCTGTAAAATAGTCAGATATTGCAGGTAAGGACACATTAACTGTCACATCGAGAGCTACTAGAAACATCCCCGACGAAACAACGACTAACTGTATCCAGATCCACCACCCAGATCTACCGTTTACTGATTTCAACGGTGACGACTGACCCAAATTAATCCCAGTCCCATTCGACAGTTCCTAGCCGAACTGTATCTCCCTGCTTTATTCCCGCCTCCTCTAAAGCTCTAACAACACCCGTTTTTTGCATATGCCTATACAGCTGCATTCGAGCCGTCCAGTCTTCATAATCAATTCTTTCTGCAATACGTTCAACCCCAGGAGCGTCTACGACATAAACATCATTTTCAATAAATATACCGACTCCCTGTCTTTTGGGCATTGGTCTCAATACAGGAACTTCTTTTTCCATATCAAGTGAACCTATTTCTGGAAGCCCAATTTTATTTACACTTGAAAAATTCTTTTCTTTACCCACTTCATTCTGAGGCTCTACTGGGTCAAATGGTCTCTCATCCCCAACTTTCTCTGGTTCAAGTGCTACCAGAACAGCATCAATTAACTCTCCAATTCCCTCGCCTGTAGCTGCCGATACAACATATGTTTCGATATCTTGTATATCTAAGGATTGGACTATTTCCTCCCTCAGCACCTTTACTTCCTCGAGATCACATTTATTAATGGCAACAATCTGGGGCTTTTCAACAAGGTCTTCATTAAACATACGAAGTTCCTCATTAATCTGTTTAAAAGTAGCAGCTGGATCCTCACCCGCCCCGTCGACGACATGTATAAGTAATCGGGTCCGTTCAACATGACGAAGAAACTCATGCCCGAGACCTATTCCCTTATGAGCACCCTCAATCAAACCTGGAATATCCACCAGAACTATTGTTTTATCTCTGTGTTCAACGACACCTAATACTGGTTCAAGCGTTGTGAATGGATAATCTGCTATCTTCGGAGCAGCAGCAGTCGCATAACTTATCAGACTAGACTTTCCAGCGTTAGGAGCGCCTATAATCCCTACATCAGCCAACATCTTCAATTCCAGCTTAAGTTCTACTTCTTCTCCTCTTTCCCCAGCTTGGGCAATAACGGGATATTGATTGGTTGAGGAAACATATTTAACATTTCCATATCCACCAGACCCACCTGGAGCCACAATAAATTCCTGATTGTGTTCTGTCACATCCGCAATTAGGTCATTGTCATGCCATACCTGTGTTCCTACAGGAACGTTAACGACCACATCCGCCCCGTCCGCACCGTGCTTCTTGACGCTTGCCCCATTCCCACCATTTTTTGCCTGAAAAACTCTCTTGTAGCGAAATTGCAAAAGAGTGTTCTCATTAGAGTTTCCTCTGATTATTATGTTTCCACCTCTTCCACCATCTCCACCATCAGGGCCACCCCTTGGGACAAATTTCTCATGCCTACCACTTATGGCTCCATCCCCTCCATCCCCACTCTTTATTTGAATTATGACTTCATCTATCAAGATTTTCTCCCTGTGAAGAAGTGTCAAAGAGGAATAAGAATAAGAATAATAAGCCTGTGTATATTGTTGATTCTGCTCTAGTTAGGCGTGGGATACAAACAAATATTAGCATGAATAATTGTTGATTAAATGTTCATAATTTTAACCAGATTGTGGATATTTTTGATAATGATTGCAGACTGTTGATAATTAGAGATACTTATAAACAAATTTTAGGAGTTTCCGACAGTAATCAGATAGATATCCACATGAGTTGGTTGAGAAACTCTCAATATTCTATTTTGGAGAAAATGTATGAAGAAGGACACAGATTTTATATCTTGTTTATTTGAAGAGAAACCAGTTTTACAATCTTATCTTGACGTGGAAGCGGCGCTGGCGAAAGCTCAGGCTAAGCTAGGTGTTATCCCACAGTGGGCGGCTGACACGATATCCGAAAAAGCTAACTTGGAATTGTTAAATCTTGACAATGTTCATTTAGGCCTAGAGAAAACAGGCCATCCGCTTGTTCCTCTGGTCTGGGAATTGGATAGGGTTTGTGGGTCGGAGGCAGGTGGATACATTCATTGGGGTGCTACAACACAGAACATCACCCAGACAGGCAAACTTTTACTGGTTAAGAAGTGCCATCAATACTATAAGCAGGAATTGGGAAGACTACTTATTACTTTGGCCGAACTTGCTGAGAGATCAAAGAATTATGCTATGCCTGGCAGGACTCATGGACAGCACGCTGTTCCCGCGACTTTTGGATACAAAGTTGCAGTCTGGATTGACGAGATAATTCGACATACCGAGCGGTTGACATCCTGTGAAGATAGAGTGTTTGTGGCGATGCTTGGAGGAGGGGCCGGAACTATGGCTTCCGTCGGGTTAGAGGGATTGAAGACACAGGACCTGATTGGAAAAGAATTAGGTATTGGCTCGATGACCATGCCTGCCAGGACAATTGGAGATCACTTAACGGAGTACATAACCATTCTAGCGATGCTTGCTGCTACCTCAAGCAAAATGGCGAGGGAGGTTTACACAATGATGAAGCAAGAATTTGGTGAAGTGGAAGAGCCCGTACCCGAGGGTGCAGTGGGATCCTCGACGATGCCTCAAAAGCGTAATCCTCGTCTCAGTCAGGATGTAGTTGCATGGGCTTCAGAAGTACGTACCTTTGTCCCAATGTCGCTTGAAGCGATGCAAACAGAGCATGAAGCAGATAAAACTACAAGCATGATGATGGATACGGCGATTAATAGGGTTTGTGTATTGACTGGGTACATAGTAGATGGTCTAAATCAAATATTTTCAGATATAAAGTTATTCCCTGAAAGAATGAGGAGAAATCTTGACTTGTCGGGTGGTCTCATCATGTCAGAAAGGGTGATGCTTGAGCTTGGAAAGAAGATAGGGAGACAGAGGGCCCATGATGCAGTTTATGATGCAGCTCAAAGGTCCGTTACCGAGGGAAGAGGATTTAGAGAGACGCTAGCAGAAGAAAGGGAAGTCTCATCATTACTGTCTGAGGAACAAATATCTGATCTCCTGGATCCTGAACAATACACTGGCTTGTGTGCGTACTTTGCAGAAATATTTGCTGAAAAGGCACGGGTAGTCTCAAGAAATCTGTAACGATTGAATTAATGGGGACTTATTTAAGATCAATAGGTGACGACTGTGGAATAGCGCCTGAAGCTTCTAATTTGTCTAATTCAGCATCGGGGATTCCGAAGCGTCTCAGAACGGTAGTTGTGTCGGCTCCAAAAGCGGGAGGTTCGACTTCGATCAATTCACACTCAGACATAGTCACTGGATTTCCTGGCCACGTTGTCTCGCCCCACTGATGAGACCCTTTTGTTTCTCCCGACGGAACATCGATATTTCGATAATCCTGGTCAACTACTATGCCTCTTTTCCGGTTTTCCTCATCGCGATGAAGTTCAGAGGAATATTTGTTTACCGTAACAGGAATTCCTACAGAGGTTAGTAAGGAAACCCAGTGTGTACTGGTGTTACCAAGAAATATGGTCTGGAGATGCTGACTAGTTGGAGCGTCCCCTATGTCGGCGAATAAAGGAATGGATTGTAGTGCAAGTAGCTCAGTATCCGCTGAGACAGAAAGGAAGATCCAAGAATTGTCTGCACATTCGTAGAGTTGATTTAGTGAATCGGTTCCTCTCTTACCGGGACCCCCTAGGTCATTACGTTTATATTCTGGGTAATCCACATGATACGGACCTGTAATAGTTGCGGAAGTATAAGAAAGAGCAGCCTCTATTTTTTGCCCTTTCCCCGTTTTCTCCCTCTCTAGCAAGGCTAGCATGACAGCGTAGGCAGCGGAGATACCAGTTCCGTAGTCATTTAAAGTGAAAGTAGCAGGGCGGGGTCTCTGTGGTTGTGAAGGAATAGATACTCCAGCATTGCGGAGTTGGATCCCTGTGGCGGCCTGCGCATTTTGCTCAAATCCGGGTCTCATTTGCCAGGGGCCATCTTGTCCGAAGCAGTTTATTGAACCATAAATGATTTCAGGATTAAGAGTCTTTAACCTTTGGTATCCGATACCCAGTCTGTCAGCAACACCTTTACGAAATCCTTCTAAGACTACGTCCGCCTTACGGGCCATGGTTAGGAAGGCTTCTAATCCTCCGGGTTTCCTTAAGTTAAGGACAACACTTTCCTTTCCTCTACCAACGTCAAGCCAGGGCGTAAGTTGAGGCGGTCTATACTCTGGATCAACCTTGATTACATTCGCACCATATTGAGCCAGCGTGCGGCCACATGTGGGCCCGGCGAGAACTATACAAAGATCAAGTACAGTGACACCGTCTAAAGGAGAGTTATTCATACTATAACTAATCTACTCCCGGCATCTTAGGAGCGGGTGCCTTGACCTGGCCAATATTGCCATGGGTTTTCACAAGTAATCCTGGTTGTTTCATCATCCCAAATGTCGGGTCATTTATCTGGATCACCGCACCAGATTCGGAGGCATGTGGTTCGTTTAACCACTCGTCCACGGTTCTGCAGACGGTTCCTGGAACCCCAAGTTCTTCCATTAGATTTTCCCACTCCAGAGCCGTTTTCTCTAACCACAATTCTTCGAATTTTTGTGTCCATTCTTCTAAAAGAGTTCCTTCTGAACGAAGCCTGCCATTATCAGTTAGATGGTTTAACCAGTCGGTGTGTCCTACTGCTTCGAGGAACGGTTTTAAAAATCGCGGGATCGCTATGTTTACATTGATCCATCGACCGTCTCCACAGAGGTAAAAACGAGCGATTACCGGGTGCCCTTCCTGTCTACCATGTGTTCGTTTTGAGTGGCGGACCAGGGCCGCGCCCATACCTTGGTACATTGCGTCATGGATAGGGACTGTTACTTGTTGTCCTTTTCCTGTTTTCGCACGATATAGCAAAGCGGCTGTAACAGCAGGAGCTGCTGTCATGGCGGCGAAGGTACTAGCGTAATAAAGTTCATGAAAGGAAGGCCCTTCACCTGGAATCGGCGCATCACCGGAAGGATTAAGTGCGTAGACCCCGGCGCTGGATGCTATCAAACCTTCACGTGCTGGCAACCATTCAAGTGGGTGGCCTTTTGGGAATGACGGCATTGATATAACTACGGGTTCTTTATCAACAGCACTTGGTGATAGAGATTCAAATGTAATACCAAGAGAGAGTTGTTCAGAAGGATTCAGGCACTCTATAACGACATCAGCGCCAGCGGTAAATTTATCGATGTCGTTGCTTGAATAAGTGGATAAAGAAGTTTTCTTCCCGCGATTCCATACCGCAAAAGCTTCGGTGCCTCGGGAGGGATCTCCCTCCAAAGGTTCTATCTTATGTACCTCGGCACCTTGGTCTGCTAAAAGCATCCCAAGTATCGCTCCAGCCGGGTAATGGCTAAATTCGACTACTTTATATCCTGTTAAAACACCCACAAGAGAAGTACAAGTAGAAAAAGGGTCACCCCTCTTCTACTTGTACTGGTCTATCCCAACGGTTGCAGAAGATGGGCCTGATGGAAAGACTAGTGTCTTAGCCCTGTCCGCGCCAACAACCACTATATCTATGTCGTCTGCACTATGGAGTAGAGGAACTTCTGTAGCCAGTATTTCTTCTTCAGTCTGATTTCGCAGATAATGCCAGTTTTCATGCACACGTGCATCCCCCAACGGCATGTACTGGATCATTTTACCGAGGCTATTGTTTGCATGCTTGTGGATGAACTCCCTTGCATCTTCTTTGGAGAAACCTTCTGCACCTACAGGGCCAGCAACGTCAGGAGGCATAAAGATCAGCCTTTCGTGCCCCCCGGCATGGCTTCCACCAAGTGTTGTGTTTCCAAATGTGATGCCGTAGGCGAGAGTTTTAAGCAGGCCCTCCGCTGAAGTATTCCCTTGGTCCTGTACGTCTAATTCTCCGTCGGTTACAAAAATCGATACGGTACTTTCATCGCCTTTGAACCCGCGATCTTCAGCGTATGACGGCCAAGGACTCATATCCTCGTTCTCCCCTACGCAGTGAACAAATTTTCGAGTTGTTCCTATTGTGTCCATATCCATTTTATTTGGGTACCACATTCCAATGTTTTTTAGACAAAGGTAAAAAGCTCTCCCGATTATGATGTTAATTTCGTTGTCTCGGCCAGGTCCGAGTGCCGACCTAGGGTTGAGGCCAACTTCTTTGGCCATAGGGCCGTTGACGACAAGGATAGGGGCATGAGGACTTGTAGACATCAAGAGGGACTTTCCCCCATGTTCTCCCATTTCGGACAGGCATTTTACCGAAGCAATTATTATTGGCATGTGCTCTGGTTTAGCACCAGCTAAAGCAGAATTTATTGCAATCTTTTCCACTGTGGCAAGTCCAAAGCCAGGAGGCATATCGCAGACCACGTGATCGGGAGGGAGGTTGGTACCCGAAATTAGATCTGCAACAGCAGAATCAGTAGGGGGGAAAACAGGTAGGGCGTCTGACCAGTCCCTGCGAGTGTAGTCAGAATTCATTTTTAAAATAGCGTCGTATCGATCATCACCTTCGTATCTTAAGGTAGCAGCCTGATTTTCAGCGACAGTTTTATTATCACTATCAGCGGTCAGGCAAGAGATTAATTCGTCCATTACATCTTCTGTTTGAGTGACGCACAAGTCATCCGCGAGATTACGATATATTCTTGGGACGATAACAAATTGTAAATCAGGCATACCGAAAGCTCTGCTGCTTGCTAAAGCATCATCTTCAAATCTCCCGGAAACGATGGGCACGGCGGGCTTTCCCATCTTTTCAATTTCTATCATGTCGTGGCACATCCACGACGCGCAGGTTCCTCAATCGGCAGTGGCGCCGATAACAACGTCACATTCCTCTCCTGCCTGTTTTACTATTGGAGGTGGAGTTGGATAGTTTCCTCCAGTGTAGAAGTTAATTTTTACATCATTGAACCGTTCCTGAATGATTTCGCCGGCACGATTCAGAGCAAGGTCTCCACCATGGGTTCCACTCCAAACAAGACCTATAGTGAGTCCGTCTAAAGATTTAGGCCTGGGATTGGTCTTTAATATGTTCATCATCCCACGCTGTTGGGCGACAGGATTGGATACTTCTAGTAGATGCATTATTAGTCTCCATGTGTTAGCAGTAATAACAGATAGGTTCGATTATACATACCGGGGTGGGCAACTGCCGTTATAATTGAAAATCTAAAACCTAGGATGAGAATGTAATGAATGCGATCGAGTCGTGTAAGTTGCTTGTTGCAACTAGAAACGCTGGAAAAATGCAAGAATTACTGGTTCTTCTCGCAGATACCAGATATAACCTGCTGTCTTTAGATGAGACTTCTATTGATCCAGGCTTTGAGGTGGAGGAAACAGGTTCGACTTTTGAGGAGAACGCGATATTGAAAGCAGAGGGTTATGGAGCAGTCGCGGGGATGATGACCCTCGCCGATGACTCCGGTCTGGAGGTTGATGCTCTCGGCGGTGCTCCGGGGGTTTTATCTGCCCGTTACGGTGGCGAAACGCTGGATGATTTGGGAAGAAATGCATTGCTCTTAGAAAACGTCTCTGGCTTATTGGAAGAGGATCTTACTGCTCGCTTTAGGTGTGTTGTAGCGATCTATATTCCAGGTGGTAGGACATTAACATTTGATGGAAACATTGAGGGGACAATCACCCATGATCCTCGAGGCGATAATGGATTTGGTTACGATCCGTTATTTTTTTTCCCGCCCAAGGCTAAGACACTTGCTGAGATATCAGCTAAGGAAAAACATGAGGTATCTCATAGAGGTTATGCGGTGAGAGAAGCTGCGAGGTACTTACGAAGCAGAGGTGAGTCTGTATGCTGAAAGACATGCCTTTAGATAAACTGTCACGCCCTTTAAGAGACTTGAGGGTATCTGTTACCGACAGGTGTAATTTTCGCTGCCCTTATTGCATGCCAGCCGAAATTTATGGTGAAAGATATGAATTCCTTCCAAGGAATGACTTACTCACGTTTGAAGAAATAACTCGGATAGTCAAACTATCCACTCAACTGGGAGTGAAAAAAGTCAGATTAACAGGTGGAGAACCCCTCGTAAGACAGGATGTTGTTGAGCTTGTATCGATGATTGCAAGTCTGGACGGAATAGAAGATTTCGCTATGACGACAAATGCTTATCTCCTATCCGGGATGGCGGAAAGTCTTAAGAAAGCAGGGCTGCAAAGAATAACAGTGAGCCTGGATTCTATTGACGACGAGGTGTTTAAGAAGATGAACGGACGAGGGTTTGGGACAGCGAAGGTTATAGATGGAATAGCCGCTGCAAAAGAAGCTGGTTTAGATCCCATTAAGATTAATGCCGTTGTGCAAAAAGGGATTAATGACAATACATTGGTTGAACTTGCGAGTTGGTGCCGAGATAACGGCTACACGCCACGGTTTATTGAGTACATGGATGTTGGCACATTAAACGACTGGAAACTCGACGAGGTACTCCCGGCCTCCGAAATTGTGAAAATAATAGAGGGTGAATTTTCGGTTACACCCATTGAATCTTCTTACAGAGGAGAAGTAGCGAAGAGGTATCGTTATAAAGACGGTAAAGGGGAATTTGGAGTTATTTCATCTGTAACTCAACCGTTTTGTGGAGACTGTACAAGGCTTCGACTGTCGCCAGAAGGACAGATTGTCACTTGTCTGTTTGCAGACGGGGGGACAGATCTTAGAGGTCCTATGAGAAGCAACATCCCTGATGAGGAATTGCTTAATATTATGTCTGGCACCTGGTCTAATAGAGAAGATCGCTATTCAGAGATTCGTACGTCAATGACCAGCCCGAGAAAAAAAGTTGAGATGTATCACATTGGTGGTTAATAAGAGGCATTTCATTTGGCGATGATAACCATATATACAGACGGAGCCTGTATAGGGAACCCCGGACCGGGAGGTTGGGGAGCTGTCATATTGGGTGACGGCCCCAAAAGATTCCTTCATGGAAGAGACTTAGACACAACAAACAACCGAATGGAAATTCTGGCGGTTGTTAAAGGTTTAGAAGATCTGTCCGAGAATGCTGATGTCACGGTGTATTCCGATTCTTCGTATGTTATTAACACGATGACTAAGAACTGGAAAAGAAATAAGAATCAGGATCTCTGGGAGTTGCTTGATAGAGAAGTTAACAAGAGGAATGTTCAGTGGATTTGGGTCAAAGGACATGCTGGTGACCCTCTTAATGAAGAAGCTGATCATCTTGCCCATTCGGAGGCTGTAGGAAAGCCTGTTGGTTTTGTTGGGGAAAGTGAGGTAAATGTAATAGGAGAGGTAGAAATGGACCAACAAGATGAAACAGCCATTTCAGGAAAACTGGACACCCTAACCCATGTCGATGAGCATGGAGAAGCTCGAATGGTGGATGTTGGTAGTAAGCCTGAAACTGACAGGGTGGCGATTGCAAAAGGATTTGTAAAAATGAAGCCCCAGACGATTCAACTGGTGAAAGATAACGGGCTTGAAAAAGGAGATGTTTTAGCAGTTGCTCGAGTCTCAGGAGTAATGGCAGCTAAACAAACCGCGAATCTTATTCCCCTCTGCCATCCACTACCTTTGACACAGGTGACAATCGATTTTGAACTCGACATGGAGCATTCAACAATATTAATTACGGGAGTCGCAAAAACCAGAGGGAAAACTGGGGTTGAGATGGAAGCGTTAACAGCGATATCTGTGGCAGCTCTAACGATTTACGATATGTGTAAAGCTGTTGATCGAGCAATGAGTATTGGAGCACGTCTTTCCAGTAAAACAGGCGGTCAATCTGGAGATGTATTTTTAGACTAAATCAGGTCTTTGCAAGATTCTTTTTCTTCGCTAAAGAGCTCAGAATCTCTAGGATGACTCGGAGAGCGGCCTCTGCGGTAATGTTTGCGGGCCCTTCATAGTCTGGAGCAACTTCTACTACGTCTGCAGCAATCGTTTCGACGGAGCCGACAATTGTCCTTATAGCTCTAAGCAATTCCACAGATGTAAGTCCTCCTGGCTCTGGAGTGCCGGTAGCTGGAGCAAATGCTGGGTCGAGGACATCTATGTCTACGGAAAGATAAATTAATTCGGGACCATCTAGTGCTTCTGAAATTGCGTCGTCCAGTACAGAATCAAAGCCACGTGTTTCAATTTCCGACATTTGATGCCATCTCATTCCCTGTTCCTGCATCCAGTCAAATAGTGTATGGGGTGGCCAGTAACCACGTAGTCCAACTTGGACAAAATTTTTTCCTTTTACAATTCCATCTTCTATAAGTCGTCTCATGGGACTGCTGTGCGATGCTAGGACTCCACCATAAGTTGCGGGGGCTGTGTCAGCATGTGCATCAAAATGGACAATGCCTACCTTGCCCCGTCCATAATGATCAGCTACTGCTGTTGCAGAAGGGAGAGTGATGGAATGATCCCCTCCAACTACGATTGGTAGAGCCCCGGCTTTGAGACAGTCGGAAACCTTGGTTTGGATAGCCTCATGACTTCTTTCAAGTGAACTAGGAGGACAATTAGCATCGCCAAAGTCTGCAACTGAAAGAACGTCGGTTGGATATACCTGTAATCCCATATGATATAGATCGTCATTTGGCGCGCCAAAATATCCCGCCTGTCGAATAGCTCTGGGACCGAATCTGGCACCTGGGCGATTTACGACACCCATGTCAAAAGGTGCCCCCATGATCGCGACGTCTACATCTTGTTCCTTTAGCCCTACAGAAGTCTGTATCAATGGACTCTGTAGAAAGGTTGAGATACCAACAAAAGACGGCATGTCGGCGTCGGAATTTCTGTATATCGGATCGTCTCCAGGATTTCCCAAAACTATGCTCCTTGGTAACTTTTGATTTTGAGTTCGCTAATCGTAGCATTCAAAATTTTTTCGTTTGCCTCCTATATAAGCTAGAGTACGGTTATGATTGCAGATTACCCGGAAGGTGGCACAACTCGAATACTAACCCGTTTACTAGGACCGGCTATGGGTTTTCCTTCCTATAGGGTGTTTTGGTTCGGCACATTAGCCTCGGTGTGTGGTTTCCAGGTGCTAAATTTCGCTCAGTTCTGGGTTGTTCACCGTTTAACAGGCGATCCACTGTTTCTAGGGTGGGTTGGTCTTGCAAACGCGGTTCCCGCAATTGTTTTGAATCTTTTCGGGGGAGTTTTGGCCGACAGGATGGAGAGACGAAAGCTTATCGCTATAACTCAAACCGTAAACGGTCTAATTATCTTGATTCTCGCAGTTGTGACTTTTACTGGGGTAGTCCAGGCGTGGCACGTGATACTGCTCGCCTTCTTTGCAGGTGCAGTGAATGCTTTTGATCAACCAGCGAGAATGGCTCTCTATCCAATACTTATTGACAGGTCCGTAATGATGAACGCGGTTTCCCTTAACAGTGCGGTCTGGACCGGAACTAGAATCATAGCTCCAGCAGTGGCCGGTTTAATTATTACGGTTGTCGGAGAAGGATTCTCTTTTCTTCTATCAGCGATGGGGTTTTTCACTCTCGCTGTGGTTGTTATGCGTTTAAAAATTCCAGATTCAGTAAAGTCTGAAAGACGGGAAAGGAAGTCGCGATCCGATTTGTCGGAGGGAATTAAATTTATCTTGGGCAACTCGATATTTACATTTTTGATAGCAATAACTTTTTTCAATAGTTTTTTTGGAATGTCCGTTATTCCTATGATGCCGGTGTTTGCCGTAGATATTTTGAAGGTTGGAGCAGATGGGCAGGGAGTCATGATGGGTGTTGGAGGGGTGGGAGCGTTTGCTATCACTCTGATTCTTGGAAGGATACCCAATCTAAGACATAGGGGGATGATGATAGTACTGGGATCTGCTGTATTTGGCCTTGCTTTAGTATTACTAGCAGTAAGCTCAAAAGAACTTGGAAATTATCCGTTAGCGGTCCTGTTGATGTTTGTAATGGGGGCGTTTAGCTCTGTTTACATGATTTCTATCATGAGCTCCCTTCAGCTAATGGTGCCAGACCATATGCGCGGACGAGTGATGGGTTTCTACGGGATGACGTGGAGTATTATGCCTCTAGGCGCCATGTATACCGGAGCGCTAGCTAAAGTTTTTGCAGATGGTGGTGAGGGCGTACCTATCGCCGTCGCTATTGGAGGCATCCTCTTGTCAGTATTTGCGATCGGCCCTGTATTAATGAGTAAAAAAATACGAAATCTAGATGCAATTATCGAGCAAAGGCGAAATATTGGGGAATCCCCTGCGATGGTCTGAGGATAAATTCTTAAAGTAGTTGATATGCTTCCATCAGGATTATGAGAATAACTACCTTTCAAAGGAGAAATCATGGATTTTAGAGAGATACTCAAGCTTCAACTAGAAGAATATGACCGTGAGCTAAAACGATTGGTAAGTGGTTTAACCGACGAAGAAAGAAGAGAGATGCCATCCGAGGCATCTCATCATATTGATTTTGCTCTGTGGCATGCGAGTCGTGCAGAGGATGTTTTGTTAAATGTTGGTGCTAGGGAAACAGATCAGCTCTGGGTACAGAATGGTTGGCATGAGAGGTTTGAAATACCGGCGCGAGATCTTGGTGTTGGATACTCTGCAGAACAGGTTAGGGGTATGCCATCTACTCCAATCGACCTGTTACTGGAATATCATGAAGCCTGTAGAGAACAAACCCTTGACTACATCTCTCAAGTAGATTCCATTGAACTAGATAAAAGATGTCCTTTTGAGGCACTTCATCGACAACTTCCTGATATCACCAAAGGAGGAGTTCTTGCTCACATAGTTGTAGAAACCTCTCAGCATCTTGGTCAAATAGGATATATTCGAGGGATTTTGAGGGGCATTAATAACTGAGCACTAGAAAAATGTAATTTAACCTTTGTCCAGGATTTATCTTTAGGCGTTTTTTTACTTGAAGGCGCCTACTATGTCCTGTTCTATTTGCTCCAATTGTTCCGTATCTCCAGTTGATATTCCACCGAACATTATTTCGTCGACGCCTGCTTCAACAAATTCTGCTATGCGTTCAATGACATAATCGCGGGAACCAGCAACAGAACCAGAATCTTCTGGGGAGAGAAGCTTGCCGGCGAAATTTCCGTGACTAGGGTCGGAGGCTCGGTAACCCAACCGTTTTATAAACTCTTCAGCTTCTTTTTGGTTGTTGGTTATCTTTATGGGCATGAGCAAGGAATGTTTTATATCTGAAGGATCTCTGCCCACGTTCTCACAGTGTGTTTCCAACACTCCGACTTTGTGGTGGTATAGATCAAGAGACATCCCCCTACCAGACCAGCCGTCGATATTTAGGATATCTCCGTATTTTGCGAGGGTGCGGAGAGTTCTCTTTTCACCGGTTCCCCCTACCAATATGGGTACGTGGGGATCGCGGTAACACGATGGAGACAAGGGAGCATCCTCTAAGTTGTAATACCTGCCCGAGTAGTTGACAGGTTCCTCGGATGTAAAAAGAAGCCTAATCAACTCGCAAGCCTCTTCAAAGCGATCGGATCTTTCTCGCAACGACGGGAATGTCCAACCATAAGCCTCATGCTCTCGTGCGAACCAAGCTGCACCCAACGATAAAATGAATCTTCCTTTGGAAGCCTGGTCTATTGTCGAGGCCATTTTGGCGACTAGAGCTGGATTACGGTAGGTGTTCCCAAGGACAAGGTGACCTATCTCTAGTTTTTCCGTCATTCCAGCTGCAATGGCAGCGAGAGTGAAGCCTTCAAAGGCTGTGCCTTGTTCCTGATCACGCTGACCACCAGGTGATCCTGGAGAAGGTGGAAGAAAATGATCCGCGAACCAAAGGCTGTTCCAGCGACCCTCTTCAAGAGTTTCAATGGAAGATTTAATCTTCTCCCAGTCAGTGTTGTAGCAACTTACCTGCACGCCGAACTTCATAATGTTTCATTCCTGTGGATTCTTAGTAGGTGTCGTCGGGGTTATAGTAGCAGCCTTTCGAATCAGAGTATCGCGATATTCCTAAGATTGAGTGTTAGTATGCATCGTCAAACAGCGATAGTTTTGTAATTTGGAACACAAGTGAGCGATTGAATGTCTCAACGGATACTTCCTAACGATCCTAGAATTAAGTGGCTTGGCGTTATATCCCTTGACTCCAATGATGAATATGTCATGCCTTGGAGAATTCCCTACAAAGAAATTGATTTGTACAACATCGATCTCATGGGTAGGGCCGCGATGCCTGCGGGAGTCCGATTAACTTTTAGAAGTGATGCAAATAAACTGGCATTCAGTTGTGATTCTCATAAGGATAGAAGTCCTGCTGATTTGTTTATTGATGGGGAATATTTTGGATCAGAAGCCACAGAAAATAGAGAAGTATTTCAATTTGTTGGGCTTCCACCTCATAAAAAGGAGATAGAGTTGTGGCTGCCACAATATGGGGAATTTAAGTTTAAGGGATTGGAGATACCAGACGATTCCTCACTGTATGCATCCGACGCCCGAAAACTTACAAAATGGGTTACTTACGGTAGTTCTATAACCCAATGTCGTGATGCCGATTCTCCTAGCTTAACCTGGCCGTCCATCGTATCCCGCAACCGTGGGTTGGATCTTACTTGTCTCGGGTATGCGGGACAGTGCCATCTCGACCCTTTGATAGCGAGAGTAATTAGGGATGCAGATGCGGACCTTATATCTCTCTGCCTAGGGATTAATGTGTACACGAATCCCTCAATGAATGAGAGAACATTTGGGCCCAATATCGTTGGGTTCATAAAGATAATACGCGAGAAGCACCCTCTGACTCCCATTGTTGTGTTTTCTCCAATTTATTCTCCCGGAAGAGAAGAAACAGCCAATGTTGTTGGATTTACACTCGAAGGCATGCGAGAGGAAATAAGAAGGTCGGTAGATATCCTTGGCAGTAATGGGGATAACAATATCTATTATTTCAATGGCCTTGATATCTTAGGTGCGGACAGCTCTCACTTATTGCACGATGGTCTTCATCCGAACACAGAAGGTTATCGATTAATGGCAAAAAGTATAACCAAAATGTTGGGCTCTATTTAGAGGACTTGATGGTCATATATAACCAATAACCTATAGTCCAATATGTAGAAATGGTAGCAATCTACAGCTATCTATTTCCTATAAGTCGTCGAGCCGCTGCACCGGATTTTTCAAGGGCATCAATTTCCGATAATGAATATCCGAGCTCGGATAAAATTTCCTCATTATGCTGACCAAAACTCGGACCAGAAAACTCTGGAAGTTTGGAGTGCCTGGATAGGCGCCAAGTAGGGCGTGCCGTGAGGTGGTTACCCTTCACATCATGTTTTACGGTAATAAAGTTATCCCTGTAAATAGAATGAGGGTCTTTAACCAGTAATAGTGCACTTTGCACGGGGGCGGCTGTTACTTCTTCTTTCTGGAGGAGTTTTGCGATCTCATAAGCGTCTTTTGTGGAGGTCCATTCTGAGATCGTTTCATCTATAAGTTTCTGGTTGGCGAGCCTTCCCTCTACTGTGGAATAGATGCTGTTGTAAAGTCTGGAATCGTCAATTATTTCAGTAAGTGACATCCACTCTTCGTCTGACCGACAGTCGATAGCTACCCATCGATCTGTCACAGTATCAATAGTTTGAGTTTCCAAATCCTCATCGTCATTTGGAAAAATGCTCAATATAGGCCTGGGTGTAACATCAGGCAGGCATGGGTAAGTGTCGTGAGGGGCATATCCGCTGCGTTTGTTGCCTGTTCTTGTTGGAATGCTGCAGCCTAACCCTTCAGCAACTATGTATTCGCCAATAAGGCCGGTCACCCCGTCTCGCTGTGGCAATAGGCAATAGCAGCCTTTTCCAGTGATCACCTTGTTAATTAGAGCCGCAACTGCGGCTGCCGCACATGTTGCACCCGCGATTGGGTCACCATAGGAAATTCCAGATTTATGAGGGGCATCGTTTTCATAACCTTGAAGTGATACCAGACCTCCCATTTGCTCTATAGTTGGTCCAAATCCGACTCTAGATGCATCGGGGCCTTGGTGTCCAAACCCAGGCATCGATATGTAAACGATGTTGGGATTAAGCTTACTTACTTCGGTATACCCTAATCCATTCCTATCTGCTACTCCGGAAGACCAGTTTTCCACGAAAACATCCGCGGTTTTAATTAAACGCTTCAATGCCTGCATTCCAGATTTTTTCTTGAAGTCCAGTGTGAGGCTTCTTTTTCCTCGGTTATATTCATTGAAATAGCTTGAGAGGTTAATAGCTGGTGCTGTGCGATTTCCTCCTGCGGTTCGAACAGGATCAGGAAAGGTCGGGCCTTCTATTTTTATTACGTCGGCTCCCATATCTGCTAGAAAGCGCATGGCGTAGGGTCCCGACCAAACCTGTGTCATATCTACGACCTTAATGTTTTCGAGCGGAAGGTTTTTACGTGTCGCAAAGACATTAATATGGGCTGATTTTTTGGTCGCCTTAGGAATCAGCGACTCCGAAAAAATTTCCTTAGTATGTTGTCCAACCAACGGAGCGCTGGTAAAGCTCCCCTTATCGGGCTCTGATTTGGGATTTTCGGGGTCGAGAGTAAACCATACTGGTCCAGAAGGTATCGGGTGGTTTCCTAGAACCGGATGATTTACTTCTTGCCAGAAACCTGTTTCCTTGAGGTGGGGCCATTCGAGTAGTTCTGCTGGATTGGGAATCATGGCAAAAGGAGCACGGTAATCGTTTGCGATTTCAAAAATTTCTTGGGCTGTGTGTTCCATAGTGAAATTTGGGACCAAAATTCTAAGTAATTCATCTGCTTCTGGTGACCACGCACTGTCTATGAACAGAGGATCACTCTTCATGTCCGATAACCCCATAACGTCAAGAACTGAGTGAGTCTGCCTAGGCATTGAGGCGACACCGATCCAGCCATCCTTGCAAGGGTGAACTCCCCAAAGGGCTCTTGGGTTATTTCCTCCTCGTTGTTGGTCTCCTCCATACCAAAGAGCAACTGGTCCTGCGCCCTCCAGAGTGGCAGTCTGAACTTCTTGTATTGATATATCCACAATGTCACCAATACCAGTTTTAGTGGCGGAATAT
Organism: SAR202 cluster bacterium; assembly: GCA_009392815.1. Taxonomy (GTDB): domain Bacteria; phylum Chloroflexota; class Dehalococcoidia; order Lucifugimonadales; family UBA826. The sequence goes on from VFFS01000059.1 coordinate 45,313, forward strand.
ATTGCGGTCAAAAGGCCTCCGAAAGCATGGAGACTTGCCTGCATGTGAGCCTGGTGTCCGGCGGTTAGTAATGGTGGTTTATCTGCATCCCCTGTCAGAGACATCTGTCCTCCGGAGGCATATGCTGTGAGAGCACTAGTTCGCCATTGAGAATAGGGCCCTGTCTGTCCGAAAGGAGTTACTTGGACAACTGATAGAGCGGGCTGGAACTCAGAGAGAGATACAAGATCAAGTCCAAAAGATGCGAGTTCTCCGGGTCTATATCCATCTATAACGCCATCTGAACTTAAAACGAGATCTGTTGCCTTAGCAATGTCTTCAGGATCCTCAAAATCGAGAACAACAGATCGTTTCCCTGTGCCCAAGTATGCAAAAAGTATGCTCTCATTCGGATCTGAGGACTTTTTTACATTAGGAAAGGGCGGCATGTGACGAACAAGATGCCCACCGGGAGGCTCGACAGTTATTACATCAGCACCGTAAGCAGCGAGCAATCGTCCGACATTCGCGGTGGCAACGTCAGTCCCTAGTTCTATTATTCGCAGGTTACTGAGAATTTGGCTCATTTTTCCGCTCTTAAAATTTATAGAACTATTTTGTCTTCATTGTGACTGTATTTTCTTCGAAATATCTCTTCATCTACATTTAGACCCAGTCCAGGTGCATCAGCAATCTTATAGACTCCATTTTTAAATGTGAATTCGTCATTTTCGTATACATTTGGGGCTATGCGTTCATCCTCCAGTGATATAAAACCTTTAGAGGAGGCACCGTATATTAGGGCAGCTCGGGTTCCAAAGTTCCCATTTCCAAAGCAGTGTGGTTGGGACACGACGTTGGTTCCTTCCAATTGATCTTCAATTTGTTTCCACCGGAAAAATCCTTGAGAGACTATGTCGGGTTGATAACCATCAAAGACCCCTTCCTCTGCCATGTCCATGTAAACATAGCCGATTGGATCTCTGTCTACCTCGCCACAAACCAATAAAGCATTTGATCCCAAGCGTTCCTGTATCTTTCGGAGTTCCCTGTATTGTTCAAGTGAAGGTGGAATCATTTCCTCAAGCCATCCCAAGTTCGCTGGGAGAGTCTCTTTAATAAAAAATTCAAGCAGGTCTAGCCTGTTCTCATACCCAAAGTTCGCATCCACGTAGAGAACGGTTTCTGGGCCAACGGCCTCCCTGATTGCGTTGACGACGTCGGCGTCTCTCTGTGCTCCGGATTTTGGGGACATCCATCTGCCTCCCCGACCAACTTTGATTTTCATTTGGCGCCATCCGAGGGAATAAGCTTCCCTGGCTTCGTCTACAACTGAGGCAACACCGTTACTCAAAGTATCGGGATTACGTAGGTCTTGGAAATACAGAGTGGTGTCGTAAGCGGGAACTTCATCTCTAACCTTCCCGCCAAGGAGGTCAACAGCGGAAACTCCTAACTCCCTCCCAGCTAGATCGTAGGCTAGTATGCTCATCCATCCATTCTCTCTGAATGCTCGTCCAGGTCCTGGTTTTGGTTTAATCACTCTTCCATTGGAAACTTCCAACAAGTCGCATATACGAATTCCGAGAAAAACCTCTTTGAGAATTGTCAGTAAGTCGTCTACAGAATTCCCTCCGAGGTTGGATAGGAAAGTATTCGCTATTGTTAAACCTTCGATCCCTCCGTCTGTTTTTGCACGGACCAGCCATTCAATACCAGATATTCCGTGACCGGTATTTCTCGCATTTCTCCCTATTTCGTGCGGAAAATATGCAGGAATAGGAGTGACACTTATCTCAGTTATCTTCTGAGAAACCATTACTTCTCCTTTGACGGGTGCTTTACTTGTGGGCCTGTGAACTAAATTCCGGCATGACTTGGTCGGCGAACAACCGCATTGATCGTTGGACTTCTTCGGTGGTCAATCTTCCTCTTCGATTGAATTCTAAGATGCATTGGCCAAGCGACGGTATTTTTTTCTCGATCATCTTGAGCCTTTTAATGCACCCTTCCGGATCATCGTAAATCGAATGAATACAGGCTTCATTAAAGTTCCATGTTCCCCATCCACCTGCTCCGGAAGAAAAATCGTGTCTTCCTCCTCCAATAGCTGAAGAATGTACAGGTGGGCCGTCCGCGATGACATCGCTGTCACGCCAGTTACGTGACATCAGCCCATGAGCTTTCTCTCGTGTTTCTGCCACAAAGAGTGAGATTGCGATATGAAATGGTTGAGGGTTTTGCGAAGATTTAGCTGAGGTTGTGCTGGAGGTAAATGCAATAGCGTGTTTTTCCAAATTGTGAATAGGTTGGCTAAATGTGGTACCTATCACCCCTAGGCCCTCTGAACCAGCGAAAGTGAAACTGGTGTCGCTATTGGCTGCGAGAAGCAGTGGCGGATGCGGGTTTTGCACCGGAAGAGGAACCACCGGCACGTCTTCAATTTGCCAGAATTTCCCACGGTAACTAAGTCTTTCCGTACCCCAGGCCTTTTGAAGAATGTCTGCAAACTCAGCCACCATTTCTCGGCTGGTATTTTGGTCTATATCGGCGGAAACACCCATGACCTGGCTAGAGGCTCCCCCGTAACGTCCTCCCAGGCATAAATCCAGCCTCCCGCCAGTAACTATATCTGTGGTAGCTGCTGAGGTGGCAAAATCAAGTGGATGATGTAGGGGAATCTGGGTAGCCAAGGTCCCAAAACGTATATTTTTAGTGTGCTGCGCGGCGGCAGCGGCAACTATGAGAGGCTGGGACATTGGTCTGGTAGGGTAAAAAGGAGATTCTGCAAGCCAAGCCTCGTGAAATCCCAATTCATCGCCCAGAGTTATCTCTTGGATTGTTTCAATGTGCCGGCGCGCTACGGTTGATCCCTCGTATCCAGGTACTTGCCAAAAAAGTCCAAACTTCAATATGGTTCCCCTCGATCATTTTTCAATAGTTCAAGGCATAGTAGCACTGAAGGGGAGGAATGTGGGAAGTGATAAATCCAGTAATTGTTAATAGTTACCTATCTGGAACGCTGTTTTTTCTTGTGGAAATATCGCGACCTAGCGCTCTTTGCTCGACCATTTCTGGTACTGGATAGTTTATTATCTGTTGATTCCTCTCGATCGGAAAATGTGTCAGGATTAGGGGTGGATTTATCGGTCTTACCTCCTCGGAACCCCATGTAGTTTCTTTTCGGTCGAGATTCTTCTGTTTTCAGGCCAGAGTCTCTCAAAGAATTGAAATGTTCCCCGGAACTCTTTTTTGTAGAACGCCGATTACCATCATTATTCCCATTATTTCGATTTTTTCTTGGAGAGAAATCTTTTCTAGGCGATCCTCTTCTCCCATGCCTACTGGAATTTCTTGTCTTGTCCATGGTCTTTGATGATCGGTGGGTTCTATTGTCGGATTTTCGCCCTACAAGATCTGGAGAAAAACTACCATAGTCAAAATCATCTAATTGGCGTCGTTCTATCTTGCCCCCAAGGATTCTTTCTACTTTCCGTATCAGTAACTCATCGTCGGGTACGGCGAAAGTGAATGCCTCTCCGCTACTTTGTGCTCTACCGGTTCTACCTATTCTATGAATGTAGGTGTCAACGGTATTGGGCATGTCAAAATTAATTACATGAGTGATTTCTGAAACATCAATTCCTCTGGAGGCAATGTCAGTAGCGACTAGAAGGTCATATTCTCCATTCTTGAAGCCTTCTATTGCTTTACGCCTTTTGTTTTGGGACATGTTTCCCTGAAGGGGGGCGACACTGTATTTCAATTTTTCTAGGTCTGCAGCGAGAAATCGAGCTCGACGTTTTGTTCTCGTGAAGACTATTACTTGCCCGGTTGCAGTTGTACCAAGTAAATGAAGTAGCAACTTCTTTTTTAATTTATCTGTCGTCGGATACAACGCATGGGTTACTGTATGAACGGGGGCTATGGTCCCTATCTGTACTGTCTCCGGATTCTTGAGAATACCCGACGTTAATTCCCGAATGTCATCTGGCATTGTTGCAGCGAAAAACAGGGTTTGTTTCCTTTTAGGAAGGTGGGTCAGTATGCGCTGGATATCTGGTAGAAAACCCATGTCACACATTGTGTCCGCTTCGTCCAAGACTAGAGTTTCTACATGGTTTAGATCGATGGTTCCTTCAGAAACGTGATCTAGCAGCCTGCCAGGACACGCCACTGCGATATCTATTCCGCCCCTAAGTGATTTATCCTGGGGACTCTTATTTACTCCCCCATAGAGGGCAAGGCTTTTGAGGTTGGTTTTGTAACCTAAATCAACAATAGTTTGATTTATCTGATCCGCCAACTCTCGAGTTGGTGCCACTATTAAGGCTTTTATCAGCCGACCATTTCGGGGTTCTACTTTTTCCAAGCTATTCAGTATTGGTAATACAAATGCAGCAGTCTTACCAGTGCCTGTTTGGGCCATGCCAAGGACGTCCCTACCAGCTATAGCTAAAGGTATGCATTTTTCTTGAATAGCGGTTGGCTCGCTATATCCGGCTTTATGGACACCGTCAAGAATGGTAGGGCTAAGGTCTAATTCGTTGAATTGCAGCTTAAATCTCCTGATTGATTACATTGAAGTTTTCAAAATTTAACCTATTAAAAAATTGATAGGAAGAGAGGATTGTTGCAAACAACCTCGTATGAGCGAGGTATTTTTACAGAGAATTTGTCCGATTGCGGGAGCCTATCTTAATCTTCTTAGGTTATGTCAGCGAGAATCCACTAGTGAAATTATACAGTCTAAATTTTCAAGAATCATCGCTTTTGCGTCTCTTCCCGTTAAGAAGTGTCCCAATCAGTGTGTATCTAACTAGGTAACGGTAGGTAAAAAACCCGATCGCAATGGTAAAACAGCAGGACAAAACAAACTTACTTTCTGCCGTCCAGTGGAGCCCGGTATAAGTTAGGAGAAAATTGGAACGGTCCGCATGAGCTAAGAAGAAAGTAAAGAATGCCACAACTGGAAGATGCATTATGTATATCCAGTAGGAAGAGTCCGCGAGCCACCTCTGCCACTTACTATTACTACCAGACATTACGATCTCAAAAGTACCCAATAAAGCTAAACTTAATAAAGCTGCGGAAAAGCCATAAAAAGACGTGTCTAGGAAGTTGAACAGCTCTAATTGGTCGAAGTTTTTCGTAGATTTTAAACTGTCTGAAATGCCGGAAAAAATTATGTGGCCAAAGTAAGCGATCGCTGAAAATATCCATAGTAAAATCATGGAATTTGTGCGGGTCAACACTTGTATCAGGTTTCGTTTTTTCCACAAACCGAAGCCGTAGAAGAAAAATAACCCTGCATACAGCAAATCCAATAGATTTAAGGGCCAAATGGGCTTAGCTTCGTTTTCTCCACGCAAGATCAGCAGTACAGCTGCCAGAAGAGCGAGCACAACTGGAATGCGTGAGTATGTAATGAAACTCATGTAGTGAACTAGGGGAGTTTTAAGTGCCAACTTCACTAATCCTGTTGTGAAACAAGCAATTGTCACGATAACCGCGGCCAGGCCACTCACAAGCAATAGACTAAAGGCCTTGAAGATGCCGGTGCCTTCAAATGGCCCTATTCCATAAGCGTAGATTAAAGCGCCCAGAAAAAAACACCAAAATAGGATTAGGACTAATAATGAAGATTTTACGGACCACAGAGATTTAATGATGGCAATTGTTAAGTAGAGCCACAGTAAGTAGTAGAGAAACCATAGGTGGGCGATAATTCCTCCACTGGATTTAAGGTCTAGGCCTTTGTCAGCAGTGTTTTGAAATGACTGAAGGTCAAATTCGCCAGTCCATCCATAAATCCAAAGGAAGGGGATTAACAGAGCTGTCATAGTGCCGAATATAACGAGAGGTATGCCTACACGGGTGACTCTGTTTAAAATCAAGCTTCTAAGTCCCCGTTGTTCCAAAAGTAGATGAGTAAAAAAGCCGGCTATCAGAAAAAACAGGGGCATTCTCCAGGCATGAATGAAGTCAAATAGGAGTAGTAGAACAACGGACTGATCGTCATCGGCGGGCCAGAGTCGTTCAATGTTCACTAATGTTGCAAAGTAGGGGATGGAGGCATGAAGCAGAATGCCGAGCAACATCGCTATTCCTCGTAGCGCATCGAGACCGTGGTACCTTGGTGAGGTTTCCCCGATAGTTTTCTGCGACATTTTCACTGCCATATCATCATTAGAATTGATTTGAAACTTTCTTTCTGTATTCTAGATTAATTACCTCCGCAGAGAGGATGGAAAATCCGTTACACTCCGACAATCACGCTGCGTTATATGTGAGTAACACGTCAAATAATCTTTATCAAAGTATTAATCAAGGAGAATTTCAGTGGAATATCGTAGGTTTGGTAGTACTGATATTGATGTCTCAGTACTCGGGTTTGGGTGTGGAGCTGTGGGGGGTTTAATGGTTCGTGGTGAGCATGAAGATATGATTCGTTCTGTAGAGTACGCTTTGGAACATGGAGTTAATTACTTTGATACAGCGAGGATGTACGGCGATGGCCTGTCAGAAATTCATACCGGAGCTATACTTCGTGAAATAGGAGCTTCTGATGCGATCGTTGGGACTAAGGTTAGGTTGTCGCCAAGTGAATATTCAGATATACCAAACGCTATAGAAACCCAGATCGAAAATAGTTTGTCTCGCCTTGGACTTGATTCTGTCGATATTGTATATACCCATGACAGAATAGGGGCGATCCCTTCTCCTTTCCAAGGAGTCATTTCTGAGCGGGAATTGGAGCAAATCGTCACTGTTTTTGAGAGATTTGTAGAGGCAGGGAAAATAAGATATTGGGGGTTTAATGGCTTAGGGGAGACAATTGCCATAAAAGACTGCGTAGCCCAGTTTAAACCAAGTGGAATACATACTTGCTTCAATATGTTGAACGCTTCTTCGGTTGAGGCAGCTCCGCCCCGTTTTTCATATCAAGACTATGAAAATTTATCCTCAGTGGCTGCCAGTGTAGGTGCTGGCACTGTTGGGATAAGGGTGTTGGCAGCAGGGGCATTAACTGGTATTACTGAGAGACATGAGATTGCCGCCCAGTCTGTTGCCCCTATAGCTACTGGTGAAACACTAGATGACGATTTTAACAAGGCCTCCAATTTTAACTTTTTAATCACAGAGGGTTATGCGTCCTCCATGGTGGAGGCTGCAATAAGATTCTCAATAAGTTTTGAGGAAATATCGACTTCCTTAGTTGGTTTGTCTTCATTTGATCATATTGAGCAAGCCATATCTGCGGCTGACAAAGGTCCTTTCGACGGCGAGGTCATAGAGAGACTTAAAGAGCTTAGAACCACATTTATAACAAATACTTGATCAGCAGATTATCATTCAGCTAGGTACAAACTATTAAAGTAATCGAGGGCAAAAAATGAAAATTACAGACATAAAAACTTTTATCGTGGATGCGGGCTGGCGACCCTGGATGTTTGTCAAAGTTGAGACAGATGAAGGATTAGTGGGTTGGGGGGAGTGTTCCGATGGAAAATCACCCCATGGTATCGAAGGTGTTATCAGGGATCTTAAGCCTTCGCTTATTGGAAAGGATCCACGTGCGTTTGAGATGCGTTTCAATGAAATGGCGATTAACACTCGGCAGAGTAGATGGGGTGTTGCGGCAAAGGCTCTTGCCGGTCTCGACTGTGCATTTATAGATATAAAAGCTAAATATCATGGGATATCAGTCGCTGAGCTATTTGGAGGACCAACACGGGACAAAGTTAGAGTGTACTGGTCTCATTGTGGATCAAGTCGAATAAGACACGCGGATATTTTGGGAACTCCTCCCATTGAAACTTGGGCAGATGTTACAGCTCTTGGGAAGGAAGTGAAAAGTAGAGGCTTTACTGCACTGAAGACAAATGTACTCCTTCCTGGTGAAAACGCTACTTTTGGAGGCGGTTCGGTTGGTGGTGCTGGCACCACTGATCAGATAGCTCCTAAATGGCTTATTCCCCATATAGAGACTTTAATCGGAACGTTTAGGGATGCTGTGGGAGATGATATTGATCTTAATCTCGATTTGAATTTTCACTTCAAAACTGAGGGTTGTCTAAGGATTGCGAAAGTTCTGGAACAATTCGATATGTTGTGGTTAGAAATAGATATGTATGACCCTCACAGTCTACGCCAAATAAAGGACTCAACGACGACAAGAATATGCACAGGTGAAAATCTTTTCTATATGGAGCAATACCTACCGTATTTTGAAAATCATTCTGCCGACATGTTCATGATCGATGTACCGTGGAACGGATTCAGTCAGTCTAAGAAGATTGGCGATTTGGCTGAAGTTTTTCAGCACAATGTAGCACCACATAATTACTATAGTCACCTATCTAGTTTTGTTAGTGCATCTCTATGCGCAACTCTCCCTAATGTCAGGATTATGGAAATCGACATTGATGATGTGCCTTGGAAGGATGACTTAACGACGACAACTCCAGAAATTGTGGATGGGTATATGACAGTGCCTACTTCTCCAGGGTGGGGCACAGACATAAATGAAGATGTTGCAAAGGAACATCCATGGGATGAAAATAAGCTCGTCTCAGTGACCTCACACGGCTACAAGGTTATATAGACGACTATCTTGTGCTGAAAAGGTGGTGGTTATGGTAGATGGTTTTTCATCAACATCTACGGATGATGTAATAGAAGAAAAGAACTCAGAGGCTGGGCCCTACAGGTGGGTAGTTTTTTCTGCGTTTGTTGCATGTAATACAGCTGGGTTTTTGATAGCGAATACCATTGGAATCTTGCTGCCGTCTATTGCAGACGATATTTTACTAACTCCAACGGAGCAAGGGATCCTTAGTTCTGCTCCTTTCTGGGCCAATCTTACTTTGATGGTTGTGGTCAGCTGGTGGACGTCAAGATATAGACCGAAAATTCTTGTGAGCATTACGATGTTGTTAGGGGCTATTTTTCTATTTGTTCAAGGGTGGGCCCCGACGTTCCTGGCACTATTCTTAGGAAGGTTAGCATTTGGAGTAACGATGATCGCCAGAGAGCCCGCTCGGTCACTTCTTATAAGGCAATGGCTTCCCCAGAGAGAGACGAACATGGCGGGAGGGATATCTAACTTATTTTTTGGGATTATTGTTAGTGGAGGACTTTTATTGACGCCAATAATCCTGAATTACTTTGATGGTAACTGGCGACCAACCATGAACTCATTCGGAGCATTCTTTTTAATTCTCGGAGTTATTTGGCAGGTTTTAGGAAGAGAGAGAAATCCCGTAACGACCCGTACGGTCGAGGAGACTAGTGGTTCATCGGGTGAATTTTCTTTGGTTAAAAAGGCATTTTCTTTCAGGGAAGTGTGGATAGCCGGGATTGGGTTTACCGGGGCATTAATGGCCTTTTCTTCTTTTAATAGTTTTTTCCCTACCATGGCATTGAGTTTTTACGATATTTCGTTGAGTGGATCTGGTTTGATAGTTGCAATGTACGTTTTACCAGGAGGGTTTTCTGGTGTAATAGTGGCTTATTGCTTAAAAGGTGTTCGCGGCCGCGCACCAATTCTGGCATTTGCAGGTGTTGTTATGGCCGGAACGTATTGTGCTATGACTTTGACTCAATCTTTTTCACTTCTTCTTGTGATCTCTATCATCAACGGTATTGGATGGGGGTTTTTCCCTTTGTTATATATGGTTCCTTTTCACCTCAAAGGTATTCAGCCTCGAGAAATTGCTATTGCAGTTGCAGTTGTGATGTCTATGGCCGCTTTGGGTTCATCAATTGGTCCAGCCTTAACGGGGTTTATGCAGGAATCAATGGGAAGTTTACAGTTGTCATTAAGAATAATTTCCTTATCGCCCTTGACTTTAGTTATTGCCGCGATCCTTCTCGGGAAAAAATATCATGCAGTTGATCGGCAAGTGGAATAGTTTGAGTTGGATACAAGGGGATTTTTATGTTGCTCGATAAGTTGGTTGATGTGATGAGAGGCTGTTACGAACCTATAAAATAGTCTTGGTTTTCTGAGCAAAAATTGCTGTTTTGCGAAGTGTAAATGTGGAAAAAAACATAAAGATGTAGTAGTGGATAGCCTTTGGGCATAAAGACGCAATTATTGGAGTGTGATAGAATCTGTCCTCTTATTAAGTAGGCTGGGCACCAAGAGTGTTACCCAGCAGTTCGGAGTTGAGTAGAACGTGAATATCTATTGTGGAAATATAGCTTATACAACGACAGAGGATGACCTCAGGGATCTTTTCGCCCAGTATGGTGAGGTATCTGCTGTGCGTGTAATAACTGACAGAGATACAGGAAGGTCCAAAGGATTTGGCTTTGTAGAAATGGTCGATGATGGCCAGGCCAAAGAGGCTATTGAAGCCTTAGATGGTAAGGACTTTATGGGTCGAGACGTCAGAATCAACGAGGCAAGGCCCAGAGAACCAAGATAGCCCCTGCTTTATTGCGCTTCCCTTCTCTCTATGTGAGTGGATCATCAGGGATGGCGAAGAGTTCCTTCAAAACGCTGTGAGGCGGCGTAATTGACGTCGCTTCTGCGTGCTGCTCACAGTTTGTATACGCGCTCGGCATTATTGCGGAACATTGCAGATCTTTCACTGTCAGAGTAATCAATTGACAGCTTTTTGAATGCGTTGTACATGACGTGGTAGGAAAAAGATACTTTATCCACTGGAAAGTTGCTTTCAAACATAGATCTCGACGTTCCAAATTTCTCGATACAATAGGTAATGAAGGGCTCCATGTCGTGTGCTAATTCATCGGAGCCAACAGGAACATCTCTTAAATGCCAATTAAAACCCATAATTGGCATTCCCATGCCGCCCAATTTGATTACGACATTTTCGCATTCTGCTAAAGCATCGATGCCCTCTTTCCAGGCTGGTATGGTTTCTTCGTCTTTTCCTTGATACGGTCCTATGCGAAGGAGTCCTCCTATATGGTTGAGGATAATAGTAAGGTCAGGTAATGTCTTGGCAAATTCTGCAAGTTCGATAAGTTGATGGTGATAAAGCCATGCTTCAAACGTCATTCCCATTTCGGACAGAACTGCAGCCCCTTCCCTGAATGCAGGCTGGGACATTTGATGAGGTGGACCCATGGATGATCCAGTTGCTAGATCTGGATTTGGGTCAGAGGTTAGGCGATGTCTAATTCCTCTGAATCTGTTCGGGCTGGCCATCTTTAAAGCATCTAATACGGGTTTCACTTGTGTTCCAAGATTGAGGTTTGCTGATCCGACTATGCCAGCGGCAATTTGGGGTTCGCCATAGATGCCGCTGGCACTAGCCGCTGCTGCCCCCTGGACGAATTCTACTTCTCCCACTGGACGTAATTCGGTTGGTCCAAATGATCTGAGCATAGATTCTGCTTCAATAAACACGGTGGAACGTACGTTATGACCGGAGCCTATGTCGTCTGACAATTCATCTAATAGATAACGCTGATACGGGATTCTTTCCAATCTTTTATCCCACAGGTGATGATGAGGATCACAAATTTCTATATCAGGTTCTACAATATTTTCTGTTGTAAGGCTTAACCAGTCGTTGCCCCCGTATGGCATA
>VFFS01000060.1 GCA_009392815.1 SAR202 cluster bacterium
TATGGGCCATTAACAGGTATAAAATTCCACGACATGAGCTTTTCTCCTTAAATTACTTCGTCAGATTCACCGATGTCGGCGCCAGAATCTCCGCCTAGTTCGGTGCCTACTTCCTTAATTCGTGCGAACTCGTCACGGTACCCATTGTGCAGTGTCCTTGCGTCACTTGAATACAACACAAACCTTGCTCCTTCACGTAGCCATTTCTGTGTTAGTTCTACGGTTTGATGATGTATCAATACAGGAGTACCAGCATCTTCACATTTCGAAATTATTTCTCTAAGTGCCCCCTCATAATCAGGATGATCGTATTGATCGGGCACACCTAGAGTAATGGAGAGATCATTGGGACCTACAAAAACTGCATCTATCCCATCAACTTTTAAAATATCTTCAAGATTCGATATTGCAGGAACACTCTCAATGCCAATAATACAAACGTTGTTACGATTACGATTTTCTAAATATTCTTTCGTGGCCTGACTCGGTAACTCTCCTGTTTCCACAGCTTTTTCAGCCAATTCTCCTTTGAGTGGTCTCCATTTTGCAGCCGCAACAACTTCCTTCACCTGTGCAACAGTCTCACAATAAGGCGCTAAAACTCCCTGTGCCCCTGCATCTAAATACATGGTCACATAATGAGATGCGGGTATGGGAACCCTCACTATGGGCACAACACCCGAATAACTGAATGCCGCTAGGTAGTCGGCTACTTCCGACCTACTCCGAGCAGCATGCTCCGTATCCAGTATCGCGTAATCGATACCGAAATTAGAGTAAGCGGTACTCCATTTAGGGTTCCGACCAAGACTAATCATCGTACCGTAAACTATTCCACCGCTATTTACTTTTTGTTTAAGTTGCTCTCCATTCACTGTAAAAACTCCCGGCACTTTTATAGTTGCGACGACAGCATTCTACATAGCCAAACTCATATGGTCTAATAGCGTAAGAAAGGAGGCGCAAAATTATAATGAGTTATAGATTTTTACGACTCCCAATCACATACCCAGCGGCCCCAGTAATTGCTCCTATTCCGACAATTAAGAAAGCAGAGGCAACTCCATAAACCCCGACAACAGGACCGAGGATGAAATTCCCACCTGATGCTCCAACGTCCCACGATTGCTGAAGTGTAGCCAAAGCGGATCCTCGCTCTCTTGGGGGAACGCGATCAACAACTAAGGAGTTTATTCCAGGATATATAAGACCATAGCCAACTCCATGTAAAAATGCAGCCCCTAAAAATAAAGTAACTGAGCTAACCCCAGACAGAATCAACATAGCTAATCCCACAAGTAATAATCCTGGAACTATTACTGCCCCTCTTCCTAACCGATCCGAAATTCGGCCACTTACCAGAGTGGTAAGCATTGTCATACCAGACATAACCGTAAAATACAGGCCTATATTGAAATTTTCTGGCAGTCCATTATCTGACGCCAGAGTGTATAGAAATACACTAACAGGGGCCATGGCGAAAGCATATGTGAGAAACACTATAGTGGGAAATATTGCAGGCTTGCTTATCAAAGGAGCATTTCCCTCTTGAATCTTTTCATCACCACGAGGGAGGGCGGACTCAGGAATCCTGGTTTTTGAATCTGAAATCAATGTCGCAATTAATAAGGCTATAACTCCAGAGGCCGCTGCAACGATAAATGCCACACTGAATCCAATGGCATCCATAAGAAACACACCAACCACCGGCGCATAAAGCTGGGCGATAGAGATGCTATTGCCCATATACGACATACCTTCCCCTCTACGCTCCTCTGGTGCCAGATTACCAACGATTGTGGTAGTAGCAACAGGGGCTGTCGCTAGCCCCACCCCTTGAACCATTCGGACTGGGACTATCCACCATTCACTGGGTAAGGGAATATAAAGAATTGTAGAACCTATAAAAAGACCTACTCCAAGTAGAACTACTTTTTTCGGACCTGACTTAAGAATCCACCTTCCAGCCATAGGGCGCACAATCACTCCTGCCAACCCAAAAGTAGCAATTATTATTCCTGCTTCCCAAGCTTCACCTCCTTGGAATTCTATAAATGCCGGAACCACTATAAAGAGTGAAAAAAAGCCTGCTAGCAAAAAATGGGCAACTAAAAGATTGAGGAAAAAATCCCTCCCCCAAAGCTTTTCCTTTTTAGAATTGTCTACTTCATTGACCGCCGCCATCAGAATATCCCTCTCATTTCTGGGCCATTAAATTATTGAACTAAAAATCATGAAACATTTGATTGTATTAGGAGCCAGTGCTAAAGTTTTGCCCTGCCTTGGGAAACTGAAAGAAAAGTCCAACGTTACTCAACTAGGACGATAAAGGCTAGCAATATCTCCACCAACAAACCCTCCGATACAGAGTCCACAAAAGGCGGAGTTAGCCCTCTAAACCTCCCCACTCTGCTAGATTCATTATCCTATAGAGACTTCCGCTGGTTATGGGTTAGTTCGTTTGTTTCATTCATGGCGATGAATATGCAGATGATAACCAGGAGCTGGTTGGTTCTGAGGGTAACAGACGATTCACCTCTCGCATTAACCCTTGTAACACTTACATTTGCCTTACCAATGACAATCGTATCACCGTTGGCTGGAGCCTTGGCAGATAGATTTTCAAGGAAAAAGCTGGTGGTCTTCAGCCAAGCTGCAAATGCTCTACTCACTATAGTTATGGGTTCATTAGACATACTCGGCTTGGTTTCTTTCTGGCACATTATGGTGATTGGTATTTTCAATGGCTCACTGATGGCAGTTAATATGCCTAGCCGACAAGCCATAATTTCCGACATAGTACCCGACGATAAACTGATGAATGCCATTTCCCTAAACAATTCCAGTATGAACCTAACTCGGGTAGCTGGGCCCGCACTGGCAGGCTTTCTAATCCTTTTTGTGGATACCGCAGGAGTCTTCTTCATAGTCTCAGGCATATATGTATTTGCCGCTATAACGGTTGGGGTGGTGAAGTATGACCCCACAAGAAAAAATAGAGAAGACAGTACTGTCGGTGGAGATATAAAAGATGGTATTAAATACGCTTTCAGCGAACCAGTTTTAAAAGGTCTCTTCATAATGACATTTATTCCGGTACTCTTTGGGTTTTCGTATTATGCGTTAATCCCTGCATGGGCTAGAGAAGCTTTAAACATAGAATCTGACGGATTAGGAATTCTGTTAATGCTCATGGGTATAGGAGCTACTGTTGGGACTATTGCTCTGGCCGCAGCAGGCAACCTGAAACGTAGGGGAATTCTTATGTTGGCTTCCTGCTTTGCCTGGGGAGTTGCTTTAGCTATATTTTCCCAAACTAGTTCCTTCACTCTTGCTGTACCTTTCCTGATTTTCATCGGTCTTACGAGTTCAGTCTATATGTCAATGAATATGACTATGGTTCAGCTACACTCCAATCCTGATATGCGAGGAAGAGTTATGAGCATTTCAATGATGACTTTTGGGATGATGCCACTCAGTGCAGTTCCATTTGGGACCATAGCCCAGAGGATTGGAACGGCGGATGCATTACTGATAAGCGGGGCAATGTTGGCGGCGTTTACTATATTATTTGCTTCATTTAATAAAACATTTAGAAACATGAATTAATATTTGGCTTACCAAATTAGGAGATAAGTAATGACGGACCCAAATCAGAAGGGAAAAATCCAGACTGTCTTAGGAACTATAGAACCCAATGAACTTGGGCCCACTATGACTCATGAACACCTCCTAATTGATTTCGAGGTTATGTTTAACCCTCCGCCGGAAGCCACAACTCAGCAAATGGCTCACGCACCTGTTTCACTAGAAAATCTAGGCTGGATTAGGCAGTACTGCTACAGCAACCTCGATAATTTAAAAGTGTTAGATGAGGATACGGCAGTGGACGAGGCCCTCCTATATCGGCGACATGGGGGTGGAACAATAGTAGACGCAACCACCATAGGTATTGGAAGAGATCCATTGGCACTGGCCAGAATATCGAGAGCTTCTGGAGTGAATGTGGTCATGGGCGCCGGATATTATGTTCACGCAGCCCAGACACATACTTTAGAAGATATTTCTGAGGAACAAATAACGCAACAAATTATCGAAGAAATCCAGAACGGGGTCGGAAATACGGGAGTGAAAGCTGGAATTATTGGTGAAATAGGTTGCACCTGGCCCCTTGAGAAGACTGAAAGCAAAGTTCTAAGAGCTTCTGCTAAGGCCCAGGTAGAAACTGGCGCAGCAATATTAATCCATCCGGGAAGAAGTGAATCCGCACCACTGGAAATTTTAGGGATACTTTCTGAATCAGGAGCAGACATGTCTCGTGTCATTATGGGACATCTTGATAGAACAATTTCTACCCTTGAATCCCTCCAAGAGATTGCTTCCACCGGCTGTGTACTGGAGTGGGATCTTTTCGGTGTGGAAGTTTCCTTCTATCAACCTTCAAATTTTGACATGCCAAGTGATGCCCAACGTATGAACATCATAAAAAGTATGATTGATGAGGGAATAGGCAAAAACATAGTCATAGCCCACGACATATGTACCAAACATAGACTTGTAAAGTACGGAGGGCATGGCTATGGATACATACTGGAGCACATCGTACCTAGAATGCGATCCAGAGGATTTTCGGAAACCGAAATACTAGATATTACCCAGAATAACGCTTCACGCCTATTAACGATTGTTTAAACTAGGACTCCGAAACCCGACTTCGTGCAGATTTCTATCCTGTTACCTTCGGGATCATTAATAAAAAATACCCTTTGACCATCATTACGGGTATTTATATCTGTGGTTTCTACGCCCATGCTTTGCACAGATTTTTGGGCGGCCTCAATATCATCAACCTCAAATGCTCCATGGTGTGAGGGAACTGAAGGGCCCTCCTCCGTTTCAATAATATGAACCATGGCTCCACTGGGTATTTGTAGCCAAATTATATGATCGGAATCAACTTGACTAGGAATTCTCTTAACTCCAAGAACATCCTCCCAAAACCTAAGTGCGGCTACTTTATCTCTCACATTGTAAGTGACGTGGTTAACTGCTTTTAGCCTTACATTGTCATCGCTTAAAGCCATGCTGTTCTCCTTCTGTTAGTATGCTAATTACAATCGATCTAGTTTGGAAACACATGGTAACAGCATGTACCAAACCTCAACATTATCAACCAAACGTAGCAACCCCAGGAGGAAAACTTGAGCAAAGCGGAATCAAGGCTTAAAGAACTTGGCATAACACTTCCCGATTCACCGGCACCAGTTGCCAATTATATTCCGGTAGTAAGAACCGGTAACCTTATTTACCTGTCCGGTGTAGGTCCCACGGCCAAGGCAGATGGATCAGCATATGTTGGCAAACTCGATAGCCAATTAACGGTTGAAGAGGGATATGAAGCAGCCCGTCTTACGGCCGTAAACATGATCGCAAGGCTGAAAGGCTATCTTGGAGATCTGGATAGAGTGGTCCAAATTGTAAAAGTACTGTCAATGGTTAATGCAGACCCTGACTTTACTGAGCCACCAGCGGTGACTAACGGATGTTCTGACCTATTGGTGGATGTTTTCGGAGAAAGCGGAAAACATGCGAGGTCAGCGATAGGTGTAGCAACTCTTCCTGGAGGGATGCCGATAGAAATAGAAATGATAGTTGAAATATCAGATTAGGCTAAAACCTGCATTCTGTAATTTGACTCAAGTAAATTTCCCGTTTTAAACCTAGAAGCATTAAGACGGGAAACGTCTACCGAAGTAGATTGACCTTCAACAATTATTTCTGACATAACTTTGCCTATCATGGGTGAGAGTTTGAACCCATGCCCACTGAATCCAACCGCACAGTAGAGACCCTTGATGCCTTCTATCTGGTCCAATACAGGATGCCAATCCGGAGTGGTTGTAAACAGCCCTGACCAACCACCTATAAACTGGGCTGATTCCATAGAAGGAATCCGGCGGATCATATTTGCCATTGTTTTCTCAACCATTGGCATATCCACTCCCTGGTTGAAACTATCGGGGTCCGCATTTTCATCTTCACCCACTCCTATCATGGTCAGGCCTCCCACATCTGGTCGGGCAGACAGATCCAGGGTGACATCGCCAATTATGGGGTGACTAGACCTCAACGCATTTGAGTGTTTAAGTAAAACAACCTGATGCCTAACAGTATCCAATTTAATGTCAGAATCCACAGATTCCAAAAGTGGTCCAGACCATGGACCTGTAGCTAGCACAACAGTATCAGTTGACACCACTCCCTTATCGGTAACAACCCCGTTAACTCTTCCACCAACAATATCGATAGACAAAACTCTCGTAGAAGCCTCTATTCGTGCTCCAAGTTGGCGAGATCTTGATGCATAGCCTGTAGTCACCAAATATGGGTCAGCATAACCCGAATCTGGTTCCCAGGAATATGATTCGTTTTCATACGTTTCGACCATGTCACAAAGGGTGTATAAGTCCTCTCGAGACACTTCCACTGTATTGATCCCAACAACTTTTTGCATATCAAGGTTCTGTCTCATGGGTTGAATATCTTCTCGTGGAACAATCAAAAGATATCCAGTCTGTGTATAACCCGATGGACTGCCTACAATTTCCTCAAAATCCTTAAAAATCTTCAGACTTTCCCATGCCAGCCTTGCCGTGACTTCATTGGAGTAGTGCATTCGAAGGATAGCTTGAGATCTACTCGTAGATCCTGAGGCAAGCGCATTTTGTTCTAGAAGTAAACTATCATGCACACCTTTTTCAGCAAGGCCATGTTGAATTGAACAGCCCATCACCCCACCACCGACTATAACAACTTCAGCACTATCTGACATCGATTCACTCCAATCTACTTTTATGAGTTACATTTACAATCCAATTCCAAAAATTATAATGACACATCGGGACCACATATGAACAATTTAACAAGTTTGATCGCTCTAGTAGGTGGAGAGGAATTTTCTTCAGATTGCATGGAGATGGACGCTAGGATTCTTTCATTTGTAAAACCCTTAAATGCTAAAGCTAAAGTAGCTATAGTTCCGACCGCAGCCGCCTTTCAACGTCCAGATCTCGCTGCTAAAAACGGAATCAACCACTTTGAGAGCCTTGGAGCAGATTCTTACGCGGTAGAAATACTGTCAAAAAATGACGCCAATAATAGTAAATTTATCCCCTGTCTTGAAAAGGCCAACTTGATCTACCTAACAGGTGGTGACCCCAACCACCTAGTGAGTGTTTTTAACAATTCCTCCATCCTTGATTTGATGCGCACTTTGGGAAATCAAGGATGTTTTATTGCGGGTTCAAGTGCAGGAGCTATGGTTCTAGGAAATCGAATGTTTCACAGAACCTTGAAAACAGGGTTATCCCTCATTGGCAATATAATAACTTTGCCACACCACGAAAAAGCAGATCCAAAATCAATCCATCGATCCATCGTTTCAACGCTACCCAAAGATTCAAAAGTCTACGGGATCGATGGGGGAACTGGGATAATTTTCACAGAGTCAGGCACAGAAATATTTGGAAAAGGAGCCGTCACTTCATACAGTTATGACGGATGGTCTGTACGTACACAAAGCAAGGCTCCTTGAGATTTAACTTTCTAGGTCAATCCTCATTCCCTCGTTAATATGATCTTCGGATTTTTCGCCTTGTACGAGATGCTTCTCGATCACTCCCTCTACATTTTCGGAATTGACCACGTACCACGTAGCTTCAGAATCTGGCCCGTATACGATCATCGAACATTCCTGCATGTCACATAATCTGTGCTGACTCGTGCAACCGGCACTTGAGACATAAACACTGCTTCTCAACCCAAGTTTAGACAATGTCTGAATGACCCTCTCCTTAACCTCCGCACCTCCTTTATTCCCACAATGTGCTCCATCATCTCTTTCCACATCGCAAACCATGATATGACTTTTGAAAGTAGGCATAGGACTAAACCCTCCAACATTGATGTTATCCTCAAACAAACACAAACAATGTCCGCATTCTAACAGCGCATGAGATGCAACTGCACGGTAATATATGCACCGATTTATGATGTGTTGGTGTGGAATATCGGATTTAGTTTCAGCAACATAAAGAGAGGTTCTCCTATGACATCCCCATCAGGCAGACTCGCAGGTAAAGTAGCTATGGTTACCGGAGCTAGCTCAGGAATTGGAAAAGCATGTATAGAAAGATTTAGCGCCGAAAACGCAACTGTCATAGCTGTAGATATTGCTAAGCCCGTGACGGAGGGCCTCATGGGGCCACTCTCATCCTACGCCTGCGACGTGACCAACAGCGATTCTATTAAGGAAGTTATTAATAACATTTCCAGTGAGTACGGTGGCCTCCATATTGTAGTCAATAGCGCCGGGGTTAGTGCACGTAATGCGCTATCCGATACCACTGATATTGAACGAATATGGGACCGGGTCATAGAGGTTAATTTAAAAGGTACCTTCCTAACATCAATGCACTCAGTTCCTGAGATAGAAAAATCTGGAGGTGGGGCCATAATTAACTTGGCATCTACAATGGGAATCGTCGGATATCCCACCGGCCTCCGAAACGGGTACAGTGCCTACCCGCCATCAAAAGGAGGAGTAGTTCAGTTCACAAAAACTCTTGCCGTCGACCTAGCTGATCGGGGAATAAGAGTGAATTGCCTATGCCCGGGATTTGTGGAAACGAGCCTGACTGAATCGTTGACGAGTGATAATGAAACAAATAATTATCTAAAAGGCCTCCATCCTATGGGAAGACTTGGAAGACCAGATGAGATAGCTAACGCCGCACTGTTTTTAGCCTCTGATGAATCATCATTTATAACCGGATCTTCACTCGTTATTGACGGTGGATATACAGCCCAGTAGAAATCATAAATGTGGTTTTAAACAGTTAAATTAAAGGTTCTAACTCTACTTTTGTATACCTCTTTGTGTATTACCTGAAGTGCTTTTTGATTGGGACTATCTACTGTCAGAAACCTGGATGAAATCTTATCTTCCAGAGTCTGCAAGGACTTACATCTTTTCAAAAACCCGTTCAAAATATGTTTGTCCCCACCTAAAAATATTTTTGAGATATCATTTTTATGTGGCTGCAGCAAATTTTGAGTAACAGTACAAGTCTTATCGTAAAGTTCCCTTATCAATCTTTCACGACTTCTCTCAAATCGCCTCTGAGATGATCCCCCGGCTCTGTGGCGGTTTTTTACATGGCGACCTTCAGTTTTAGTAGCGATGAGTTCTTCACCATTAAGTACAGCAACAGCATATCTGCCAAGTCTCAGCAATATAACAGCGATCGTACGGGACTCAAGAAAAATATCTTCTAACAGCAGCG
Organism: SAR202 cluster bacterium; assembly: GCA_009392815.1. Lineage (GTDB taxonomy): Bacteria > Chloroflexota > Dehalococcoidia > Lucifugimonadales > UBA826. Next base: position 9,345 of record VFFS01000060.1, read on the forward strand.
CGTCTTGCCCTTCCATGATGGCATCCATAGGAATGGGAAAACAGGGTTCAACAACTTCAAAGTTAGCTTCTCTCCTGAACACAACGTAGCCATTTTCCGATTGTCCAAGTTGACTTAAAAGAGGAGTAAAAGCAGGTCCTGCTAATAGAGATGTTGCTGAATCCTCGGCCACCGACCCCGACGTTAAATAAACTGTTTTGTCGGTCCATGATTCAGAATCCATCCTCTCAAGGTGAGAGAAAAGAACATCCTTATATAAATATCGGTCATCTATTTGAGTAAGTTCGATCACAATGCTTACTCACTTCAAGAGCCGACAATGTCGTCATATCTGAAGATAGCCTTTTCGATTATCTCCTGAACATCTTCCTCCAATATATATCTTTCTGAAACAAGTTCCGACACTAAATCCCTAACCTTGGATATATATTCGTCTCTGGATTCATATAACTTTTCTATTGAGGGTCTAGGATCCCCTGATATGTCACCCTGTTCTTTCGTAGTAGGAAGTGGGATAGTCCACCCGGCCAACCCTCCAGTTATCCCAATCAATAATTCCTCGTTCCCAACAGAGGCGTCCCTAGGATTCCAACCCGTATTTGTAGTTACAGGCACCGCCACATCAGGCAACCTAACACCAGCCACCTCATTAAACGTTTCGTCCACGTCTGAAACAAACGCGGGGTACTGAGCCATACGCTCAGCTGGCAATTTAATAGTCCGCCCCAAATGTTGTTCGTTCCCGTAATCAAGCCTCATGGGATTAAGAGCTTTGTCGGGAACTCTCACGCCGGGGACATTATCAAATCGGCCAAGAAGAGTATGCGACTCTACAGCTGTTCCATCAGAATGTCTCGGATGCCTACTTTCCGGAGGAGCTTCTCCTGTCTTAATCCATTCATCAATGTTATTCAGGCAAGCTTTCAATATAGGGGAATAATCAACCGCATTGAAAGGTAGATGACCTTTGATCAGATCAGATTCTCTTTTCACAACAGGAGGATACGTACCATGACCATGTTGAGTTCCAGCAAAATGGTATCTCCTGACGTTCGGATGTTCAGGGGCATCTTTAGGACCCTCTAGATCAGTGTGAATCAAACCAGCATCTCCACGCCAGTATTCAGCGGAAGAATTTGTAAACATTATTTTGGGTACGCTCTCTTGCCTTTCAGGTAAATCCAACAGCCCTTCATGCTTACCAGTTTCAGGATCTCGCTGTGGTAGGTCTGTGAATGGGAACAGTTCAGGCATGATAAAGCAAACATCTTTGGAAGGTTGCCCAAATCTCAGATTAAACTCCCCTCTCATTCCACCTCCCACATGGGCTATTACTCCATCCATTGCCATATTCCCATTTTCATCGGTGTTCATACCCGTATGGAGATACTGACGTAAGAAGCGTCCTGTTTGTGATACTCCGTAGGAAATGGCCACATCTAATTCCCCTGCGGAAGGATTCCCTTCAGAGGCAGTGCCATATTTCATAAACGAGGAAATATCCCTCATCGCTGCAAATCCCAAACCCACTACACGACTTCCCCTGGCTGTGTAAACCAATTGATATATCCTGCCAAGCTCAAATCCATCCTTCATATACAAATGCGCCGGATCAGGCTCTATTTCACGATCCTCCACTCTAATGATCGACCATTTATCTGAGGGAACCTCTTCAAAGGCACCATTCGGATGATCTCCGACCAAAAGCTTGGCATTCTCAGTATTCTCATAAACCGATGGATTCACAAGATGATACCGATCGGCGAGAGGAAATATATTTCTATCCTCGTTCGCCTGATATTGATTTAGAACACGGCCTACCAACGGCTCACCACTCTCTAAGGCTGATGGAGCCTGTAAACCGATAAGACCTGGGATAGGTGGAACATCCGCTTGCCATCCACAAAAAACCACCGTATACCCCTCCCTCATCAAAAATCCATTCCCAGAGCTAAATGATGTAGCAAGATGATTGGCCCTTTCAACATCATTGAACCTTGTGACAACGGTGCGATTTCCACGATTGACCACATCCAGCAACATAGTTCGCCTACCGGCCTTCGGGTCTGTAGGTTTTAACATAGAAAAATCTGCTGAAAATTCGACTTTACCACCAGAGTTTACAGGGGCTAAGGCCAAATCCGTTATTCCATTATTCGCTTCATGTGATGGATCCACCTCAAAATATGCTTTCCCCTCCAAGTAGGTGTAGGAGCCCACATCTCCGAAAGACCTACCAAACTCGAATGGCGCACGGTGATTGATTTCTAATCTTGCAACTGACATCAGATTCTCACTCCCAATTATTCGTTGTTCGCGATTCTATCACCCTATTTTCCTTAGAATTGATTAGAATAATGTGGCAAATCTACACTCTAGTGCTGTAACCCTGAAGTCGTTTACAATCTGAGAATAATTAAAGTTGAGACAAAAAGTGAAAATTTCAGTAGCAGCAGACCACAACGGATACGAGCTCAAGTCAGAGATTTCTTTGCTACTCAATGAACTTGGGCACCAGGTTGTTGACGTTGGGCCACATTCTCATGATCCCCTCGATGATTATCCAGACTACGCCAAGCTCCTGGCAAAACATGTTTCTACAGGTGCTAGCCAAAGAGGCATAATGGTATGTGGAAGCGGAGTCGGAGCATCAGTAGCTGCAAACAAAGTGAAAGGTGTCAGGGCGGCTGTGTGTCATGACATTTATTCTGCTCATCAAGGGGTGGAACATGATGATATGAATGTTCTTTGCCTGGGATCTCGAATCGTTGGAAGTGAAGTAGCTAGAGAACTAGTCAAAGCGTTTACTGGAGCGGAGTACACGGGAGAAGAACGTCATCAGAGACGACTTGATAAAGTGTTAAAGATGGAGCAAGACTTCCAGTAGGTGAGGACTTAAGCCAATTTGATATAAGCCTCCATTTATCTATTTCTAAAAACCCCCACTGTGAGACTATCTCCAGTCTTCAGCATTGTCTTCAGGTGCATATCCTATGTCGGTTTGGGAGTTACTGATGTCCCAGAACCTCCAACTATTGTTAGACACCCCGTAATATATCGCGAATCGAATTGAATCTGGCCCTCCGATACAGGCCTTGACAAGCCTAACTAAATCGCCGTGAGTAAGCAGTGTGGCGAACTGTCTCAAATTTGTAGGCCTGCTCTCGGCATTCAATGTTCCTATTCGCAGACACATAACCGACAACCCATGCTCGTCTGAATAGTACCGACCAGTCGCCTCTCCAAAAGCCTTCCCTATGCCGTAAGGACCATCAGGCCTTATAGGCATATCCGTAGTAACTAAGTCAAAGGAACCTGGGGTTAATGCCCCATATTGACCAGCCACTATTTCACTATAGGGGCTATCATTTTCGTAATTGCCTGTAGCGTGGTTGGAACTTGCAAAAATAACCCTCCTAACCCCTGCAATCCTAGACGCTTCAAATGCATTGAATGTACATCTCAAATTGTTTGCGTAAATCACATCCCAAGGAGCAAAATTGCTTGGCTCACTTGCAAGGTCTATCACTGTGTCAACACCCTCAAAGGCCGATATTATTTCATCCAGGTTGGTGGAATCAGCAACCAAAGTTTTCACGTCTGGACAAACTCTGAGATCAATGCCTGTCACATCAAACTCTTCCCTGAGGCCTTTCATTAATACGGATCCAACCAATCCTGTAATGCCAGTTATAAGAACTTTTTTCTTTTCCATACACACCATCTTATTATGATTCCGTCATAAATATCTCTGTGTAACCAATCCTAATTTTCCCAAAGCATATAAAGGTTTTGAGACTGATGACATATTATCCGAACTTTATAGTAACCATCACCCTACTATGAGTATACTTACTAAAATAGTTAGTATGCACTAAATATAAAAAAGAGTATGGGGAAATCTCATCTCTAGAGATTAAAGCTAAGAAAGGATATTTAAAATGGTGGGTTGTCCAGTTTACATTTTCCTCTATATAATGCCGGGACGCTCCGCAGTTCCATTTCGTAGGCCCACAGGTATAGATAATCGGGTAATGCAGATGGGGTTCGGCGAATATCTTGGAGGCCTCCTGTAATGCAAGCTTACTGCCTTAAATGTAAAGGTCAACGTGAAGTCATTAACCCTATTGAAAAAACGTTGAAGAACGGTCGGGCAGCCACGGAAGGGATATGTGGAGAATGTGGTTCTAAATTATTCCGAATCGGCAAGGCAACCTAAGCTGTTGTCGGATAACAAACTAAATCGGCAGAGGTAGAGCGGAGGTAATTGTATGGCTACAACAACCATATCGGGCGAACAACTTGAGGAATTGAAGCAAAAGGCAGCTGAGCATTTTTGGCCACACGCTCGTCAGACAGATGACATGTTCGGCGAGGCGGGAATTACCTTGGTTGATCAGGCCAATGGAGTATGGGTGGATGATGTTGATGGTAATCGCTGGTTTGATACCTTGTCCGGTATGTGGCTTGTTAACATCGGCCATGGAAGAATGGAAATTGCTGACGCCGTCTATCAACAGATGACCGGGATATCCTACTCACCTGGTGGGACTGTGACCCCGGTAACGGCAGAACTTGCAAGCCGAGTAGCATCACTGTCTCCCGACAAGAAATCAAGAGTCTATTTTGTGAGTGGTGGATCAGAGGCGGTAGAGACTGCATTGAAAATGGCCAAAAACTATCAAAAAAATGTGGGTGAACCCGCACGATATAAAGTTATAAGTCGCAGAGGCTCTTACCATGGGGCAACACATGCCTGCATGAGTCTTGGTGGCGGTGGGATAGCCGCCCCAACCAATTACGGGCCGCTGATGCCCGGTAATATCCATATTGAGCAAGTCGATAGCTACAGGGGAAGATGTTGCGGATCTGAAGGTGGTTGCACATTAGACTGTGCCAAAGATTTGGAACGTGCAATATTGCACGAAGGTCCCTCCACAGTAGCGGCTTTCATAGGAGAGCCCATTTCAGCAGCATCTGGGATACACATTCCACATCCAGAATATTGGCCCACTGTAAGAGAGATATGCGATAAATACGGAGTTGTACTAATTTGTGACGAAGTAATTAATGCTTTTGGAAGAACGGGAAAGATGTTCGCAACAGAGCATTGGGGCATCCAGCCTGACATAACCACAGTGGCGAAGGCATTAACAAGCGGTTATCTACCGATCGGTGCTGCGATAGCAAGCAAAAAAATATCATCTGCGTTTGAAGGTGGCGAAGATGATACCTTCAGGCATCTCATAACATTCGGCGGAAATCCCGCTTCCTGCGCAGCGGGAATAGCCAATTTAGACATAATGGAAAAAGAGGGTATCGTCGATAATTCAGCCAAAATGGGAGACTATTTGTACGAAAGAATGCAGGGTCTGTACAACCACGATATCGTAGGCCACGTAAGAGGTGGGTTAGGGCTTCTTTGCGCGGTAGAACTGGTGAAAAACAGGGAAACTAAAGAAAAATTCCCCAAAGAATCCGGTATAACTGAGAAGGCTTCGGCTATTCTCAAAGATCATCACATACTTGGAAGAGCAGGCGACTCGATCCCTGTGGCTCCACCTCTTTGCATAACAAGTGATGAGGTAGACCACTTTATCGACCAGCTAGACTCTGCGATTACAAAAATCGAAAAGACCCTTTAATTATTGGCTAAACCAGACCATCCAGATGTATGTATCGTTGGCGGGGGAATAGTAGGCCTTAGTTCTGCCTACTTCCTCGCCCAGAACGGACTTAGTGTCACAATATTGGAGCGTGACTCAGTCGGGAGTCATGCCTCTGGATTCGCTTATGGAAGCTTAAGTCCTCTTGGGGAGGCTGGTCTTGCCGAAGATATTTTGCCTGAGCTCACTCTGGCCAGAGAGGCAATGTCCATCCACACAGAATGGGCTAAAAGCCTACCCGAATTAACGGGCGTAGACACGCAACACCGTTTCAGACCCGCCTTGGATTTAGCCTTCAGTGAAAAAGAAGTTGTAGCTGGAAAATCTCAGGTTGAGTGGCGTAGTCAAGAGGACGGATACAGATCAGAATGGCTAGATGGCCAACAGGCAAGAGAGGTAGTACCGGCCATATCAAAAAGCGTAATAGGCGCAGCTTACACTGAAGGTGTTGCTGATCTTGATCCATACCGGCTAACTTTAGCACTCGTTCAGGCATGCGAATCACTCGGAGCGTCTATAAGACACGGAGAAGTTATTGGAATCGATCAATACAATGGAAAATCCGTGACCGTATCAACCACAAGCGGTAGGATCCAATGTGGATCGTTGGTTTTGGCTATGGGGCCATGGTCGGGAGTGATTTCTGAGTGGATTAAATCAGAGGTACCTATCAGACCGCTCAAAGGTCAGATATTAAGGTTGGATGCTGGAAACCTAGAAATCAAATGCTCTGTGGGATGGCAAGGGAGCTATGCATGTACAAAGCCAGACGGTCTACTTTGGGCTGGCACAACGGAAGAAGACGTGGGATTCGACGATATCCCAACTCCAATCGGAAGAGACTCTGTTATCAAAACTTTAACAAAAATGATTCCGAATCTAGAAGAAGCACGTATAGTGGAGCACACAGCCTGTCTCAGACCTCTTCCCGCTGACGGAAAAGTGATTGTGGGCCCTATTCAAGACAAACAAAACGTCTTTATAGCAACCGGGACAGGTAGAAAAGGCATATTACTTGGCCCCGCCTTGGGGAAAATAATAGGCGACCTAGTTAGCCTTGGTCAGAGCCATTTCAATATTGAACCTTTCAGTCTGAATAGATTCAAAAATTAAGCAAGTCTGACCAAGATAAAATTCATCCCTTACTACTGCAGTGGAGAAAAATCATACGGAAGCAATATCTTGTTCTCCTGAGCAACAGGACTTGCAGTATTTCCTGGAGGTGGCCAGATCCCCTTCTCCCGAGTCTCTGCTCTTATCCTGCTCCGTTCCTCAAAGGACTCATACGCCCACATGTGCATAAACCGGTTTAAATTACCGATTTCTGAATACCAACAGCCCACTAACGGGGAATACTTTTGGCGCTCCTCTATAGCATCAGACCAGGCATCTAGGACCTTTGGAATATCTCCAACACCATATGTGTAAATCCTAAGCTCATAGATAGGCCCTACTTTGCGAGGTTCCAAAGGAGGCATGAAAGGCGCAGGAATTAACACTTCGGAATTCATATTAACCATAATGTCTGTAGAATTTGGCGGCCAGGCACCATCTTCTACTGCTCTTGAACGAACATCGGCCCTGTGATTAGCATCTTCATAAGGCCATATGTGAACAATCTGGTTTAGCGGCCCCATCTCCGTATACCAAAATCCACCGAGTGGTGAATACTCAAGTCTCCCATCCAACATTTCGCGGAGCCTGTCACCCATAATATCAACGGTTCGGGGCTTTAAATCGTAGGTTCTCATCTCATGAATCATCTGGTCTCCCTTGTATACTCACGCATTAATATCGCTTCCAAGGGCAAAGGCTAGCACTAAACGGGGACATTTGAATAGGGCTAGCGATAGAATGAACAAGGTGTTGTATATGCACCGAGATAGGGCCGCTGTGATCACAACCTATGGAGGTTTACTAATAGTGAAAGTTTTAGTGACAGGGGGTGCCGGATATATAGGTAGCACGATATGTTCAGCCCTTGAAGATAATGGACATATCCCTGTAATAATCGATTCATTAATTACTGGCAATAAGGCCTTTACAGAAAAAAAGATCTTTTACCAGGCTGATATTTCCGATTCGAAAGCCCTAAAATCAATCTTCCATGACCACCAAGATATCGGAGCTATTATCCACTGCGCTGCACTTATAGTAGTCCCAGAGTCCGTACAGAAACCCTACCGGTACTATCACGAAAACGTCTCCAAATCACTGGAATTATTCAAGTTTGCCTCCGATTCTGGGATAAAAGTTATATTCAGTTCCACCGCCGCGGTCTATGAATCATCCGCAACTCAAATGGTTACTGAAGAGTCCCCACTGGGTCCAGACAGTCCATATGCTCGCACTAAAATGGCTTTAGAAATGGCTCTCCTTGACTTTAGTATTGCCTACGGCATGAGAGCGATATCACTACGATATTTCAATCCAATAGGAGCTGATCCCAAAATGCGCTCCGGGCCATCTGCCGATTCTCCCACACACATATTGGGAAAATTACTATCCATACATCAGGGAGAAGAATCTGCTTTCAAGATAGCAGGAGTTGACTGGCCCACTAGAGATGGCACGGCTCTGAGAGATTACATTCATGTTTGGGATTTAGCGGAAGCACACATCAAAACGTTGGAACTGTTTGACAACTTGGTAACTGGGGAAAATCCATATTCAATCATAAATTTAGGTAGTGGCCAAGGAACAACCGTTCTGGAATTTTTAGAGGCTTTCGAAGAAGTTTCAGGCACTGAAATAAAACGAATTAACGGATATGCCCGCCCTGGAGACACAGCAGGGGCGTACGCAAACGGCGACAATGCTTGGAATAAATTAGCCTGGAAACCTAGAATGTCAATCGAACAGGGAATTGCTGATGCAATCAAATGGAACAAAAAGTTAAGCTGATAATATTCCGTCAAGTGAGATATTGACATAGACAACAGGCAGTGTGACAGTAGCGGTTAAACATAACGACCTCGATATTAGGAGGACTTAGATTTGGTAACTCTTGCAAATTTATTAGACGGCCATCCAGCAAACAAAAATTCAATAATCATACCTGGATCAGAATCTGCCACCTACCAATCATTCTCTAATGAGATAGAGAGAATAGCGGGACTATTGGCTGGTAGTGGGTTAGAAAGAGGAAAAGCGGTTTCAATTGTCTTAGGCAACGGCCTGGATTTCATGGTGACATTTCTTGCTGTTACAAGAGCTGGCGCAATAGCTGCTCCTCTCAATTCTGCTTACACAGTCGATGAATTCCAATTCTTCATGGAAGACGCTCAGGCACAGTTGGTTATAGCTAGTGAAGATGCTGAAGCGGCTATACAAGCAGCCGACAGTCTGGACATACCTGTAGCCATAATTTCAGGAAATCGAATAGGTGAACTCACCCTTTCCAGGAATGGAACTAGTCTTTCTAAAAACGTTGACGTCGCACCTCCCACTGCTGAGGATCTAGCTCTTTTCCTACACACTTCAGGCACAACAAGCAGACCAAAAGGGGTTCCTCTGACCCATGGCAACCTAATGGCCTCACTTTCAAACATAGTGGGAACGTATGACTTAGATGGAGATGATACAGCCATGGTGGTAATGCCACTTTTTCACGTTCATGGCCTGATTGGTGTAGCCCTATCTTCACTTAGAAGCGGTGGAACAATAGTTATTCCGCCAAGATTCAGTGCCAGCACGTTTTGGAAAGACCAGCGAGATACGAACTCCACATGGTACTCCGCAGTTCCAACCATCCATCAAATACTGCTAATGAGGGCTACTGAGGACGGTGCTCCAAATAAGTCCTTCCGATTCATACGGTCATGTTCAGCTGCTCTAGCCCCAACAGTATTCAACGACCTAGAAGCGCGTTTTGGAGCGCCAGTTCTTGAGGCGTATGGCATGACCGAAGCATCCCATCAAATGTCATCTAACCCTTTACCTCCCGGCTCAAGAAGTCCAGGTACCGTCGGTGTTGGTACAGGTGTAGAGATAGGGATCATGGATGACAATGGTAATTTAGAGACCACCGGAAATCGTGGTGAAGTGGTTATTAAAGGCCCGAATGTTACTCATGGATATCACAACAATCCTGAAGCCAACGCCGAAGCATTCATAAAAGGATGGTTCAAAACTGGAGATCAAGGGGAACTTTCAACTGATGGCGTATTAACTCTGACAGGTAGACTTAAAGAGCTTATCAACAGGGGAGGCGAGAAAATATCCCCCTTGGAAGTTGATGCTGCATTAATAAAACATCCGTCCATCTCGGAGGCTGTGTGTTTTGGGGTCCCAGATGAGAAATATGGAGAAATTGTCCAAGCAGCCGTGGTTCTCTCATCTGATTCAAACGAAGGGGCGATCAGGGAATTTTGCGAACAACAATTAGCAGACTTCAAAATACCCGAACGGGTCTACATAGTAGATGAACTGCCTCGAACAGCCACTGGCAAAATTCAAAGAAGACATGTCGCAGCTAAATTCGCGGAGTAGACAATGGCTAACTTTCACCCGATCTCTGAAGTAAAAGCTCTAACTTTTGACGTTTTTGGAACAGTCGTGGACTGGCGTAAAAGTATCGCTCGAGAAATAAAGCAAGTAGGTATTGAGAAAGGTTTCATACTCGATTGGGATGGGTTTGCCGATGAATGGAGGGCCGGCTATGGCCCCTCAATGAACAAGGTGCGGACGGGGGAGTTGGAGTGGGCAAACATAGACACCCTTCATAGAATGATCCTCGACAGTTTACTTGAGACTTATAACATCAACTCCTTGGATGAGTCAGAGAAACAACGACTTAACAAGGCATGGCACAGGTTAGATCCATGGTCAGATTCTGTAGAAGGTCTCACATATCTGAAAGAGAACTACATAATAAGTAGCCTCTCCAATGGCAACGTGGCGCTATTGGTTAACATGGCCAAATATGGTGGTTTGCCATGGGATACCGTCCTTTCCGCAGAATTAGTTAGACACTACAAACCTGACAGAGAGGCATATTTGTCGACAGCTGAATTTTTTGGTTTACCCATTGAAAAAGTCATGATGGTAGCTGCACATAAAAATGACCTCAAATCTGCCAGGAGCACAGGCATGAGAACAGCCTACGTGCCCAGGCCTAACGAACACGGCCCTAATGTTGAAACCGATCGAGAGCCGGAAGACTATATTGATATCATTGCCGACGACTTCATAGACCTTTCGAAAAAATTATCTAAGGTTCGAGAAACGGGTTCCATACCTGAATAAGTAAATATGACCATTGGAAATATTTTGGTGATGCAGTCAGGTGGGTGCACAGCTGTTATAAATCAAAGTCTGGCCGGCATAATTAATTCTTACCAGAAAATTGCACCCAAATCCCGTATTTTTGGTGCTGATCATGGCATCGAAGGAATCTTAACGGGGAACATACCAGATATTACTGATATCTCAGATCAGAGCATAAAATCTATTGGTTCAGCCCCAGGTTCCGCTCTCGGATCAACGAGGAGAAAACTTAGACAAACAGACACTAAAGGTATTTTCGAACTCCTAGACAGACATGACATCAGGATTTTTCATATTATTGGCGGGAACGACTCTGCAGCAACAAGTCTCACGTTTCAAAATGAAGCAAGTTCACTGGGTTACGATCTAACCATTGTGAACGTGCCAAAAACGATTGATAACGATCTCGTTGAAACGGACCACTGCCCTGGCTACGGTTCTTCTGCCAGGTTCGTTGCACAAGCAACTTTAGGCGCAGGAAGAGACGCATTAGCCATGGGCATTTCATCACCGATCACAATTATAGAAGTTATGGGCCGGGATGCAGGATGGTTAGCGGCATCAGCAACTCTATACAAAAGAGACAATTTTGATCCTCCCCACTATATAGGGGTCCCTGAAATCCCATTAGATGAAGAAGAATTTCTTATACAAATGGAATACGCATACAGGGAATATGGCTACGCCGTTGCTGTTTTAGCTGAAAACGCGAGAGGTTCTAATGGAGTTATAGGGGGACAAACGGAACCTTGGTTTACGGACGACTTTGGCCACGCATACTATGAAGGACCATCACGACACCTAGCAGAGCAAGTATCAAGACGACTTGGTGTGAGATGCAGATACGAGAAACCAGGTACCATCCAAAGGTCTCTAATTGACTCAATTTCACAAACAGATTCTGACGAAGCATACAAAATAGGCCAAGAAGCATCTTTAAGGGCGGAATCAGGCGAAACGGGTATCATAATGAGCTTAAAAAGGAAGTCAGGTCAAATATATGAATGCTCTTCAACGACCGTTCCTCTAGAAAATGTAGCGGGCAAGGTTAGGCTCATACCTGATGAATTTTTAACTAAAGAACTCGCCACGGTCGGCAATACAACCAACGAATTTAAGCGTTACCTAGAACCATTAACTGGTGAAACAGTACGTATACCAGAGTATTTACTCAGGAATTAGCAGGATAACCTCACAGCCAGCAAAAATTCTATATAAAGAAACACATATTTAAGTTTGCTGATTTCTTGACGGGTTGTTCTCGGCTCTAGTACTATTTTTTAGTTAACAATTGAATACAAATGCTCTTATTTCGAGTGGCTGAGGGACTGGCCTTTGGACGCCCGGCAACCGACTCCGCTATCTCAGGAAAACGGTGCCAATTCCAGCGGATTAAAATCCGAAAGATGAGGGAAGCTGTAAGCTGTTTTTTGCGGGACTTCTCTCCAGGGAGGTCTTTTTTTTTGCCGTAATTTACTGGCCTTGGAGATTTTAATTGATAGAGATCATGTTTATTGGGGGTTCAGGCCTCTACGAGTTGGAAAACCTCGAACAAATAGAAGAGGTAAATATACCAACCCCTTTTGGGGAGACTAGTGATTCTATTATTACCGGTTCAGTAGCTGGGGTAAAAGTTGGTTTTATGCCTAGGCACGGGAAAAAGCACACTCTATTACCGAACGAAATACCATATCGTGCAAACATATATGCAATAAAAACCCTAGGTGCAAATAGAATAGTGTCTGTCTCCGCCGTTGGTAGTTTAAGAGAAAATATCGGTCCCATGGACATAGTCATTCCTGACCAATTGATTGATAGAACTGCATCCTCTTCCAGAGGAAATACATTCTTCGGAGATGGTATCGTTGCTCATGTATCGTTCGCTGATCCTTACTGTTCCGACTTAAGAAGGATTATTCGCACATGTTGCCAGGAATTAGGTGCTAACTTCCACTACGGAGGAGACTTGGTCGTTATCGAAGGACCTCAGTTCTCCTCACGATCAGAATCAAATTTATATAGGTCTTGGGGAGCTGATATTATCGGAATGACTGCATTGCCCGAAGCAAAACTCGCCCGAGAAGCAGAAATGTGTTACTCCACTCTGGCGATGGTAACTGACTACGATTGCTGGAGATCTGAAAAAGAGGAAGTCTCAGCAGATCTAGTGATACGGAATTTAAAAAAGAATAGCCTAATATCTAAGTCTCTTATTACACTATTGTGTAAAAACATAAACACTGATGAAATATTTTGTGCCTGCAGGAAAAGCCTTGAGAAGGCCTTAATAACCAAGTTAAGTTTTGAGAGTGCTTCAACAAAGAAAATACAACCAATAATCGGAAAATATATTGAGTGAAACTGGAGGAACAGAGGATGCCAAGGCAAGTAGATGGTGAACCATATTTCAGAATTAGTGTTGACGAAGCCGCTGATTTACATGGAAACGATGATTATGCTTTTGTAGATGTTAGACGACTAGACGAATATGTAGAGGGCCACGTTGAGGGAGCTATTTTCATAACGGTCGATGACATTCTGGCCAGAATAGACGAGTTACCAGAAGATAAGAAACTTCTGTTCATCTGTGCAGCTGGAGTGAGAAGTGGATTGGCCTGCGAAATGGCGGCCGCTATGGGTATTGAAGCAGATAGACTTTATAACATTGAGGAAGGAACCCCCACCTGGATTGAAAAGGGACATCCGACCAGCCAAGGAACCGATATTTAAACGTGTCTCTCCTTGTAGTTGGAACCGTCGCTTATGACTCAGTCTCGGCAGGAACAGAATCTCGAGTTGATTCCCTAGGCGGGTCGGCCACATATTTCTCAGTCGCAGCCAGTTTCTTTACCCACGTCGCCGTAGTGGCGGTGGTAGGTCAAGATTTTCATGATGATGACAGAAAATACCTACTATCAAAAGGAGTCGATATATCCGGTATTTCAACTGCAGTGGGAGAAACGTTCAGATGGTCTGGATCCTACGACCCCAACAATATGAATATAAGGGAGACTCTTGATACCAAACTGAATGTTCTTGCTGATTTCACTCCAGTGCTCAGCAATAGTCATAAGAATTCAGACTATCTGTTCCTGGCTAACATAGATCCCCTTATTCAAATGAATGTTCTTGAGCAAATGGTTTCCAGACCTAGACTTGTGGCGCTAGATACCATGAACTTCTGGATTGATGACCACATTGAAAATCTCCGTGAAACGGTAGAATTGGTAGACGTACTATTCATGGATGAAAATGAAATTAAGACATTTACGGGGGCGGCAAGTGTGATAAAAGCCGCTAAATCAGTTAGAGAAATGGGACCCAAGGTGGTAGTCGTTAAAAGAGGCGAGCATGGGGTCCTATTGTTCAACGAGGGAGATACATTCGCTGCACCCGCTTTCCCTCTTGAGAATGTCAAAGATCCAACTGGAGCCGGGGATTGCTTTGCAGGAGGATTCATGGGATACCTTTCCAAATCTGGAGATATGTCAGCCGAGGGTTTTCGGCGAGCGACTGTAGTTGGGTCAGTAATGGGATCGTACGCGGTCGAAAATTTTGGTAGCGAAAGATTTACATCTCTCTTATCACATGATATCGATGAAAGATTCCGAGGGATATCGGGAATGACATACTTTACCCCTCTTTCCAACGAGGACAATTTACTCTATCAGAACCATTAAGATCTTAGACTAATTAGGAGAAACGCATTGACAACTAACTCTAACTCAGGCGATGTATTAGATCATTCTCTTGCAGCGGCCGGGGTAAACAGAATCAACTGGGCTGGTCGAGAAATGCCAGTGCTGGAGCAAATACGTGCCCGTTTTAAAAAAGAAACGCCTTTCAAAGGCTTGAAAATTGCCGCATGCCTACACGTTACATCAGAGACTGCTAATTTGATGATCGCTCTCAGGGATGGAGGCGCAGAAATCGCACTCTGTGCAAGCAACCCTTTAAGTACCCAGGACGAAGTAGCAGCGGCACTCGTTTCAGAGTATGGGATCAAAACCTTTGCTATAAAAGGAGAAGACACAGAAACGTACTACAACCACATCACCACAGTACTGGAAACGAAACCACATATGACGATGGATGATGGCGCAGATCTGGTAGCAATGCTTCACGGAGAGCGCAATGATCTCATGGAAAACGTTATAGGTGGAATGGAAGAAACGACGACCGGGGTTATACGTCTAAAAAGTTTAGCCGAAGAAGGAAAACTAAAATATCCCGTTATAGCAGTCAACGACGCAGACACCAAGCATTTTTTCGACAATAGGTACGGGACGGGACAGAGCACGTTGGATGGAATTACGCGGGCGACCAACATTCTGTGGGCGGGCAAAACTGTGGTGATCATAGGCTATGGCTGGTGCGGAAGAGGCGTTGCAATGCGCGCCAGGGGAATGGGGGCTAACACAGTAGTTTGTGAGGTAAACCACATCCGGGCACTGGAAGCCGCAATGGACGGCCACCAGGTGATGAAAATGGAAGATGCAGCGAAACTAGGAGATATATTTATCACCGTTACTGGAGGAATGAAAGCCGTTGATTCAAAACATGTGGAGGTAATGAAGGATGGGGCTGTTCTAGCCAACAGTGGCCATTTCAACGTAGAAATTGATATAGAAGGAATTGAGAACCTGTCAGATAGTAGAACTGAAGTAAGGCCATATGTTGATCAATACACAATGTCAGACGGGCGTCGAATAAATTTACTGGGTGAAGGAAGGTTAATTAACCTAGCAGCCGCTGAAGGTCATCCTTCTGCAGTCATGGACATGAGTTTCGCGGACCAGGCATTATCAGCGGAATTTATGGCTAATGAATACCAAAATCTTGATAACCAGGTATACGTAGTTCCAAGGGACATCGATAACGAAGTGGGTAGACTAAAGTTGCTTTCTATGGGAATAGAAATAGATGAATTAAGTGACGAGCAAGAAAAATATTTAAACAGCTGGAATACTGGCACATAGTAAATACGCAATATCGATAATCAAAGTCCATACAAGTCAGGAGTTGACAAAAAAATGAGTTCCAGTTTCATGGAGTCCCCCTCTTTCCTCTTCACCTCTGAATCGGTAACAGAAGGACATCCCGACAAAATTTGCGACCAGATTTCTGACGGAGTATTGGATGCCATGCTCAAGTTAGATCCAAAGGCCAGGGTAGCCTGCGAAGTCTCGTGCACAACCGGTTTAGTTGTTGTTATGGGGGAAATCACCATAGCAGAGGGATACGTCGACATACCCTCTCTTGTGAGAGAGACAATAAAGGAAATTGGTTACACCGACCCTGCTTATGGGTTTGACTATAAGTCCTGTGGCGTCATGGTAGCCATAGACGAACAATCTTCAGACATATCGGGTGGCGTCACTACGGCACTTGAAGCAAGAGATACCACACCAGCCGAAGACGAAGTAGAAAATTTGGGTGCCGGAGATCAGGGCATGATGGTTGGATTCGCATGTAATGAAACCCCGGAATTAATGCCCCTTCCTATGGCACTTTCCCATAGACTTACCCAGAGATTAGCTGAGGTGAGGAAAAATGGAGAACTAGAATATCTGAGACCTGATGGAAAGTCTCAGGTTACCGTAGAGTACTCTAAAGGAAGTCCTAAAAGAGTCCACACAGTGCTTTTGAGCAATCAGCACTCGGAAGAAGTAAGCAACAGCACAATCGAAGAAGACTTGATCGAAAAGGTTGCAAAAGTGGTAGTCCCTGAACACCTGTTAATTGACACTAGATTCATAGTTAACCCGTCAGGAAGATTTGTCATTGGAGGGCCAGTAGGAGACACGGGACTTACCGGAAGGAAAATACTCGTTGATACATATGGCGGCATGGCTCGACACGGAGGGGGGGCTTTCTCTGGAAAGGATCCCACGAAAGTGGATAGATCCGCAGCCTACGCAGCCCGATGGGTCGCCAAGAACCTCGTAGACGCAGGTGTTGCGACCAGGGCTGAAGTTCAATTATCCTACGCGATCGGTGTATCGGCACCTATATCTGTGTCAGTAGAAACATTTGGAACCAATATCATCAGCAACGAAAGCATTGATGATCTTGTAAAAACCCATTTTGATCTGCGTCCTGGGGCAATCATCAGGGACCTAGATCTCAGGCGACCAATCTATAAAAAAACCGCTTCCTACGGTCACTTTGGAAGGGCGGACTTAGATTTACCCTGGGAGAGAACAAATAAAGCAGATGCAATTAAAAAGGATGCGGGTCTGTAGCCAAAAGGAACCTCAAACGTAAGGTAGCCACAATTTAAATAGGAGCTGAATGTGTCTATCCAATTCGGGACAGATGGCTGGAGGGCTAAGGTCGGGGAAGATTTCACTGTTGAAAACGTAAAGTTATGTACACAAGCTGTTTGCAACTATCTGAAATCTAGGGAAATAGCCGACAATGGCCTAATGGTCGGTTATGACACAAGAGTTGGATCGGCCGACTTCGCTGTTGCTGTTACTGAAGTTGCGGCAGGTAATTCAATACCGGTGACCCTATGTGACCGTCCTGCTCCAACTCCGGTGGTGAGCTACAACCTGGTGAGGCGTGACTGCGCAGCAGGAGTCATAATAACTGCAAGTCACAATCCTTCTGACTGGAATGGGTTTAAATTTAAACCCGGCTACGGAGGAAGCGCATCTCAAGAAATAATTACTGAACTGGAAACGTGTCTTGATTCAGTCTTAGAAGACCAACGATATCTAAGCCTCCCAATTACTGATGCGGAAAAAGTTGGCCTTGTTGAGAGAGTCAATCCAGAACTTTTATATCTTAATCACGTGGCTGGGCTAGTCGACCTGGGAAGTATTAGAAATGCAGGATTGAATGTAATTGTGGATTCTATGCATGGAGCTGGATCCGGCTATATTCGGCAACTCCTGGAAGGTGGGACTACTCATGTTACTGAGATCCGAAATGAGATGGACCCTACATTTCCTGATATGAAACAGCCCGAACCAATCGACCGGAATCTTGAGCCTCTTAAAGAAATAATCTGGAATTCCAATGGCGATGTAGGCCTGGCTACAGATGGTGATGCAGATAGGCTAGGTCTGGTTGATGAGTACGGAAATTACATATCGACTCTCCACACATTTGCGTTGATATGCCAACATTTATTGGAAAATCTTGGAATGACTGGAACCCTTGTCAGGTCAATTACTATGACCTGCATGATCGACAAGTTGGGGGACCTACATAAAGTACCTGTAATAGATACCCCTGTCGGCTTCAAACACCTTGGACCTGTGATGATGGAAGAAGATGCGATTGTTGCCGGCGAGGAGAGTGGCGGATACGGATTTAAAGGACACATACCTGAAAGGGATGGAATTCTGTCTGCGCTGATGATCCTTGATATGATGGTGAAAACTAATAAAAACCCCGCTGACTTGATCTCGGACTTGATAGATCGAGTTGGACCTCATCACTACAATCGAATTGATCTCACTTTCCAGCCAGAAGAAAGAGGCCAGATAGAGGAACGTCTAGCCAAAGCACAACCAACAGAAATCGGAAATTTGGCAGTGGCGGAAATTGACACACGAGATGGTTATAGATACGTCCTAAAGGACGGATACTGGGGACTTATTAGATTCTCTGGAACAGAACCATTAATTCGTATTTACGCGGAATCAGAATCTCCGAATTCGGTGAATTCAATCATAGAGGAATGTCGAAATATTGCGGGAATCTAGCATGTCTATTACTACTCATTCCAATGAGACGATTCGAAATGTGATTCTCCATTGTCAAGAACTATCGAATAGTGGAAACCATACACCCACCCTTGAAAACATAACTTCTGTTGTGTCAAAAATACGGGCTCTCCAAATTGACACCTTGCAAATGGTTAAAAGAAGCCATTTCCTTGCTCTTTGGAGTCGTATAGGTACATATGATGATAATTTGCTAAATGAATTGGCATATGGCAATAACCGTAAGTTTTTTGAATATTGGTACCACGCTGCTTGCATAATACCCGTAGAAGAATTTGCATACAGAATACCCGCAATGAAGAAACATTTCCGAAAAGAGACAAAGCGCTGGCGAAATTGGCCGAACGAAAAGAATAATGCGAAGGTCATTAACGAGACCTTAAATAAAATTAAGTTGGAAGGTCCCATGAAGGCTTCCGACTTCAACGACACCAAATACACTCCAGGTTCTTGGTGGAACTGGAAACCCAGCAAAAGAGCCTTGGAATATCTAAACGACTCTGGAATGACAGTAGTGGTCGACAGAATCAATTTTCAAAGAGTATATGGATTAACTGAGCTGAACATACCTGAAAAATTCAGAGATACAAATTACACTGATCAGGACTGTCTTAATCACGATCTGGAAATGTCATTAAAGGCAACTGGCATTTGCCGGCCCAGTCAAGTTGGTAATTACACTCACACGAAACAAGGACTTTCAAATCCCATCGTTGAAGAAATGATTCGATCAGGAAGAGCCGTAGAAATAACAGGGTTGGACAAATCGAAAAAGGAGATAGGGCTACTAATACATAAAGACAACCTGCACCTCCTAGAATTAGCCCAGGATGGCGTTCTAAATGCCGATAGAACCACTTTCCTATCCCCTTTTGACAATATTTTCTGGGCAAAAGGTCGGGACAAAGAGATTTTCTCGTTTACCCAAGTGCTTGAGTGTTACAAGCCTAAAAACCAGAGGAAGTGGGGGTATTTTTGCCTTCCCATACTATACAAAGGAACACTTATAGGAAGATTTGACCCAAAACTAGACCGAAAAACTGGCACCATGATCATAAGATCAATGCATCTAGAACCAGACGTAATCCCAGATGAACAAATGCTCTTCGAAGTTGCTAAGTCTATGAGAGAGTTTTTGTCGTTTCACGACGCTAATTCAATTACTTTTGAAAATGCTGGAAACGGTGAGTTCCGGAACCTTCTCCAAAAGGCACTTTGAAGTAAGTAAAGAAGACAAATTGGTATTAACCAGCAAATTGGCTATCACCTGAAATCCATTCGATTAAATACATCAAAATACGTATGTATAATTGCTGCATACAAGCTCATCATCTATTGGGGTAAGTGGCTATGAGTTCCCAATCACCCGAAACTCGTCAGAATTACGATTCTGATGAAAAGTTGCTAATAGTCATAGACGGACATGCTCTTGTACACCGCTCATTTCATGCCATCCAGCAACCTTTAACAGTAAGCGCAACTGGAGAAGATGTTCGTGCTGTATACGGATTTGCCAATGCCTTCATAAGGTCTTTATCGGAATGGAATCCCTCACACATCGTCATTACTTTTGATCTACCCGCACCTACTTTCAGACATAAAATGTTTGATGAATACAAGGCACATAGACCGCCAACACCCCCAGAGCTAAGGGGACAATTCGACAGGGTAAGACAACTTATGTCGACCTTTAATGTTCCCATATTTGAACTAGAAGGTTTTGAGGCCGATGATTTGATCGGAACACTCAGTAATCAGGCCGATAAATTAAAAATTAAAACTTTGATACTGACAGGTGACTCAGACACTCTGCAACTAGTTACTGACAATGTAACAGTATTGATGAGTTCGAGTGTACAAAATAGATCCCTGTATGACATAGAAGCAGTAAGGGAACGATTTGGCGGATTGGGACCAGAATACGTGGCGGAAATAAAGGCCTTGCAGGGAGACTCTTCCGACAATATCCCTGGGGTTCCCAGAATTGGAATAAAAACTGCAATTAACCTTCTGACTGACTACGGGTCACTGGATGGAATCTACGAAAACCTTGAATCGATTAAGCCTCCAGGCGCTAAAAAGGCACTGGAAGAAAACAGGGACCTCGCTTTCAAAAGTAAGACGTTAACAACGATTGTAAAAGAAGCCCCTGTATTACTTAATCTAGACGCAGCGGCATTCGGAGATTATGACAGGGAAAAGGTAATAAATTTCCTTCGAGAATTAGAATTTCATTCAGTGATACCACGACTGCCTGGTGTTGCACCCTCCAATGTTGGTAGCTCGAATGATCTTGGCCCTGGGCAAATGTCACTATTTCAACAACCTTCCATAGAGACGACGAAATTTGAGATAGTTACAAGTAATGGCGACCTTCAACGCTTGGTAGCAGAAATAGATTCCGATGATGGATTTTCATTTGATACCGAAACCACGTCGACAGATCAAATAACTTGTGACTTGGTAGGTATGTCTTTCTCCACAAGCAGTGGAACAAACTGGTATCTACCTGTCGGACATAATGAATCGGGACAATTACCTAAGGATGAAGTTCTTAACGTCCTAAAACCCGTCTTCGAAAACCCCGATGTTCCTATCAGAGCCCACAATGCCAATTTTGATGTAACAGTCATGGAACAAACCGGGGTTAAGGTCAAAGGACTTCAGTTTGACACTATGATCGCTGCGCATGTGGGTGGAAGACGAAATATCGGGTTAAAAGAGCTCACCCTAGAATGTTTTGGCGTTGAGATGACACCTATAACAGATCTTATCGGCAAGGGAAAAAACCAAATCACCATGGCAGAGGTCCCCATAGAAAAAGCCGCGCCATATGCCGCTGCTGATGCCGATTTCACACAAAGACTTTACAACTTGATGAAAGAAGATCTTGAAAACAAGAATATATCTAGGCTATTTGAGGAGGTAGAAATCCCTCTAATACCAGTATTGGTTCAAATGCAACGTAATGGGGTATCCCTAGATACACAAATGCTGTCAGGGATGTCTGTCACCCTAGGAATCCAACTTCAAGAAATCCAAACTACTATGTTTGAACTGGTAGGACATGAATTTAATTTAAATTCTCCCAAACAGCTCAGTGAACTTCTATTTGAAGAGCTAAAGCTACCACCAACAAGGAAAACGCGAAGTGGATTTTCAACCGACGCTCAATCTCTAGATGATCTGAAAGGATTACTAGACAGGGGTGAATCCGTCGACTCAGATCCAAGATCTTATGAGGTTCTAAACAGAATCCTGGAGCACAGAGAGATATCTAAACTCAAGTCAACATATATTGATGCACTCCCCAACATGTTGAACCCTGATACCGGAAGAGTCCATACATCGTACCGACAAACAGGAACCACGACGGGTCGCCTATCAAGTAACGAACCCAACCTTCAAAATATACCAGTCCGTACTGAATTAGGAAGGCGCGTTCGAGAAGCGTTTATCGCAAGAGACGGACACTCACTCGTGGCGGCCGACTATTCCCAAATTGAACTACGAGTACTAGCTCATTTTTCACGAGACCCCGGCCTGACACAAGCTTTTCACAACGGGGAAGACGTACATAGCGCCACAAGTGCTTTGGTTTATGAAATCCCCATTGAAGAAGTCAAACCAGAAATGCGGAGAATCGCCAAAATACTCAATTTTGGAGTCATATATGGACTTAGTGCCCATGGCATATCACGTCAAACAGACCTAACACAAAAAGAAGGAAAAAGATTTATTGATATCTATTTTGAAAAATACCCTGGTATTCAGAAATATCTTGATGGCGTAAAAGCGAGTTGCCGAGAATCTGGATATGTTGAAACTCTCTTGGGAAGAAGAAGGTACCTTCCAGATGTAAACGCTCGCAACTTTAGAATTAGAAGTCAGGCAGAGCGCGCAGCGATCAATATGCCTATCCAGGGGACCGCCGCTGACTTGATCAAAGTAGCAATGATTAGAATTCAAAAACGACTTCAGGAATCCGATATGAAGTCACTTATGATCCTACAGGTACACGATGAATTAATTTTTGAAGTTCCCGACGAAGAAATTCCGCAATTAGAATCGATTCTATCCGAACTAATGCCTTCATCGATTGAACTTGATGTTCCTGTCACAATTGAGATAAAAAAGGGTAAGGATTGGGGAACACTAAGATGATTTTATAAATTTGTTGGAATGTCTCATAGAAAAGCCGTAATTTAATTGGCACCTAGCGGGAGTTAATATATGGAGAAAATAGAAGACGAAAAATTAGAACTTCTATCACACCTGATTAGAAGAGCCGGATTTGGGGCAACTCGCCGCGAGTTAGAAGATTATGGAAAATACTCATACGAAGACGTTGTAGAGACTCTGGTAACCCCCAAAGAAACCAATTGGATGGGGGATTACCTGGTAAGACGATTTGATGGAGAGGCTTCTGGCATGATAAACGCCCCAGGCTCAGCCAGGCGTTGGATATACAGAATGATGAGTTCCGATACCCCCTTGAAAGAAAAAATGACTCTTTTCTGGCATGGGATTTTCGCAACTGGAGTGCCCAAGGTTATTAATGGAAGGGTATTGTCAGACCAGATAGAAATGTTTAGAGATCATGGGCTAGGTCGCTTTGATGATCTACTCCTACGCCTAGCCAAGGATCCGGCAATGATCGTCTGGCTAGATAACCAGGAGAACCACAAGAATTCAATCAATGAAAACTGGGGCCGTGAGCTATTAGAACTCTTTTCCATGGGAGTAGGAAATTACTCGGAAGACGACATAAAGGAATGTGCAAAAGCGTTCACTGGATGGACAATTGGGAACACAGAATACATGATGGTTCGTTCCAAAAGAGATTCAGATTGGCCATACGGTCGGATAGCTTATCATTTTGAATATCTACCTAACGATCATGATGATCAAACCAAGGAGTTTTTGGGCCATCAAGGTAATTTCAACGGAGAAGACATTATAAAAGTCATATGCAATCGGGAAACTACCGCTAAATTCATCGCCAGACATCTGTACCACTTTTTCGTTGCAGATGAAGTTCCTGTTCCTTCTTGGAATGAGGTAGCTCCCAGGGATGAGGAAGCTATCGACGAATTGGTTAAGGCCTACTTTGACACAGACCACAATATTGCGGGAATGCTTTCTTATTTATTCAATTCTGATTTTTTCAAGTCAAAGAACGCCAGATATAAAAAAGTAAAAGGCCCAGCTGAATTCGCTGTTGGTCTCCTAAAACTTTCAAGAGAGTTCGAGATACCAGATAGAGATATGATTCCCAGGTACAGGCAAATCGGGTGGATGGGGCAAGAGCTCAATAATCCACCAAGTGTGGAAGGCTGGCACGAGGGACAAGAATGGGTTAATACTGGCTCATTAATTGAAAGAATCAATTTTGCTTCCGAACTTTTGGGTAACCAAGAAAATGCTGGTATAAAGGAGCTAATAGATACGGTTGAAGAAGCAATCACTGAAAATTCGACACCTGAACAAATAGTGGATGAATGTTTAACGCAATTAGGCTTCCTAAAGCTATCTAGCAATTCCAAAACTGCGGTGGCAGACTTCGCAAATGGGGTGGAAGAAAACAGGGCAAAAATATCTGGTGTGATAAGGCTTATCGGCTCGACTCGAGAGTTTCAGATGGCCTAGGAACAGGATATTAATTGACACCATTACAGAAACCCCATTTAGATTATCGTCTAACCCTCGGCATAGTAGCCATGGAAGGTAGAGGATTTGAGTACCCAAGTGATTCCTTTGTCGCCGAAAATGACAAAATTTATGTCACCAACAAGTCCCGAGACTATGGTGAAAGAGGTGTACGAGTAACCATTCTAGATATGGATAGTGAATATTTCGGAACTTTTGGTCACTATGGAGTTTCAGAAGGACAGCTAATTTCACCGGCGGGAATAACCGGAGATGGTAACGGGAATTTATATGTGACAGACGACTACGCCAACATGATTTCTCAATTTGACCTTGAAGGGAATTTTATTCAAAGGTGGGGTACTGGGGGGAGTAACTTAGGTGAGCTGAATGGGCCTTCTGGTATAGCTGTAGGGATCGATAGCTATATTTATGTATCAGACACCAAGAATCATAGGATTCAAATATTTACTTTATCGGGTGACATAGTGTCGGCTATTGGATCACAAGGAGAGGAAGAGGGAAACTTTCATCTCCCATGGGGGGTGGATGTCGGATCCGATGGGAAAGTGTCAGTAGCAGACTGGGGAAACAACAGAATCCAGAGGTTCGATTCCAATGGAGAACATGTTGAAACTATTTCAGCAGTGGGTACTAGCAAAAGCCAATTAAATCACCCCTCCAGCATAGTAGTTGACAGCAGAGGCAACCGATATATAGCGGACTGGGGCAATGAAACAGTAAAGGTATTAAATAGCTCGTCAGAATTGATTCAAGAAATGAAAGGTCAAGCTACCCTATCCAAGTGGGCAAGTGCATTTCTTGAAACAAACAAGGAAGAAGGTCTTTCACGAGAAAACGCAAATTTAGATAATCTGAGTGCTCTTGAGGATACGGAAGACCCACACACAGTTTCAGCTCACATTGAAAAATTATTTTGGTCTCCTGTTTCAGTGAAGCTCCAAAAGGAGAATCTGCTTCTAGTCACAGAATCAAACAGACACCGTATACAAGTGTACGAGATCAAGTAATCTCAATAGCTGTTGATATGAGGGATTAAGTCGCTTTTATAATCTATACCTTTATAAACCGGTCCTCACTTATTATTGGATATGAATCGGTAATAAGTTAAAATTAACTTCCAAGCGGGAGTAACTCAGTGGTAGAGTTCCTGCCTTCCAAGCAGGCTGTCGCGGGTTCGAATCCCGTCTCCCGCTCCATTCCTAGCGAAAAGCTATTTCCGAAACACATTTTTCCTTTCAAGTCGATATCACAGCCCATTTCATATTAAGTTACTTGACTCACCTAATTATGAGAAACTACCTATTTAAAACAAAACTCTTATGGTTTCTAATACTAGTAGTATGCCTAGTGGTTAGCATAGTTGCCTACGGTAAACTTACATCATCCAAAATGGAATCTGCTGCAGGAAGTCATGGATTTTCAATTTTTCGCTGGGAACTTCAAACAGTCCCGTTAAAATGGATGCACCTACTTTGGGAAATGTACCCGGGAAACAGACCTTCTCATTCTGAAAGATATTTAATCGTTAAAGAATATCTGCAAGTGGGTAAAAAGCTCACAAAAGAGAGCTCAAGAATCGAAACCCAACTCATAGCTGGGGGAATAACCGAACCCGCAAATATCACAGAAATTGTAGATGACAAGGTATCTCACCTAGCCAATCAGAAAAAAATCTTACGTAACCGTGCCGAGGAAGCAATCGAAGCCGCAGTAAGCCAGGCCGCCACAGATAATGGGTTGGGACTGGCTTTCGGAATACTTTTTCCTCCCACTGACTTCAGACTCGAAGAACCTCCACTTATTCTAGTTTCCTCACCTAGAAATAAAATCAGATTAGAAGAATCACATCTGATCGAAAACAATATTGATTTCGAAGAAAGGTACCTTATTGAATCTAGGGCAGAGTCAGACGGAAAGACATCTGCACTGGTTGACAATCTTTCAGGTCTAGGAACTTATCCAGCTTTTGTTTCAGATAAATATGACCTCAGATACTTGATGAGGACGGCGGCACACGAATGGTTACATAACTACTGGATATTTCATCCTCTTGGCCGAAATATGTGGTCCTCACCGGATATGTACACACTCAACGAGACTGCCGCAAATATCGCTGGGAACGAACTGGGAGATCAGGCTTTTGAATTCCTGGGAGGAGATATCAGTGAATATGAGTATAAATATTCTAAAAGCGAGACTGCCAATCCACATCTGACAAGAATATTAAGAGAAACCAGGCGCGAAACTGAAATTTTTTTGGAGAATGGAGATATCGAAGGAGCCGAGGAATACATGGACCGGCAGCGTTGGCAACTTAGACTTGGAGGCTACTCAATTAGAAAAATAAACCAAGCTTATTTCGCTTTTAGAGGAAACTATGCAGATGGACCTTCATCAATAAATCCGATCGGTTCTGAACTAGAAGAATTCAGAGAATATTTCGATAATGTCGGGGAATTCATTAAAACGATCCGTGGAGTAAAAAGCTATAAAGAATTTACATCTTTGCTTGAGTCTAAGAGGAAATCAAACACCATAGTGAAGGAAACACCAAAGCTCTAAAGAATCCCTGCATCAAATTCCAAAGCCCCCTTACTCACAGATAGCCTGAGTACATCGGTTGCACCGCCTGCTAGCCTCATGGACCTTATTTTTCTATAAATTACCTCCAAGGGATGACCATTTATTAAACCTCTTCCCCCAACTAATTGAACAGCTGAGTCTATTATCGAAGAAGAGGTCTCTGTACAAAAAACCTTGGCGGACGTAACCTCATTTATGGAGTCTTGATCCTTTTCAAGTATCCTCGCAGCTCTATACAAAGTAGCCCTCGTGGCAAATGTATTAATCCTCATTTCTCCATAACGAAGTCTTACCCCTTCTAAATCCCCCAACGTTCCCCCAGATCTATGGGAAATCATTAAATTTTCCGCTACAAGCGACATCGCATATATAGCCATGCCAGTTGCTATGGCTGCCTGTTCCAGGCGCTCTTTCAAAATTCCCCCAATAGCTCTTGGAATACCCTCGCCAATTGCTCCCACCACGTGATTAGAACTCACAATAACATCGTTGAAAGTTACTTCTGAATGGGCACTACCATCTAGACTTACAAACGGTTCACCGATAACAACACCATCAGTAGTTGTATCTATGACCAATACAGCTTGTCCCGATGGACGCGAATTATCATTATGTTTAACGTTTAACACCACAGACATGAAATCCGAGTTATGCACAGAGGAGACATACGACTTTTTCCCAGTAATCCTAAGATCGCCTTCAATCCAAGTTGCTACAGTGGGATTTGATGAATCAGATTCAGTAAACGCAAACGACCCTGTTTTGTCCCCCCGGAGCATCGGATAAAGATAGTTTTTTGCAATGTCATCGTTGGCTCCCGATAATATGCCAGGAGCTGGACCAATTACATCGGAAATATTTGATATACCCGCGGATGCGACAGTTTCATAACATACCGCAAGCTTCAAAGGTCCCGCATCCGAACCTCCGTATTCAATCGGTTGAGGAATCTTATAGATCCCCTTTGCAAGACAGGCATCCTTGAGTTCAATTGAAGAAAGATTAACTTTGTCGATAAGGAAATCTAAAAGATCAGCACGAAATTCTTCTAACTCTTTGGGAAGAAACTCTGGCATTCTCGGAACAACCCCCTATTGATGCTTATTTGTCTACCTTATCCGGTGACCTTAATCAACGTTTTGCCAAAATTTTCCCCATTCAACATACCGATAAATGTTCTAGGAGCGTTTTCGAGACCGTCGACAACATCTTCTCTATAACGCAATTTACCTTCTTTAATCCATTTCGCCATCATATTTAAACCCTCTTCGTACCTATTTTCATAGGCAAAAACCAAGAATCCCTCCATCTTCGCCTGGCTTCTTGTAAGAATTCCAAGGTTTCGTGGGGCAAGATCAGGTTCTTTGAGATTATATTGGGAAATCTGCCCACATACGGCAATTCGGGCCCGAATGTTCAATCTATCCATAACAGCATCAGTAACCAAACCTCCCACGTTATCAAAATAGACGTCTATTCCTTCCGGGCATTCTTGATCTAATGCATCACCTACGTTTTGTGTTTTATAGTTGATACCAGAATCGAAACCCAGTTCTTCCACAATGTACTGGACTTTAGAATCTGACCCAGCTGTACCTATTACCCTACAACCCATTATCTTTGCTATCTGACCTACGACCTGACCAACAGCACCTGAAGCGGCGGAAACCACCACTGTCTCCCCAGGGTTAGGTGAACAAACGTCCAAGAACCCGAAATAAGCGGTAAGTCCTGGCATACCAAGAATTCCAATACTCGTCTGAAGTGGACCCAGAGATTCATCAACCTTCCTGACTCCAGATCCATCCGACAAAGCATAACTCTGCCAACCTAACCTTCCCTCAACAGAATCTCCAACTGAAAACGCTGGAGACCTAGAATGAACGACTCTTCCTGCCGCCCCACCAACCATAACTTCGCCTATCTCTACCGGTGAGGCATAGGATTTAGCATCATTCATACGGCCTCTCATATACGGATCCAAGGAAAGCCATTCGACCTTGACAACAATTTCCCCCTCTTCTGGCTCCGGTATAGGGGATTCCACTATTTGAAAATCATCTTCTGTAGGAAACCCAACAGGACGGGACTTCAACAGAACTCTAATGTTTATTTCGTTATTCAAATGATATGTACCTACAATTTTTTAAAATTTAATAGAGCCTGGAGCAAGATCTTTCGCCTATCATATCGGTTCAATAAAACGACAACAATTCCTGTTTAAACCCTGCTATATAATCAAAGTATAATTATTCTCACTCTTTTGCATATCCAGTCATAAATACAAAGGCGTATTAATTGAAGATTCTTGGAATACATTTACTTCTAGATTTGGAGAAATGTGACCCTAATAAGCTGGATGACCTCGGAGTTATGAAAAAGTTGCTAACCAAAGCTGCGCTAGACGCCGGGGCACATGTAGTCGGAGAAACATTCCACAAATTTGAACCAATAGGAATCACTGGTGTTTTGGCAATAGCTGAATCTCATATATCTGTACATACTTGGCCTGAATATAGTTATGCTTCAGCAGATATATTCTCATGTGGAGACGACTTCGATATAGAAAAAGCTTCAAATGTATTGATTGAAGGCTTGAACTGCCAGAAACCAACCATTATCAGGAAAGAGCGCGGGCTGCATGAGTGATCCTCTTAGTTTCCCTAAAGGGGAATGGCATATTGAATATATAACTCCTAAGCTTATTCAGGCAGAAAAACGCGGGCAAATATTGTTCCAACAAACCACTCCATACCAAGAAGTAGTTATTTTGGAAGGTGCTGAATTTGGAAAATCACTAATATTGGACGGGAAGACACAATCAACTGAAATGGACGAGTTCATTTATCATGAAGCTCTCGTGCATCCAGCGATGACATCCCATGACAATCCAAGGAACATTTTTATTGCCGGGGGAGGAGAGGGAGCTACAGCAAGAGAAGTTCTGAAGCATAATACGGTTCAAAATGTGGTTATGCTCGACATAGATGAACAGGTCGTTAAAGCATGCCAAGAATTCCTTCCATCACATCACAAAGGATCATTTGAAGACCCACGAATGAACCTAATCATTGGCGATGCTGCCCATTTTCTCGAACAGACTAAGGAATCATTCGACATAATAATAATTGACGTTCCTGACCCAATAGAGGACGGACCCGCCCACAAAATATTTACCAGAGAGTTCTACCAAATTGTCAAAAAGAGACTGAACAGTAACGGATTTATCGTAGTCCAGTCAGGGCCAACCGCCCATTCTTTTGCGACCGATTGTTTTACAGTGGTAGCAAACACAATAAGCAAAGAATTCATATCAACAGCAAACTACCACGTATTCGTACCCGCTTTCGGGTCAACATGGGGCTTCACTATAGGCAGCCCTTCTGGAAACAAGTTTCCCATGAACTTCAAAGAATTAGATCAAATACTATTAAAAAGAGAGGTAAGAGACCTTCTTATGTTTGACGGTAAGACATCCGACGGTTTATTTGCTCTTCCAAAATATCTTAAGCAAGAACTACAAAAAGAAACCCGTATTATCACCGAAAATAACCCTCTATACGTTGTTTAAACCTCCTGTAAAAAGAACATAGTTTCCACCAAATATCAGAACAATAGTGCTACAATTGCACACATAAAACTATGGACACCAATTTCCTCGACGAACTCAATATTGCGCAGAAGAAAGCTGTTGAAAACACGGATGGCCCCGTCCTCATAGTTGCAGGGCCTGGTAGTGGAAAGACACGAGTAATTACCAGCAGAATAGCCTACCTAATCCAGAGACAAGGGGTTAACCCTTATAACATTGCTGCGGTCACTTTCACCAACAAAGCAGCATCGGAGATGAAGGACCGTCTATCTTCCATGTTGGGAAGTGATGCTGCCCGGGTGACTGCCAGCACTTTCCACTCATTCTGTTCTATGGTGCTCCGTCGTGAAGGAGCAGCAGTAGGTCTTGACAGAGATTTCGTAATTTTTGATGACGATGATCAAATTGATACTATCAAGAAAGCAATGAAGGATTTGGATATAGATCCAAAATCGTTCGCCCCTAGAAATATTCTCTCCAGAATTTCAAACTCCAAAAGTCAACTCATTGATTACGAACAATTTGTAAAGCAAAAAGGGAATTATTACGACGAAGTCGTTGGGCGCGTTTTTGAAAACTATGAAAATACTCTTTCTCAAAGTAATGCAGCAGATTTTGATGACTTGTTGATGAAAACACACGATTTGTTTTTGAATAATCCAAGTGTTTTAGAGAACTATCAAAATAGATTCATTTACTTAATGGTGGACGAGTTCCAGGACACAAACATTGCCCAATACGGTATAGCCAAGCAAATCGCTGGTACTCATAGAAATTTGTGTGTAGTTGGTGACCCGGATCAATCCATTTATTCCTGGAGAAACGCTGATATACGAAACATATTGAGCTTTAGAGACGACTTTCCTGAAGCAGACCTCATTCCTCTTGAAGAGAACTACAGATCGACGCAAACAATTCTTGAAGGAGCGAGAGAGTTAATTTCTGCCAACAAGGAGCGTGTGGAAAAAAATCTCTGGACCAGAAATGATAAAGGAAATCTCATCACGGTTGTGGAGGGGTATAACGAAGATGAAGAAGCACATTTAGTTCTGAAAGAGATTGTAAGAATTCTAGATTCTGGGAAACATTCTCAAAAGGACATTGCAGTAATGTACCGAGTAAATGCCCAGTCGCGAACTTTTGAAATGGCTTGTCAGAAATACAGAATCCCCTACCAAATAGTAGGAGGAATAAAGTTCTACCAAAGAAAAGAGATAAAAGATATAACCGCCTATCTTAGGACACTTTTAAATCCAAACGACAGCATAAGTCTGGCCAGAATTATCAATATGCCTACAAGAGGTCTAGGACAGCGGACCATTAACGAAATCACCAGAATTGCACGCGTCAACAACCTTTCAATGTTTGAGGTGATTGAAAAGCTTACAGATCCCGACTCAGAGACGGAAACACTCGGAATCCAGCTGTCTAAAAGAGCTTTAAACTCCTTAGAACAATTCCGAGATCTTATTACGAGTCTTCGCAGCAAGATAGACAATGATTTAATCAATCTAATTGATTCTGTGGTCCAACAGACTGGATATCACAAATACCTCCAGAACGACCAGGAGCAAGGAGAAGAAAGACTAGAAAACATTCAAGAATATATGAACTCGGCTAGAGAATACGCCCACATGGAAAATCGTGAAGGGCTCACCACATTTCTAGAGAGCGTCGCACTCGTATCAGATATAGACGATTTGGATGATTCCGAAGAGTCGATAACCTTGATCACACTCCACCAAGCTAAAGGACTAGAATTTCCCGCGGTTTTTATGGTTGGTATGGAAGAGGGAATACTTCCTCACAGGCGAGCAATAGAAACCGGGGATCCCTCAGAATTGGAAGAGGAACGAAGGCTTTGTTATGTAGGTATGACTCGAGCACAGTCTCTTCTCTATATGATGAGAGCCTTTCGCAGAGGATTCAGAGGGGGCTTGGAACCCTCAGCCCCCTCGCGATTCCTTTCAGAAATCCCGAGAAATTTAATTCATATGCCCGGTTTGGACAATCAAAGTACTGAAAACTCTACAACACGGAACCAAAAGAGTAGTCAAGCGAATCCCGGGAAAAACATCAAGCGCTCAAAAACCATGAGGACACAGAATACGGTCACATCAAACAATCGCATAGTGAAACCTAAATCACCCACTAGGCGTAAAAGGGTCGTGAACAAAATTGCTCCGCCCATCCCAACAAGTTCATACAGTGCTGGTGAAAAGGTATCACATGGGACCTTTGGTGAAGGCATCGTTATGAATTGCGAAGCTTCCGGAGATGATTTACAGGTGACCGTGGCATTCAAAAGCGATGCAGGAGTTAAAAAACTGCTAGCAAGTCTTGCAAAACTAACCAAACTGTAGTCAAAGGGAAAATGAATCTGTCTTCTTGACACTGTGCAATGTGAGTTCATAAACTTGCAGCCTGAACAAGTTACAAGAAGAACCGAACATGATCACAATAGTGGAGGAAATACGTGTCGGAATCAGAATCCGTAATTACACAGGAAATGAGAGATGCCATTGGTGTCGAATCCAACCCCGTGGTTTATAACATAGAAAAAGGGGCAATAATAAGGTTCGCACAAGCTATTGGAGACAATAACGCAATATTCAATAGAGAAGATGAGGCTAGAAAGACTCGTTACAATGGGTTAGTAGCTCCTCCAACTTTTTTGCGATCCATTGCTCACGTAGAAACTCCAGAACCTAAAATTAGTGTTTCTAGTCCGTACCCAGCAAATGTGGACGGCGGAAGTGAGTGGGAATATTTCGAACCAATACATGCGGGAGATACGATAACTGCAACGACATATTTATCCGACGTCAATGAAAGAAAGGGAGGACGATTCGGAAATATGCTGATAATGGTTCGCGAAACCAAGTATGTCAACCAATTCGGTAACGTTGCGGCACTACAACGAACAACCGGAATAAGCTACCAACCACCAGAATAGTATCAGGGCAGGTAAATCTTATGGAACAAATATATTTCGATGACGTTGAAGAAGGTTCGGAAGTTCCCACTTTGAGAAAGGATCCCACCCCTCAACAGTTAGTTAAATATGCAGGGGCTTCGGGGGATTTCTACCAGATTCATTATGACGTTAACTTCGCAAAAAATAACGGTCTGCCGGACATAATCCTACATGGAGCACTTAAAAACGCATTCCTTGGACAGTTGATGACCGACTATGTAGGCCACGAAGGAACGCTAAAGAAGCTGTCTTGCCAATACCGGGCTATGGATATACCCGGGACACCCGTGTTCGCTAAAGGTACCGTAGTAAAAAAATATGTTGAAAATTCTGAAAATGTAGTTGAATGCGAAATATGGCTCGAAAATGAAGCGGGGGAAAAAACCACACCAGGTTATGCGGTTGTTTCACTACCAAATAAATCGTAAGAGTCCTGAAACTCCCAGTAAAATAAAAAAGCCCCCATTGTAGAGGGCTTTTTTATGCCAGACAGTAACCGAACTATATTGTAAATCCTTCTATAAGGCTTTCGACTGACTTCATTTCTTTTGAACCTGTTGTGTCTTTAACCTTTTGGTCAAACGTTGGTCTTGATGTATCCCTGAATATAATCCCCAATGGAATACCGTCTGCATTAACAACTTCCTGTGCGGCTTCAGGATCTGAAGGGTCATGACCTTCTGGAATATCATAGGCAAGAGGCTCAATCCCCTTCTTGACACTGCCTTTCAAAGCCTCGTAAGTATTATTGTACTCAGTACATGGAGATTGAATGTGAACTATTGAGAACCCAGGGTGTGACATTGCCTGGTACATCATGTCCGACATGTCTTTCACTTTATTGGAAATAGTGGACCCTATAAAAGACACCCCCATCGTCAGATAGTTTCTAAGTGGATGAACTTTTTCTTCCATCTTTCCATATGGAGTTGAACTGGTGATAACCCCAAGATCCGTAGTCGGGGAACTCTGACCTTTTGTCAAACCGTAAACACCGTTGTCCATAACTATCGCGGTAATGTTCAGGTTTCTCATAGCCTGGGGGGCAATGTGTTCAGCTCCAATACCAAGAAAATCCCCATCGCCTGCAACCACTACGACATTTAGATCAGGATTTCCCATCTTTACACCCATGGATATGGGTAAAGAGCGCCCGTGTATCCCATGAATGCCGAAAGGTTGTTCCTTCTCTAACATGTGAACCATGTTCCCAGAGCACCCAATTCCAGCAACCACGACTGTATTTTCTGACGGCTGTTCCGTTTCAGCTAAATATTTCTCTAAGGCCCCTTCCAGGCCTCTTCTAACACCAAAGTCACCACAGCCTGGACACCACTTGAAATCGTATTCGGGATTCTTGAGCGTCATGCAGAAACTCCCTCCGCTACAGAATTACTAACCAAATCCTTTACTCTAGTAGCTAGTTCTCCAACCTTAAATGGAAGGCCGGTATATTGTGTAATAGCTACCGCTTTTATACCTTCAGAACGTAAAACGCTTGCAAACTGTCCCATATAGTTTAACTCAGGAACAATCACAAGATCCTTCTTCTTTAAGGCATCAAGCATTTCCTTGGGCATTGGATGGACATACATACTGTAATACCATCCCAAATCAATGCCATCATCTATGAGCTTATTATAAGCTGCCAGCGCAGGTCCTTTTGAACCACCCCAAGGAACTAAAGCCACATTGGCAGATGCATTTTCTGACTCAAATGTGCCATCGTTTAACAAGTCGAGTTTACTAAATCTCCGCTCTGTCATCTGTATGTGGCGGGCGGGCAAATGGGTAGTATCTCCCATCGCATCATGCTCGCTACCATTAGCTATGTAAGCACCAGAACCACCGGGAATAGGCATCGGAGACAGCTCAAACCCATCATATCTCAGGTATCCATTAGACCCTTCATAGGTTTTCCTGTTTTCCACTTCCACCTTACTCACGTCAGGAAGAGGTATATTTTGCCGTCTCTCCGACATGGCATGTTCACTTAACAATACCACTGGACCCTGATACCTTTCGGCCCAGTTAATAGCCATAATTCCAGCATAAAAGCATTCTTCAACTGTACCTGGAGCTATGACTGGAAGTTTAATGTCACCGTGCCCTGGATAAAGCGCCGTGAGCAAATCAGACTGTTCTGTTTTTGTTGGTAACCCTGTGGAGGGTCCTCCCCTTTGAACATTAACAACAACAAGTGGAATTTCGGCCATCCACGCTAGTCCAAGTCCTTCCCCCATCAGTGAAAAGCCTGGACCAGCTGTGCTAGTCATAGCCTTCTTACCTGCAAATCCAGCGCCAACTATACTCGTTATAGACTCAATTTCCGAAGTTGACTGGTATACAAATTTTCCTTCGCCAACAAGATTTTGTTCCATCCAAAGAAGAATGGGGGTCGCAGGAGAAATAGGATATCCAACAAAAATTTCCAGTCCGGCTGCCGTAGCTCCGAGACTAATGGCAATATTGCCATTGACTAATATCTGTTCTCCCTCTGGCTTTACAGCTTCGGCAATCTCACCTAATACGAAGCCGCTCTTATCTCCTTCCGCAGAACCTAACGATAGCGCCATGTTATTTGAATCAATAATCTGCTGATCGCTAGGCCTTCCCCTCGTATATCTTTCCCTATTGAACTCTTCTAACACCCTAAGTGGCAGTCCAACAAGTTGAGCTAGTGCCCCCATGACAACGAAGTTAGCTGCCCGGTTGTTGCCAGTCTGCTTGGCAAGTTCGTCAAAATCCATACCTAAGGCGTTATCGGTATCTTCAATATCAAATTCGCCCTGGTTGTAGACGATGACACCATCAGAAGCGACATCATCCTTATGATTCTCATAAGCATATTCATTGAAGGCCACCAACACATCAAGTTCGTCGCCGGGGCTCAGCACGGTTTCCGTAGATATCCGGGTTTGTGTCCAAGTAGGACCGCCTCGAATCTGCGACGGAAAGGTTGAAAATGTCTGGACATGATACCCAGACTGTGCCATTGCCTGAGCAAGGCCTTCAGCAGATGTCACAACACCCTGCCCACCTTCACCAGCAAATCGGACCACAAAGTCCTGTTTCTTCAAAGTCTCCTCCTCATGGCCATTATCCAAAAAGCAAGGCAGGCCCACCAAATTGATCGACCGTCTCACTATTATAAGGTTAAATCCATTAACATGAATCGTAACAATGGTAGCGCCTTATTCTACGAACAGCGAACGCACATCCTAAAGCAGAAAGTCACTGAGCCGCCCGAAAATATATCAACGGCTAATTTATACTGTCAATTTTGTGTATACGTTCACAAACGCCAATGATATAAAGCCAATTGAAATTTTATAATACTAGGCGTAATTTCATCCAGTTATACGACCCAGAAAATTAGAGCAAAACCGTAACTTAGGATATTGTGACATCTCAGTCTGAAACAACTAGACCAAAACAAAATGGGGTCACGATGAGATAAACAGCGTCAAAAACCGCTAAAAGCCCAATCCATTTACTTAAATTTATAGAACTTTGCCCAGAAAAGAGAATCTCCGTGCACTCAACCGATGCCAGCAAAGCTGGAATTATAACTGGCAAAAAAAGTACTGGCATCAATATTTCCCTGGCCCGCGTATTAATCGCCATTGCAGCAAACAAAGTTCCAACCAGAGACACTGCTAGAAGGGCAAGAGCGGAAACAATAATAAACAAAAACACAGGTATATTGAGATCGAATAGTATGACCATTACAGGCACCAGTATGAGTTCAACGAATGCCATAAACACAAAACTGGAAATTACCTTCCCAAAGAAAAATGCGTCTCTCGCAATTGGAGTCAGTAAAGTGCCCGTGAATCCTCCATTTTCGACCTCCAATGCGAACGCTCTAGAGAGTCCAAGAATCCCACCAAACGCAAGTGCTACCCAGAGTATGCCGGGCGCAACCATCGAAACTGTTCGAGGTGTAGGATCGAAAGCTATATTAAATACAACTATCGACAGTAAAGAGAAGACTAGGACA
The DNA here is from genome assembly GCA_009392815.1 of SAR202 cluster bacterium. Classification (GTDB taxonomy): domain Bacteria; phylum Chloroflexota; class Dehalococcoidia; order Lucifugimonadales; family UBA826. Next base: position 46,846 of record VFFS01000060.1, read on the forward strand.
GCCAGAACCACCTCCTTAGAGCGTATTTCAAGAAGAAAATCCTTCCAGGCTATGGTCATCACGTGCCTTAAATAAATTTTCAAGTTAAGTCTCGTTTGTATTTGCTAGATTATTCATGACAGCGGCATTAATTTCCCGTTCTTCAGAAAAAGATTCTCCATTTTGCTGCCGTAATCAAGCTTCTCTAAATGTGTCGTCAGTATTACGGAGCCCCCATCAGACAAAAAAGCCTTTATTAACCCTTTTAACACTGACAAGGTTTCTTCGTCCAATCCAGTTTCAGGCTCGTCAAGTAGCAATACCTTGGGACAGTGCAACATTGACCTAACTATGCTCACCCTCTTCTGAAATCCATGGGATAATGTACTCACTCTTTGGTTCAATCTTGTATCCAATCCCATCTGAGATAAAAGAATATTTTCATCCAGAGCTTGAGGCGGTACCTGGTTGAGTCTCGAAAAAAATACGAGATTTTCCTTAACAGTTAGTTGTGGGTAAAGGTAAGATGAGTGAGCTACTAGTCCTATTTTACTCCTCACAAAGGCTGAATCCTCCTTCAGACTCACCCCGCAAACTACTATTGAACCTTCGTCAGGACGGCTGATAGTAGAAAGTGTTTCAAGAAACGTCGTTTTCCCACTTCCGTTAGAACCTCTGATAACAAAACCGGATCCAGATTCGACCTCAAATTCAAGCTGATTTAATACACGCCGTCTCCCATAAGACTTCGAAAGTCCGGAGACTTTTACCAAGCATTGAGATTTAGTTTTCATAGAGATATAACACCTTCTTGGTGGGCATAGCGGCAACAAGCCTGCCATTGGTACAATTATTTACCGCATAAGGTTATCCATAACATCATTTTACGGAGCAGCAGATATGGCGTCGATAGAAGAGTTAAAAAAACAGTATCAGGATCTGAATGACACTTTTGATACGGCCCCTCTGGAGGTGATTAAATCTGACCTTCTAATGGCCTTTGAATATGAATACCCAGGATCTTCAACAGAAGTTTTGATAGATACTGACGAATTCACCGCAGTATGCCCTTGGACAGGGCTACCCGATTTCGGCACACTCAAGGTTCGCTATGTACCGAATAAACTGTGTATAGAATTGAAGTCAATGAAGTACTACCTACTCTCCTTTACCGGGGTCGGTGTTGTTCAAGAACACGCTGCAAACATAATTCTAAACGACCTGAAAAATGTGTGTGAGCCGATCAGTATGTCCGTAGAGCTAGATTACAAAATTAGAGGCGGCCTTCACACCAGTGTCGTAGCCTCATATGGTGAATAATTCTTAATGTCTTCATACGGCGTAACTTTATTATCTGGAGGATTGGATTCAACTACAGTAACGTGTCTAGCAATGGGGCAAGTGGAAAATCTATCCTCTATTACGTTCCATTACGGTCAAAGTCATAGTAAAGAAGTAGAGTGTGCGAAACGCATTGCTGATTTTCTACGACTCGACCATCAACTGATGGATATTTCATTTTTGGGGGAAATTGCATGGTACTCCGCTTTAACTAACCCTGAAAGATTCCCAATACCAGAACCCATGTCACAAAGCAGGATCGGATATGAAGTGCCAATCACCTATGTCCCATTGAGGAACACTATATTCCTTTCTCTAGCGGCAGCCTACATGGAAAGCACTATCCTCAATGCCATAGAGGTGCATGGGGAAAACCCATCCACTATACGGGCAAATATATATATGGCTCCAAACGCTATAGACTACAGCGGCTATCCAGACTGCAGACCAGAGTTCTACGAAAAGGCGATGGAAACCTTAAACGAAGGGAGTAAAATCGCCCAGTCTTATGGGATCAATTTCCAAGTTCAGACACCGATCATCACAATGTCGAAAGCTGATATTGCTAATATGGCAGTGCAAATTGAAGCGCCAATCCACCTGACTTGGAGTTGCTATCAAGGTAACGACCGTCCCTGTGGAACTTGTGACAGCTGTGTTTTACGAGCAAAAGGGTTTGAGGAAGCCGGCTTAAAGGATCCCGCTTTAATCGAATAACAATTATGGTGTAGCACAGGTGACATCGTTCAGTTAAACTACCCTTTGCCCACAAAAATGAACCGATGGGTAATAGCACCGTTATAAACAGGGAGGATACCAATGACAACCTACGCACGCTATATAGCAAACGGGACCGTGACCCATGGGATTCTGGATGGGGAAGTACTGAAGGAAATTTCAAATTCACCCTTAGAGGACTACTCTGAAACAGGAAATACACACTCAGTTTCTGAAGTTAAACTACTTTCGCCTACAGATCCCAGCAAGGTAGTGGCCATAGGCCTTAACTACAAAAGTCACTTAGGTGGAAGACCCGGGCCAAAGGCTCCAGAACCTTTCCTCAAAGCGTCGACGACGGTCATAGCCCAGGATGAGAATATAGTTATACCGAAGGTGGCACTGGACGAAGGAGTCAATATACAACCGGAGGCCGAACTAGCACTTGTGATAGGAAAAGAGTGTAAAGGTGCCAGTCAAAGCAACGCATTAGACTACGTTTTTGGCTACACATGTGGGAACGACGTTTCAGCAAGAGATTGGCAGCAAAATGACCTGCAATGGGCAAGAGCGAAATCATCTGACACATTTGGGCCTATTGGTCCTTGGATGACAACCGACCTAGACCCCACAAACATACAAGTAACCTGCCGAGTCAACGGGGAAGAGAAACAAAATCAAAACACATCCGACCTTTTGCACCCGGTAACGAAGATAATTGAATACGTCAGCGCTGTAATAACTCTAAACGCAGGTGACGTCATAATGACTGGAACACCTGGCACACCTGGTGACATACATCCTGGAGATGTAGTTGAAGTTGAAATAAGTGGTGTAGGAGTTCTTAGGAACCCCGTAGTAGCAGGGTCATAAAACCCTAAGTAATAATACAGTTGAACTCGGAGATGGCGTGATTATAGTGCCCTCTCCGAGTTTCAGTCACCGAATTAACTGATCCAGTCGAATTTCTAGAATAACCCTGCCATCACCTAGCATCCAGTACCACACAAGATACAAGCCTGCCATCAGCATGGCTATTTTGCCCAATATATCCACATAAATAGTTGCTTTAGCAACCAATTGGGAAAGAGAATTTTCAAAAAACAAAGCCGAGATAGTGACACCCGTCATGACGAGACCCATGCCAAAACTATATGCTAATGACCCCAAAACGACTTCAAAAAATGTTCCGACAGTAAGTCCAGATCCCACCACAATGCCAATGGCTGCCAAGAATATAGGAAGTGCACAACTCACTGAAGCCAAAGCATAAGCTATACCAAACAAAAAAGTACCCGGAACATCGGCCAATCCTCCCGCCTCGAATCTAGAGAATCGTGAAAAAGACAGGGTTTTATTCTTCCAAAGCATCCATAACGCAATTACGCTAATTCCTACCCCTACGCCAAATCCCAAAAAGGGCAGAATAGGGGATATGAATCTTCCTCCAATAGCCAAAATTAACCCTAGCGACCCAAAAACAATGACAAACCCGAGTGTTACCGCAACCCCTCTGGTCAAGCCCGTAAGAGCCAGCCTTAAAATGCCGTCAGTCCTCACGTTAGAACCAATCTGATACCCAACATAGGCAGGAAACATCGCCATACCACATGGATTGAATGCTGCAATAATCCCAGCGGTAAAAGCGAAATATATAGGTATGTTAAACAAAAACATTTCCCTAACTTAACTTAATATGACAATCACAATTCTAATAAATATTATACGATCCTTCTCGTGCCTAACTTAATTGACAGCCGTGCCTGTGATTGCTACAGTAAATCACTAATAAAACTGAGAACTTATTCACCAATTTTTAGATTCGATATTTTTTGTTAACGTAGACAAATTAATATCCCTCTTACTAGTGGTGTTTGATGATTGAAATATAGAAGGAGATTTGGACATGGCTACTGCTGAATGGCAGCCCAAAACAGAAGGAATTCTAGAGATACTTCCAGAAGAGATCGTAGATTTCGAAGAACAGGTTGCTAGGTTCCAAGCAGGAGAGTGGAATCCTAATGACTTCATGGCCTACCGGTTGAGGCAAGGGGTCTATGGCCAGCGGCAAGCTGACTCTCAAATGCTAAGAATAAAAGCTCCTTTTGGAGGCATCAACGCTGATCAGATGGATGCTTTGGGAGTATTAGCTGAAAAATACGCTCCCCTTGGAAAAGGACATGTAACAACAAGAGAGAACTTCCAGTTTCATCACATTCCTCTCGAAGTAACCCCCGAAATAATGAGACTGATCGGGGATGTCGGATTGTCGACAAGAGAAGCCTGCGGAAATACTGTCAGAAACGTTACTGGTTCACCAATGGCAGGAGTCAATCCTGATGAGCCATTTGACGTTACTCCCTACGCTGCTGCATACGCTAGGTATTTCGTCAGGCATCCTTTCACCCAATCGTTACCCAGAAAATTTAAAACATCCTTTTCAGATAGCGACGATGACTATGCCATATCGGCGATTCACGATATGGGCTTTATACCCAAGATTAAAGACGGTAAAAAAGGGTTCAAAATGGTCACAGGTGGTGGTACAGCCATCATGCCAAAACTTGGACAGGCACTTTATGAATTTGTCCCTGTTGAGGAATATATAAAAGTCACCGAAGCAGTCATACGCATATTTCATAAAACTGACGAACTACGAAAGAACCGTATGAAGGCTCGCATAAAGTTCTATATAGACCGAATTGGAATGGATGAATTCAGGGCCCAGGTAGAAGAAGAATTAAAAGGAGAATGGACACAAAAGTCGTTCGATCCGACACCTCTACTCTTCATTGAGGACGAATCCAAGGATGCCCCTTCCCTGAAGGGCGATTATAAAACTGGCTCCGGCAAGGAATTTGACAGATGGATGGACTCCAACGTCAAATCACAAAAACAAGATGGCTATAAAGTAGTTATGGTTAAGCTGCCACTCGGTGATGTTGACAACAATCAATTTCACCAGCTGGCAGATATGTCTCGAAAATACGCAGGTGGGCGGATGCGACTCACTCACCAGCAGAACCTTGCTTTCCGATGGGTCCCTAGTGAATCTCTGTACGAGGTATGGGAAAAACTGAATGAAATTGGACTCGGTGATCCTGGTGCACATGAAATAACTGATATCGTATCGTGCCCAGGCACCGATAGCTGCAAACTAGGAATCACATCCTCTATGGGACTGGGAAGCGCTATCAGTGAAATGGTGGAATCGATCGACACCAGCGATCCACTAATCCGCAAAATGCACATAAAAATGTCTGGTTGTCCGAACGGATGTGGACAACACCATGTGGGTGATATTGGATTCCACGGCGCTGCAGCCAAGGGCCCAGGGGGACAAGTTCCAGCATATGAATTATTTTTGGGCGGTAGCTTCGACGGTGGAGACACTCGAATAGGTCAACGTGCAAAAATTAAAATACCAGCAAAGCGTGTTCCAGAAGCTATAGGAAAGATTCTTTCTCACTATAAAAATGATAGAAAAGATGGCGAGGAATTCAAGGATTTTGTCGCCCGAGTGGGTCCAGAAGCAATTGAGCCAGTTCTAGAAGAATTCAAAGACCTCCCAGAACTCAATCGGGATTCACTTCAGTATTACATGGACTGGACGAAAACAGTGAAGTACCAGTTGGAGCGTGGTGAGGGAGAATGCGCAGTATAACAGCGATACGTTTGTTGTTGTGAGAAACTGACTTACTTCTTTGAGCAGTAAGTGAGCCGCATCTGTTCTTTCTGGGCTACTTAGATCTTCGGCCCAGGAAAAACACGATGTAGGTTCCCAGAAACGCGACTAAAGTCAACCATGCAAACAACGGGAATTTTGTCACCATGAACAAAATTCCCATTACAGCTGACAAAACTATCAGTTTTAGGGGGGAAATAACTCCAAAGCTTCTGCCTAAGCTTTGAAGAATCCAAATCTTCAGATCTTCGAACAACGGATTTTGGGGCTGAGGAGGGGGTGGCTCAGGAAGGTCACCAGAATCCTTCAAAATCTTCTCTATTTGATCTTCATATTTTTCAGATTTATCTGACATTTCTACACTTGATTAGAAGATATATAACTCCAGAAACAGAACTCCACAAAAGTCTGTACTATACCGATGCTAATTATGAAACTTCACAGTGTCAATAATATCAATTGTTATACGAAGCAACCACCACTCCTATTTATGTCTTCATAGTTTTAGCAAACATTTTTAGTTAGTGTAACAACTATAAATATGTACTGTCTTAACTTCAAAAATGGATATTCCCAAGCTGAGTGATATAATTGCAAGGCTGTTCAATAAAAGTTTTGACCGTTAGGAGCCTCCCGTGAAAATAACTCAGGATGAGGTTGTAGAACGCCAAACAACTCTCCACATCGAACTAGATGACGAAGATATAGATCCTTACCTGCAACGTGCCTACAGTCGAGTGGTGCAGAACGTCAATATACCTGGATTTAGAAAAGGTAAAGCTCCCCGAAGCATCATAGAACAGTATTTCGGTCGAGAGTCACTACTAAATGAGATACTAGATTCTATGCTTCCCGAACTTACCGGTAAGGCAATAACGGAAGAGGATATTGATGCTGTAGGTATGCCAAGCATTGACCTAGAGGGTTTGGATCCTTTCCAATTTTCTGCAGTGGTCCCCCTAAAGCCTGATATTAATTTAGGAGAATATAAAAGCATTAGGGTAGAAAAAGAAACTCCATCTCTCCCAGATGATGCAATTGATGAACGGATAGAACAACTCAGACTCAGTGTTGCATCATGGGAACCAGTTGATCGAACTGTGCAAACAGGAGACATGGTTTCCACGCAAATAAAAGGTACTTTGGATGACGAAGTAATACTCGACGAAAGTGATGCAGTATACCTTGTCAATGAAGATATCGGACGCCCATTTCCAGGTTTTTCTGACAAACTGGTCGGATTAGAAAGTGACGAGCCTTCATCATTCGATCTTGATATACCGGAAGATTTTCAAGACGAAAATCTGGCAGCTAAAAACATATCTTTTGAAGTTAATATAAAAGATATAAAGGAACGGGTTCTTCCAGAGTTAGATGATGCGTTCGCCCAAAGTATAGGTGAAGGATATGAGTCTCTTGAGGATCTGAGAGAAGAAGTCGATAAGAGCATTATCAACGAAGCAGAAACCGAAGCCTCACGAGCACATCGAGAAAACGTCATTCAGGCGCTTCTTGAATCGGCTACAGTAGAACTACCTCCCCTATTGATAGAGCACGAATCAACTCATATGGTTGAAGAGCAGGAAAGAATGGTTACACAGGCAAACATGGTGCTTGATGACTATCTTACTTCGATAGGAAAAACCAGAACAGAACTTGAAGAGGAATCTAGAGATGAAGCTATTGGGAGACTTACAAGATCTTTCGTGCTTTCAGCTCTGGCCGATGAGGAAAACATAGATATTTCGGATGACGAGATAACCGAGAGAATAGAGGAACTATTCTCTAATTCTGATGAGGAAAAACCCGATTCAAGCCAGACTGCAGAGATGATGGATTATATGCGCAGGTCGATGCGTATGGAACAGACTATGACACGACTAGAAGACATAGCTGAAGGCTATCCCGATGGAAAACCAGTTCAAAACGATGATGAGGACACTCCTGAAGATACAGCTGAGGAATCTCTAGGAGAATCCGAGAAATAATAAAACCCTAACCTATGGTGCAGGAGATTCTAATATGCTTCACCAACCCGAAAATTTAATTCCAATGGTCGTAGAGAGGGATCCAAGAGGAGAACGATCATACGATATTTACTCTCTTTTGTTGAAAGAAAGAATCGTGTTTCTTGGTACTGGAATCAATGATCAGGTTGCTAACGCAATCATCGCCCAGCTTTTATTCCTAGATCGTGAGGACCCAGACAGAGACATAAACCTTTA